>JBAXBG010000197.1:0-5960 GCA_037142115.1 Verrucomicrobiota bacterium | reverse complement strand
CACGCTGCTGCCCAGCGTGGCGCTGGATCCGGTGACCCCGGTGAGGGTGGTGGCACCCATCGTGGGCAAGGTGATCGGGGGAGGCCGGGGCGTGGTGAAGGTCGCCACCGGCGAGCTGTATAACACCGTGCCATCACCGTAAATCACGTAGGCCTGATACCAATATTGCGTCCCCTCCTGCAGGTCTGTCAGATCGGCAGTGGGGTGATACATGTCGACGCTGATCACCTGGGTGACGTCGGGGCCATCGATCTGCGGGGTTTGGTTGGTGGCTGAGTAAACCACACCCGACTCATAGACCGCAGTGCTGCCGTCCGTGACCAAGGGATCCAATGTCAAGTTGCCACCGATGGTCGCCGTGGTGGAGGTGAGCGTGGGGGTGAAAACGGCGATCCCAATGGCCTTTGTCGTGGGATCGTAGCCTAGATCATATTCCTGCTGATTGGTATATCCGTCGCCATCGAAATCCGCGCCCGGGTCGGATCGCGGATCATTTTCGGCCAACGAAGGCCACCACGCTTTTCTCCACGAGGCATAGCTCACATACATCTCGACCGGAATCTGCAGAGTGACCGTGGAAAGATCGGCTGTAGCCTGCCCATTGGCATACCGTTTGTATTGCATCACGATATGGCCGCTGGCCGACTGCCCAACAAAACTCTTAACATCACCGTACCAATTCACCGCTGCGGATTTCAGGTCGTCGATCGCCTTCGTCGAGATAGCCCCGGACACCCGATATGCGTAGCTGAATCGGAAGCCGGTATCGTCTTCAAACCAGATATCGATGTTGTCAGCGGGCGAAGCCAGTCCGGCAGAGTAGAGATTGTCCCAGTTGAGAGTCAATGGCAAGTAAGGGTCGAATTTCAGCTTGCCACCCACCCACGGTTGCGCGACGGGTTTGCTGGTGACGGTGGCGGAGGTAGTAAGCGAGCGAAGCAGCCAAGTCGGCTTCTTCATACCTATGGTCAGCGTCCCGTCAGGAACCAAGCGATGGTCCACCGATGCGGTCATCTTGCCGTAGGGAGTGTTTTGAATTGTGGAAAACTCGACCTTATATACACCTGGAACGATGGAACTCTCGAGGGCGTTACAGTCCTGTGGATAATGGTAATCCTGCCTCAGTTGGTAAAGGGACAATGGATATTGATAGCGGGATCCACTCGTTTCAAAATAGTAATAGCCCAAGGCGGAGTAGTTAGTGAATGCGGCCGGGCGGTTGAAGTTGGAGGCGGGTGCGGCGGTCGCGCGCACAATCGCACCTGGTGAGGCGGACACGATTACCGCGGGGGTGGGAGCCGTCAGGGCTTTATCAGAAATCCCCATCCAACTGCCATCCGCCAGCGGTATCATTATCGCGTCTGTAGGGAGAGGGTTACCCTTATCATCTTTGGGGATCTTGACAGGGTCATTCCTATCAGCAAACTTGTTTGTATCTTCGAAGAGATCGGTGTAGTTATCCACATCCCCGTCCACATCGTCCGTGGCTCCATCGGCCAACACCATCCGATAATCGCCTGTTTGGAACTGCGCCGTGGACTCGCTGGTTTGTTCAACCACCCGATCCGTCATCAGGTAAAGCCGCGGTCCGCTGGTCTGGCTCGGATCGCGCCTGATGTACGGGGTCGCATCGGGCCTGTCGTACTCCGAGCGCTCCAGGACCGACATCCAATCGCGCCATAAAGTCACGCCTTCACTCGGCGTCACGTGTGCGCCAAAGGCAGCGGATGTCAGCCCGAGGGTAACGAGCAGCATGGCCGCAATCGCACTGGACGCGCAGAATTCCTTCAAGCGCAATAAAATGGGGGAGATCATCCGGGGTTTGGGTTGGCAAGCCGGAAGCGGCCCACACTCAATCTCCGCACTGCCGCGGCAGGTTGAGCGCGAGCGTGGACTTGAAAAATGTTGGTCTTTCATAGCAAGGTAAATCTGAACTCGCGGCCGAGGATGTCAATCATGATCTGACATGCCTCGACACCGCGTGTCGTGGAAGGATGGATTCTCAGGTTGGGTTGAATGGGAGCGTGAGTGTCATGAACCGCTGGTTCAAGGCGGCGGCAGGTCGAGTGCGGGCAGAACACCGGCAGCGCCGGCATCAGTCGGCCCAGCGGCCGGGGTGGCGGGAGCGGATCCGGAGTCGACTCCGCGGAGCGGGCGGCCGGTGGCATCGATGATCTGGGCAGTGACGAAGACGATGAGATTGCTCTTGATATGGTTTTCGGAGGTGCTCTGGAACAAGCGGCCGACGATCGGGATATCGCCGAGGATAGGCACCTTGTCCTGAACTTTCTGGACGTCTTCGCGCATCAGGCCACCGACGGCGACGGTGTAGCCGTCATAGATGGTGAGCTGGGTGCTGACCCGGCGGGTCGAGAACACCGGCATTTCAATCCGGTTTTCAGTGAGGACGTTGATGACCGGGTTGCCCAGGGCATCGGTGGAGGAGGTTTGGATCGGGCTGCCGTAGTTGATGAACCCTTCGAACTCGACGATTTCGGGGACAAAGCGCAGGTCGATGACGAAGTCGTTTTCACCGATGGTGGGTTCGATTTCGAGGGTGACGCCGGTATTGCGGGTCTCGAAGGCGGTGGGGGTCGCCGGGGTGACCGGGAAGCTGCTGCTGGTGTTGATGGTGATGCCGGTGCCACCGCCACCGCCACTGCCGGTGCCCATGCTTTGAGGGATTTGCGGGGGTTCGTATTCGGTCGGGTAGATGAATTCGCGGATGATCTCGATAGTGGCCTTCTGGCCGGACTTGGCGGTGACCGAGGGGGCGGTCATCAAGTCGGAGCCCTTTTTCTGGGCCAGACCGCGCATGATCATCTGCACCTGGGACTGGTCGAATAAGCCGGTGAGCCCCATGATGCCGGGGGCGACGCTGACATTCTGGGCGGTGCGCTGTGGGTTGTTGAGCAACGCGTCGATAGAATTGCCGGCAATCGCCGCATCGCCCGAGCGCAAGCCGGCGGTCGGGGTGTTGGACACCGGGGTCGTGGACCCGCTGGGAATGCCCGGGATGGTGGTATAATTGACCGGATTGATGAAATCGGCGGCGGTCCGGGCGGTGCCGTTGCCGACGGTGCCGCCGGTGCCAAAGAGGTTGCCGTTCTTGCCGATGGCGAACGGACTGATCACCCAGTCGAAGCCGAGTTCGTCGGTGTTTTTCTGGGCGATTTCGACAAACTTGGTGGTGATTTTGACCTGCTTGGGCTGCTTGTTGCCGTAGGCCTGGACGAGTTGCTCGACCTTGTCGAGTTCGCTCGGGGTGTTGGTGATGAGGAGCACGCCGTTGCTGCTCAAGGTCGCCGAAGCGCCTTCCGCGAAGCTGATGCCGGAGGACTTGAGGAGTTCGAGAATCGGCTTGCGCGCCGACAAGGTTTTGGCGCTGCCGCCTTTTTTGTCGGCTGCGGCGAACGGATCGGCTTCGGCACCGCCGCCGCCGCCTTCGGCACCCAGCGAGGTGGCGAAGTCAGGTGGCACGGTGAAGCTGCGGGTGAAGATATCCTCCCCGGATTCGGTCTGCGGCACCAGGGTGACGGCGAAGTCGTCCACCTTGTAGCGCAGTTTGGTTTGATCGCAGATATACTTGAGAGCGACGGCCAGCGGCACATTCCGAATGCGGAGTTCCTTGACGCGCAGCGCGCCGACGTCGGTGGTGGCGGTGGGCAGGGCTTCCGCGGCGGGAGCCGTGGCATCGGCGGCGGCACCTTCGGCGGCCGGAGCGGTGACGCCGGTGGAGCGGGGGCGGCGGACGACAAAGTTGACGCCCTTCTTGGCTGGGTCGAGTTCGAGGGTGTCGAGTTCGGAAGCCCGCAAGCGGAGGAAGTCAATCGCTTCCTCAACCGTGGTGTCCGCGAAATCGATTTTCGGAATGACGATGCGGCGGAGTTTTTCGGTGATGTAAGCGACGCCACCATGACTTTCCTGACTGGCACCGACGTTGGTCGGAATGTTCGGGCCGTCGGCTGGAACCGACAGTTCCCAGGCGGCGTCGACCTGCGACAGCAGTTCGGCGCGGGTCTGGTCGTAGGCGGCGCGATAGTAGTCGGCTTTGGTCTGGGAAAGTTTCTCCATGCCGCGGCGGGCGGCGGTGTTGTAAGGATCCAGGCGGAGGACCATTTCGTATTCGCGCTTGGCCTCGTCGTATTTGCCGAGGTTGTAGTTGCCTTCCGCCGTATACAGATGGCGGCGGACCTTATCCACGTTCTGGGTGTGCTCGTAGGTGAGCGCGGGGTTGGTGCGGATCGGATCGTCGAGATAGCCGATTTCGCGCTTGGCGATGGCGTTTTCGGGATCCACGACGAGAACTTCCTCGAGCAACATGCGGGCTTCGGTGTATTTTCCGAGTTTGCGCTCTTGCATGGCGAGTGCGACACTGGCATCGCTGTAATGGGCGGTGAAGCTTGCGCGGCGATCCGCAAACATCGGAGCATTCGGAATCTTGGACAGCGCCTGCTTGTATTTATCCACTGCTTGCTGGTAATCGCCCTTGGCGTAGGCTTCACGGCCTGCGGCGAGCAGGGTATCGCCCACGGCTATGAAGTTCTGGCGGCGGACCATCTCGCGCTGGGCCAAGCCGCTGTAGTTGTCAGAAGGTTCACCGGCATTCGACACGGTGACGACGGCCGGCATGGTGGATGCCAAGGCCATTAAAGTGAGAGCGGTGCGACTGGATCGATACATTGGCGTTTTGTGCATTGTGGGCTGAGGTTTTCTGGCGATGTTTTCGAGGTTTGGAAAGCGATATCTGCAAGAATCTATTCGGCGGCTTGGAGGATGCGGCCTTTCTGGATTTCGACGGTCTTGAGGGCGCCGAGTTCATCGGTGTATTCGATGGTGACGAGAGCGGGGGTGACCTTCTTGAGGAGGAAATCTTTTTTGGGAGCGTCGGGCGGCAAGGAGAAAGAGGTATTTTCCTCGACCTTGAATTCGGTGCCGTTGAGGCCGATGGCCTCCAGCGAAAACACCGCGGATCGGTCGAACTTCAGGTGCTCGTTCTTGCGCTCCTCGGTGAGGGGCGCGGGAATCTCATAGACCACGCCTTTTTTATTGGGCCGCTGGTCCTCGATGCGGACGATGGTAATTTCCATTTCGATCTTGGTGCTCTTGCTGACCTCCTTGCGGACTTCGTGACCGAGCAGCTTGAAGCGCTTGGCCATCGGTTCCTTGTCGAAGAACAATTCATTCGTGCCGGCCATGCCGCCAGCCGGAATCTTGTTTTCGCGGTTTTTGGAGTCCTTGTAGATAAAGGTGAACTTGTCGCCGTCGGGGTATCCCGGGCGGAGCACCCAGGCCAGACTGTCGTCTTTCACATACATCAACTTGGAGATCAGTTGGGGTCTCGACTTGATGTCGTTGGGGTTGGTTTTGGCGAGGAACTCCTCCAAATTGCTGAAGCCGTCGTGATCGGGGTCGCGACTTGGCGAGTCCGCGAAGCCCGGGTCCAGGTGGTGTTCGATCCACCAGGAGTTGGGAATCGGGGGATGGATCGGTGGGCCGGTCAAAGGATCCACCGGTTTGTCGGGCGCGCTGCTCTTGATGAAGAGCGCGATCCCGGTAAACAGGTCCACCGCCCGCTCGCCATCCGTGGCTTTCTTCAAGGTGCGGTCTTGCGACATCGATTGCAGGGTCTTGGGGATCAAGTCGGCATCGGCGACCGCCGTGATGCTTGGCCCCTTGCCTTTGAGGCTATCGCCGAAGTCCTGTGCCACGCTGCCAAACGTCGACCACCCGAGATAGACCAGGCCCAGGGCCAGGGCCAGGGTTCCGCCCAGCGCGGCTTTTTCGTAATTCTTTGAAAACCAGGACATCGTTGGATAAGGGCTGGGTCGGAGTTAGGGAAGTTTCTTGGCCGGCAGAAATTGCATCAGGTCAAGCCGGAGAAAGACCTGCACTTCCTCGTTGCCGAGGACTTGCGCCAGAATGCGGGTCGCGTCGGCGGCTGGGGCGGGCGGTGGTGG
>JBAXBG010000196.1:0-6077 GCA_037142115.1 Verrucomicrobiota bacterium | reverse complement strand
GCGTGATAGATCAGCACCGCCAGCAGGGTGATGACGAGGGCGGTGGGGATCAGGGTGAACAGGGCGGCGCCGAGCAGACGTGCCAGAGTGAGCGGCGGGCGCTGGCCGTCCGCCGGTTGGAACGGGCTGGCGAGGAAGTTGACCAGGATGCGCCCGATGAGGAAGGTGATCAGGAAGGCCGCGATGGGGAGCGCCGTGGCCAGCCATTGGAGGTGGGCGCCGAAGGTGGCGTGGATGAGTTCCGGGGCCAGGTTCCACATGCGGAAGCCGACCCAGGCGCTGGCGCCAAGGACGAGGCAGCCGAGGAAGATTTTGATGGCGCCGCGCAACAACACGAACCCCGCGCAGACCACAAAGATGGCCAGCGCGACGGTGGTGAGGTTGATCGAATCGTGGGACATGGCAGAGCTGGCGGATTGCTGATAGGGATGGGAAGAACGAGTCTTTCATCGGCGATCCGCGATCTGCGATCCACGGGCCAAGCACATTTGCCGGAGCAGTTGGTCGGTTAGAACGAGGGTGGCCATGGCTTCGACGATGGGGACGGCGCGCGGCAGGACGCAGGCGTCGTGGCGGCCCTTGCCGGTGAGTTCGGTGTTTTGGCCGCCGGCGGTGACGGTGAGTTGGGAGGTCATGATGGTGGCGGTGGGCTTGAAGGCCACCCGGAATACGATCGGTTCGCCGTTGGAAATGCCGCCCTGGATGCCGCCGGAGTGGTTGGTGGTGGTGTGGACCACGCCTTCGAGCATGCGGAACGGGTCGTTGTGTTCGCTGCCGGTGAGGAGGGTGCCGGCGAAGCCCGAGCCGATTTCAAACCCCTTGGTGGCGGGAATCGACAGCATGGCTTTGGCGAGGTCCGCCTCGAGTTTGTCGAAGATCGGCTCGCCGAGGCCCGGCGGGCAATGGCGGATGACGCACTCGATGACGCCCCCCACCGAGTTGCCAGCGGCGCGAATGGCTTTGATGCGTTCGATCATGGGGTCGACCATGGCGGGGTCGCCGGTGCGCACGATGTTGGATTCGATGGCGGCGGCGGTGATGGTGGCGGGATCGACGGTGGCGTTGAGGTCGTGGATGGATTTCACCCAGGCGAGGATTTCCATGCCGGGATGGAGGACGGCGAGCACCTGTTTGGCGACGGCGGCGGCGGCGACCCGGCCGATGGTTTCGCGGGCGGAGGCGCGGCCACCGCCGGACGGGGCGCGGATGCCGTATTTGGCATCGTAAGTGTAGTCGGCATGGCTGGGCCGGTAGGTGGCGGCCATTTCGTCGTAGGACCCCGGGCGTTGGTCGGTGTTGCGGACGAGGATGGAAATCGGGGTGCCGAGGGTGAGCCCGTCATGCAGGCCGGAGAGGATTTCGGCGGTGTCGGCCTCGTTGCGTGGGGTGACGATGTCGGATTGGCCGGGGCGGCGGCGGTCGAGTTCGCGCTGGATGAGTTCGAGTGAAATCGGGATGCGCGGCGGGCAGCCATCGATGACGACGCCGACCGCGCCACCGTGGGATTCACCATAGGTGTGGATGCGGAAAATCCGGCCGAGCGAGGAGGACATGCGGGTGAGGGTAGCCAGCGAGCGGCGCGGGGCAAGCGGGAAGGACGAGCGTGGAGACCCGGGCGGTCAGAAGGCAGGAACGGAGCGGTCGCAGCAGGGGAGTGTTGCCAGCTTACAAATTGAGCATTGAAAAAGACGTCAGTTCGCCTCCGTCGCGCGCCCTAATCTCTCCGCGAACCCCTCCACTCCTCAGCGCCTCCGCGTTTCGATCCGATACACCAGGCCTGCCCACCCGCCCCGGAAACTTTCCGTAGAAAATCCGTGCCTCTGTGGGGAAATTCCGCGTAAATGTCCGTGGAGTGAGGCGACGAGTCTCTCCCCATCCCAGATTTTCAGCCATGGCCGCCGCCTCCATCCAAATTCTTCACCAGGACCGCCTTCCCAACTCCGGGGTGCTGGTGATTCCTGGACGCCTCAACTTTGCCCAACTCCTGCAGCTCGAAAAACTCTTTGAGGGGCGCCCCATCACCTGGCTGATCGAGGAAACCTCCCACTACGATCCGGTGCTGCGCAGCCATTTGGAAAAATCCCAGTCGGGGGCGATGTTCGCCGCGGACGACCCCGCGCCGGACTCGGCGGGCACCCAACTCCGGGTCTATCTGGAAAACGGCGGCGTCCTGATCTACGTCCCGGGACGGGCCGCCGTGCGCAATGCCACCGCTTGCCACATTCCCGCCGCCCACCTCCGCACGCTGTGCGCCTTTGGCCTGCCGATTCTGCCGGTGGCCATCGATTGCCCGCAGGAATCGAGCCTGACCATCGAACGCCGCTCGTCCCTGCCGACGGCGGTTTTAGTGCTCGCCCAGCCCATCGAGGCCGCCCAGGCGAGCGTGGCCACCTACCGCCAGGGATTGCTGGAAGCCGCGGCGGAGGGATTCAGCGCCCGCGCCTTGTTCAAAGGCTCGCTGGCGATGGCGCTGCTCATCGGCCTGAAAAAACACGGCGCGAAAAACCGCATTATCGACGGGTCCGACGATTCGGAGCTGTGCTATGACAAGGTGTTGGCGGCGGCGATCGCCTTTTCCAAGGTGATCCAACGGGAGACCGACCAACCGCGGGTGGCCATTGTGCTGCCGCCCGGCAAGGCCGGGCTCATCGCCAACCTGGCGGTGATCTTCGCCGGCAAAACCCCCGTCAACCTGAACTTCACCGCCGGCCCCGAGGCAATCCGCTCGTGCATCCGCCAGGCCGGGGTCGACCGCTTTATCACTGCCGACCCCTTTGTCCGCAAGATTTCCGGTTTCCCGTGGCCGCCCAACCGCGACCTCATCCTCATCGAGCGCGTCCTGCCGACTCTCCGCAGGAAAATCCTCAGCTGGGCGATGGTGTCCAAACTGCTGCCCGCCACGTTGTTAGGCGCGCTGCTGCGCCTCAACCAGCGCCGCGGCGACGACGAGGCCATCCTGCTGTTCACCTCCGGCTCCTCGGGCGAGCCAAAAGGTGCCGTCATCAGCCACCGCAACCTGCTGGCCAACGTCACCCAATTCGGCTCCCGGCTCGATCTGCCAATGGGCTCGGCCATCCTCGGTTGCCTGCCGTTGTTCCATTCCTTCGGCTCCACCGTCACCCTGTGGTTCCCGGTCATCGAGGGCCTCAACCTCGTGACCTACCCCAGCCCGCTGGAAACCAAACGCCTCGCCGAACTCGTCGCCCTCCATCAGGTCAACGTTCTGCTGTCGACTCCCACCTTCCTGCGCGGCTACCTGAAACGCATCGACCCCGCCCAACTCGCCTCGCTGCAACTGGTGGTCACCGGCGCGGAAAAACTCCCCCAAGCCCTCGCCAGCGCGTTCGAGAACCAATTCGGCGTGCGCCCGCAGGAGGGCTACGGCCTCACCGAAACCTCGCCCGGCTCCAACGTCAACCTCCCCGACCCGCTCCCCGAAACCCACTCCGTCACCCTGCCCGCCGCCCGTATCGGCTCGGTCGGCCAATTGCTCCCCGGCCTGGCGATCCGCATCACCGATCCAGCTACCGACCGGACGGTCCCTATCAACCGCCAAGGCGTCATCTGGTTCAAAGGTGCCAATGTCTTCCGCGGCTACCTGGGAGATCCGAAAATGACCACCGACGTGTTGCAGGACGGCTGGTTCCGGACCGGCGATGTCGGCCATGTCGATGACGACGGGTTCCTGTTCATTGAGGGGCGGATTTCCAGGTTCTCGAAAATTGCCGGCGAGATGGTCCCGCACGAAACCATCGAGGCTGCGGTCAACAAGGTGCTCGGCCTCGACGGCGAAACCGAACGCAAAATCGCCATCGTCGGCGTGCCCGATGAATACAAGGGCGAGGCCATCCTGCTGCTCTCCACCATCGCCGGCACCGCCCTCGAACAGGAATGCATCGACCTGCGCTACAAGCTGCTCGATGAAGGCCTGTCCTCACTCTGGTGCCCGAAGCAAATCGTCCCCGTCGCCGAAATCCCCGTCCTCGCCTCCGGCAAACTCGACATCAAAGGCTGCGAAGCCCTCGCCAGGCGGCTGTGAGGCCGGTGCTCAGAGGATGGCCATTTGACTACGGAGCGCCGACTTCAGTCCGCCAGACTACGCCGACTCAGGTCGGCTCGCCACCCGTCAGCCACCGTTACGGTGCTTCAAATCTGCATCCATCTGCGTTCATCTGCCGTTCTATTCACTTTCCTGGCTTATATCAATTATTGACATCAGGCGAGAGGGGTGCAGGTTATAACCATGAAACGCACGCTGGTTGATCTGGACGAGCAGGATCTCGCTAAACTGGACCACTTGGCCAGCATGCGGGCCGCGTCGCGGGCATCGGTGCTGCGCGAAGCCGTTTCCGAATACCTGGTGAAACGCGAACGTGTCCCAGCCAACGCTCCCAAACCGCTGGCGGGTTTCGGCGCGCTCAAGGGCCGGGTAGCTGATGGCCTGGCCTATCAGGACAAGCTGCGCGCGGAGTGGGACTAACCCGGAAATCCTCCCATGACCGGTTTTTTGGATACCAACATCCTGATTGATTTCCTCAACGGCATTCCAGCCGCGCAGGCCACCCTTGGCACCTTCTCCCGGCGCATCATCAGTCGCATCACATGGATGGAAGTCATGGTCGGCGTCAGGGACACCGCTGGCGAGGATCTGGCGCGCAAGTTCCTCGCCCAATTCGAAATCCACGAACTCACCGCGGAAATCGCCGAGGCCGCAGTCACCCTGCGCCGCCACCACCGACCCAACCTCCGCCTGCCCGACGCCATCATCCTCGCCTCCGCCCGCCGCTTCGGCTGCCGCTTGACCACCCGCAATACCCGCGACTTTCCTGCCGATTCTGCCGACGTTCACCTGCCCTATCAAATATAAGTTGAAAGTTGAAAGCTGAAATGGAATGGCGAAGATCCGCGTGTGCCGTTCCGCTAGTTTCAGCTTTCACCATTCGGCTTTCACCTTTCAGCTTTGCTTCCCATGTCCGACCGTCTCGCCACCACCTTCCAACAGCTCCGCGCCGCCAAACAAAAGGCCTTCATCGCCTACATCGCCGCCGGCGACCCTGACTTCGACCACTCGCTCGAAATCATGCGCGCGCTGGCCGACATCGGTGCCGACATCCTTGAACTCGGGCTGCCGTTCTCCGATCCGGGAGCCGATGGCATCGTCAACCAGCTGGCCGCCGAGCGCGCGCTCAAAGCCGGCATGACCACCCGTCGGGCGCTGGATCTGATTCGCGCCTTCCGCCAAACCCACCAGACACCCATCGTGCTTTTCACCTATCTGAACCCGGTGTTCAGCTATGGCTTCGAGCAATTCCACCACGATGCCGCCGCCGCCGGTGCCGACGGGATGCTTTTGTTAGACCTGCCGCCCGACGAGGCCGGCCACAACCCCGACCTCGCACGCGGTGCCGGCCTGCAACACATCCGCCTGATCGCGCCGACCACCCCGCCGGACCGGCTCAAGTTGCTAGCAGGATCGGCCGAGGGCTTCATCTACGCCCTGTCGCGTACCGGCGTGACCGGTGCCCACGGCGCACCGTCGGCCAACATCGCCGAGTTGGTCGCCTCGATCCAGGCCCACACCACCGTGCCGGTCTGCGTCGGCTTCGGCATCAGCACCCCCGAACAGGCCGCCGTGGTCGCCGCCGCCGCCGACGGCGTGATCGTCGGCTCCGCCATCGTCAAGCAGGTTGAACTCAACCCGGCCGACCCCGCCCGGGCGGTCAGGGCCTTTGCCGCCCCGCTCATCGCCGCGGTCAAGGGTGTGGCGGCCCGGTCAGCAGGAGGATAGGCGTCCCGCCTTTTGGATTCAATTCAAGAGCGCCGTACGAATTGGCCGATCGGCCAATAGACGGATTCTGAAAAATCGCCATCTTGGCGTGGAATTAATGACTTCTTCCATTTAAATGGAAGTTGTCCGTGATTTTTTTCCCCGATCAACCCAATCCCTTCGACTAGCCCATCCAGCAGCTGGCAACGTGCCGCCTGACCTTTTGCATTCAAAATCCATAATCCAACACCACCCATGAAAACCAAATCCAATCCGTTCCTCCGCCTGTCCGCCATCGCCCTGTTCAGCG
>JBAXBG010000195.1:0-6097 GCA_037142115.1 Verrucomicrobiota bacterium | reverse complement strand
AACCACTGATTTCACTGATGATTAAGAAGTTACAACGTCATGCGCGCTCACCTAAAAGGTGACTGTAGTATCAGTTAGTAAACATCCAATTCTTTCAGTGAAATCAGTCTAAATCAGTTCAATCAGTGGTAAAAAATGTAGCCTGAACCATTTCCAGGTTCCTTTTTGGGTTAAAAAAGCCTGACAGCGGGGCAGCAACTGACAGACTTCGGGCGCGCAACGCACCCGACCATGGATATTCGCAAAGCCGTCATCACCGCCGCCGGCCCCAGCCAGCGGACCCTGCCCCTGCAAACGCTGGTGGACCGCGATGGCGAGACCAAGACCGCGCTGGCCATCATTGTCGAGGAGGCGCTCAATTCCGGCGCGGAGGAAATCTGCGTGGTCGTCTATCCGGGCGATGCCGCCACGTTTCGCGCGGCCGCCGGGCCGCATGGCAAGCGCCTGCAGTTCGTCGAGCAGGGCGAGTCGCTCGGCTACGGCCATGCCGTCTGGAGCGCGCACCAGTTCACCGGCAGCGAGCCGTTTCTCTTGCTGGTGGGCGACCACCTGTATTTGAGCCACGAACCGCGCAGCTGCGCGCGCCAACTCGTTGAGGTGGCCGCCGCCGAGGCGTGCGCGGTGTCGGCGGTGCAGGCGACCCACGAAAGCCAGTTGCCGTATTACGGGGTTGCGGGCGGGCGGCTGGCGGAAAACCGCAAGGGACTCTATCTGGTCTCGGAAGTCCTGGAGAAACCCACGCCCACCGTCGCGGAGCAACAGCTCATCGTGCCGGGACTGCGCGCGGGCAACTATCTGTGTTTTTTCGGGATGCACGTGCTGACCCCCACGGTGATGGATTTGCTCGGTGCCGAGGTGGCAGCCGGCCGGCCCGCCAGCCTGAGCCGGATCCTCGCCACGCTGGCCACCCGCGAGCGCTACCTGGCCAGCGAGCTGCTAGGCAGGCGGTTCGACATCGGGCTCAAATACGGCCTGCTCAACGCGCAATTGGCGCTGGCCCTGAGCAGCCCGGACCGCTCGGAAGTGCTCGCCGGGCTCGTCGGGCTGCTGGCGCAGGAACCTCACTGATCACGCGCATGGCCAGCCCGCTCATCGACCTCATCACCTCGGCGGACCCCGCCGTCCGCAACCAGTCGCTCGACGCGCTATGCGCCCGCGCCACCGCCGCTGAATTGTTAGACGCCTGCGCGGAGCTGGATGACTTCCGCCACCGCAGCGAAAATCTCTATCACCGCGTGCGCGCGTTGTTTTTCCTCTACGCCATCCACCGCTTTCATTTGCCGGCCAAGTTGCCCGCCGCCGCCAACGGCATGATTCCCTTCAAGGGCTACGAGCACCTGCTCCAGCGCCGCTTCGAGGAGGCGCTCGACCACTTCCTCGCGGTGCAAAACGCCTCCGGACCGAGCGACGCGCTGTGCAGCGCGCTGGCCAGCGTCTATCAACGCATCGGTTTCCAGACGCTCGCCGACCAGGTGCGGCGCAGCGTGCGCGCGGTGCGCGGCAACCAATGGATGTTCCGCATGGGCCATCCGGCGGATCACCCGCTGCGCATCCGCCCCGAACTGCTGCAGCGCGGCGCGGACGGCAGCTATCCGGTGCTGCGCGAGCTCACGCCAGTGCGCATGGATCTGAGCCACTCCGGTTGGAGCGACATCTTCTTTCTGGGGATGGATTTCCCGGAGGGCGCGCGCGTCCTCAACATCTCGATCGACCTCGGCGTGCATGGCCGCGACCTAACCGCCAAGCCGCCGGTGGAAGCGTGGCTGCGCGTGATCGAGGAACCGCTGCTGCGCCTGACCAGCGTCGACCTCGGCGCCACCGCCGACATCACCAGCCTGGCCGAGGTCTTTGATTTCGCCCGCGACTACCTCGGCCTGCTCAAGGCGGCGGTGATTGCCGCGGGCATCGTGCCGCCCGGCATCGAAGGCTCGGGACTGGAACTCGCCGACTTGCTGGCGCGCATCGCCGGCCCGGGCCGCGGCCTGGAGTTGGTCAGCCACGTCAACGACATCCCGAAAGGCTCGCGCCTCGCCGTCTCCACCAACCTGCTCGCCTCGCTGATCTCGGTGTGCATGCGCGCCACCGGCCAGGCCGCCGCTCTCACCGGCGAGCTCGCCGAAGCCGAACGGCGGCTGGTGCTGGCCCGCGCGTTGTTAGGCGAATGGCTCGGCGGCTCGGGCGGCGGCTGGCAGGATTCCGGCGGCGTGTGGCCCGGCATGAAACTCATCTGCGGCGTGGCCGCCACCGGCGATGACGCCGAATTCGGCATCAGCCGCGGCCGCCTGATGCCCACCCACCGGATCCTGGACCGCACCGCGGTTTCGTTAGAAACGCGCGCGCGCCTGCAGCAAAGCCTGGTGCTGGTGCACGGCGGCATGGCGCAAAACGTCGGGCCGATCCTCGAAATGGTGACCGAGAAATACCTGCTGCGCTCCGCGCCCGAGTGGGCCGGCCGCCAACAGGCGATCGGCTTACTCGACGAAATCGTGGCCGCGCTGCGCGCCGGTGACGTGCGCGGCGTGGGTGCCCTGACGACGCGCAATTTCCGCGAGCCGCTCCAGACCATCATTCCGTGGGCCAGCAATGCCTTCACCGAGGCGATCATCGCGGCGGTGCAGGCGGAATTCGGCGCGGACTTTTGGGGGTTCTGGATGCTCGGCGGGATGTCCGGCGGCGGGATGGGGTTTATCTTCGAGCCCGGTCGCAAGGCGGAGGCCCAGCGGCGCTTGCAGGAAATCCTGTCCCATACCAAGCGCGCCTTGGAACACGCGCTGCCCTTCGCGATGGAGCCCGTGGTCTATGACTTCGCCATCAACGAGCACGGCACCCGGGCCGAGTTGCTAGACGCGGACGCCGCGCTGCTGCCGCGCGGCTACTATGCGCTGCACGTCCCGCGCTGGCTGCGCTCCAACCCGCAGGCCCTGACCCGGCCGCAACGCTCCGAACTCGACCGCTTCAGCGCGGCCTGCCGCACCCGCCCGGAATTTTCCGGCATGATGCAGACGCTCTTCGAGCGCTTGCTGCCGCGGCTGCAATCCGACAACGCCAGCCAGCACAGCCTGGCGGAATTACTCGATCACAACGGCTTCGACCGCGTCCAGCACGAGCAGATCCGCGACGACTTGAAAAACGGCCGCATCGGCCTCGCCCAAAACCGCCTGCCCGCCAACGCCGAACTCAAGGACGTGCTCGACTCCGACGTGCTCGACGCCACCCAGCCGCTGGCGGACCCGTTCTATCAGGCAGGCCTGGCCGCCATCGCCCGCGGCGAACTCGCCGTGGTCACCCTGGCCGCCGGCGTGGGCAGCCGCTGGACGCAGGGTGCCGGGGTGGTCAAGGCGCTGCATCCGTTCTGCAAGTTTGCCGGAGCGCACCGCACGTTCCTCGAAACCCACCTCGCCAAGAGCCGGCGGATCGGCCGCCTGGCCGGCAACCCGCTGCCGCATGTGTTCACCACCAGCTACCTGACGCACGCCGCCACCGAGGAGTTTTTACGCCGCGAAAACCACTACGATTACCCCGGAACCCTGCTGCTCTCGCCCGGCCGCTCGATCGGCTTGCGGATGAATCCGATGGTGCGCGACCTGCGCTTCCTGTGGGAGGAAATGCCCCAGCAACGACTCGACGAACAACAGCAGAAAGTCCGCGCCAGCCTGCGCAGCGCGCTGATGAATTGGGCGCGGGCGGCAGGCGAAGGCAGTGACTACACCGACAACCTGCCGGCGCAATGCCTGCACCCCGTCGGCCACTGGTTTGAAATACCCAACCTGCTGCGCAACGGCACCCTCGCCAAACTGTTAGCCGAGCGGCCGCAGCTGCAGCACCTGATGCTCCACAACATCGACACCCTCGGTGCCGACGCCGACCCGGCGATCTTCGGCCTGCATCTCGCCCAAGGTGCCGGCCTCACCGTCGAGGTCATCACCCGCCGCCTCGAGGATCGCGGCGGCGGCCTGGCACGCGTCAACGGCCAGGTGCGCCTGGTCGAAGGCCTCGCCATGCCCCGCGAGGAGGACGAGTTCCTCCTCCGCTACTACAGCTCCAACACCAGTTGGATCCACATCGACAAGCTTCTAACGGTGTTCGGGCTGACCCGGGCCGAACTAACGGATTCCGGGCGGGTGGCCACCGCGGTGCGCGCGATGGCCGCGCGGATGCCCACCTACATCACCATCAAGGACGTCAAAAAACGCTGGGGCCACGGCCAGGAAGACACCTTCCCGGTCAGCCAGTTCGAAAAACTCTGGGTCGACATGACCGCCCTGCCCGAAGTGCAATCCCGCTTCGCGGTGGTGCCTCGCCTGCGCGGCCAGCAACTCAAGGACCAAGCCCAGCTCGA
The DNA here is from genome assembly GCA_037142115.1 of Verrucomicrobiota bacterium. Classification (GTDB taxonomy): domain Bacteria; phylum Verrucomicrobiota; class Verrucomicrobiia; order Verrucomicrobiales; family Akkermansiaceae; genus Luteolibacter. The sequence goes on along the minus strand of JBAXBG010000195.1, from coordinate 1,758 downwards.
CGGCTGGCTGCGCGACGGCTCGGCCGAATTCGTCGATCGGCTCTGTGACTGGGCCTGAGGAAGGTTGCCCGCTCTCGATGAGAGCGGTGCCGATGAATCCGCGCGGAATACGTCCGCTTAAAACGGGCGCGGGCAATGAGGGCACCGGGCAGAATGCCCGGGCCACCTGTGGCGCGGGCATTCTGCCCGCCGCCTTCTTCCCGCTCGGTTCCTGCACTGGCTAAGTAAAAAGTATTGGGCAGAATGCCCGGGCCACAGCGGCCTCCTCGAGGCCGCGCCACCTTAGCTCTCATCCTGGCTGTTGCACTTGCGCCAGAGGGCAAACTGCCACACGCTCATGCACATGAAACGCCTGCTCCCGATACTCCTCGCGCTGGCCGGGATGGCCGGCGCCCAGACCTACGCGCCGGTCAACGTGCGCGCGCCACAGATCGCGCGCGAGTTCCGCGGGGTGTGGATCGCCACGGTTTACAACCTCGACTGGCCGAGCTCCAAGGGGCTCAGCGCCGGCACCCAGCAGGCCGAACTGCGCGCCATCCTCGACAAGGTGGCCGCCTTGAAAATGAACGCGGTGATTTTCCAGGTCCGCCCGGAATGCGACGCGCTCTATCAGTCGTCGATCGAGCCGTGGAGCGCCTGGCTCACCGGCACGATGGGCCGCTCGCCGGGCTATGATCCGCTGGCGTTCTGCATCAGGGAAGCCCACGCCCGCGGCATCGAGGTCCACGCCTGGTTCAATCCGTTCCGCGCGCTGTGCAACAATTCCGAGCAGGTCGCCAGCAACCACATCTGCCGCAGCATGCCCGCCACCACCAAGCGCTATTGCTCGATGACGTGGTGCGATCCGGCCAGCCCCGACGCCCGCTCGCGCGCCCAGAGCGTCATCCTCGACGTGGTCCGCCGCTACGACATCGACGGCGTCCACCTGGACGATTATTTCTATCCGTATCCGGCGGGTGGCGCGCTGTTTTCCGACGGCAAGACTCCCGCGCAGCGGCGCGCGTTCATCGATGGGTTTGTCAGCCACCTCTACGCGGCGGTGAAAAGCCAGAAACCGTGGGTGCGGGTGGGCATCAGCCCGTTCGGAATCTGGCGGCCCGGCGTGCCTGCCGGCATCGAGGCGGGCATCGACAGCTACGAGCAGCTCGCCGGCGACTCGCGCAAATGGTTGCAAAACGGCTGGGTGGACTACCTCGCGCCCCAGCTGTATTGGCGGATCTCGCCGCAAAAGCAGAGTTTTCCGGCGCTGCTGAGTTGGTGGCGGCAACAAGGGAGCCGGCCGGTGTGGCCCGGAATCGCCACCGAGCGCATCGGCGGCTCGGAAGACCACCGCCCGACCTCCGAAATCACCAACCAAATCGATCTCTCCCGCAAAATCGGCACCAACTCCAACGGCCACATCCATTGGAGCGCCAAAAGTCTGGTCACCAATCGCGGCGGCATCGCCACCCAACTCGCCCGCACCTACACCCAACCCGCCGCCGTCCCGCCGATGCCCTGGATCAGCAGCCACCCCCCGGACGCCCCGGGCATCAGCGCGTCCGTGCAAGGCAACAACACCGTGGTCCGCTGGTCGCCTGACGGCAACACCTCGAAAATCGTCGTCCAAGCCCGCAGCGCAGGCATCTGGCGCACCGTGAAAATCACCGCCGCCAGCGCCGGCCAAGCCAGCATGACGCGGGCCGACGCCGTCGCGGTGACCGCGTTCGACCGCTTTGGCAACGCCAGCCCGGCCAAGGTGCTGGGCTTGCCGTGAAA
>JBAXBG010000194.1:0-6116 GCA_037142115.1 Verrucomicrobiota bacterium | reverse complement strand
ATATGGCGGAGGGGGTGGGATTCGAACCCACGGAACCCTTGCGGGCTCTCCGGTTTTCAAGACCGGCGCAATCGACCACTCTACCACCCCTCCAAGATGTTCATTCTAAGTCGATTGTGACTTAGCGCTCCCCTCGAATGATACCTGTAATATACCGCTACTAGCTGGCAAGCCTTGGAACAATATGAAAAAGGACACGACTCGTTGGGAAACCACCACGCCCCCGGACATTACGTCCGGCAAGCGGGTGGCGGATTCTATGCACGGGTCACCCTGAATGGCAAGCGATCTTGGCGATCCCTCAAAACCGACAAGCTCAGGACAGCCCAAGGGCTTCTCCGAGACCTCCAATCCGGCTACACGCGCCAGGTTTCCACCCGCGCCGATGGCAAGACCATTTGAGTGTAACCCAATTGCCTCACATCAGCGGCAAATTTGGATGGATGTCCTCGCCCAAGGGCGAACGCTCACCCGCCAGATGGCGCAGCAACGCGGCAAACGCGATCATTGCCGCGTTGTCCGCGCAGCAATCCGGGGCTGCCGTCACACACTCATACCCTGCTTTCCGGCAGGCCTCCTGCAACGCGCCGCGCAGCGCCCGGTTCAGGCTGACCCCGCCGGACAGGGCGATCACGCGCCGGCCGGTCTGGCGCGCCGCGCGCAGGGCTTTGTCGATCAGGACGTCGATCACCGCCTGCTGGAACGAGGCCGCCAGGTCGGCGACCACGACCTGGCCTTCCGCCCGCTGCAGGGTGTAGAGCACGGCGGTTTTCAGGCCCGAAAACGAAAAGTCCAAATTCGCGTCGTGGAGCATCGAGCGGGGGAAGTCGTAGGCTTGCGGGTTGCCGACGCGGGCGGCCCGCTCGATCTCCGGCCCGCCCGGATAGGCCAGGCCTAACATTTTCCCGACCTTGTCGAACGCCTCGCCGGCGGCGTCGTCGCGGGTGCCGCCGAGTCTGCGGTAGCGGCCGGCACCGGCGACATCCAACAGCAGCGTGTGGCCGCCGGAAACGATCAGCGCCACATGCGGCGGCACTTCGGTGCGCTCCAGGAATGGCGACAGCAAGTGGCCTTCCAGGTGATTGATGCCTAGAAACGGGCGGTTGGCGGCGCAGGCCATGCCCTTGGCCGCGGTGCTGCCGATCAGCAACGACGACGCCAGCCCCGGCCCGGTGGTCGCGGCGAACGCGTCGATTTCGCGCATCGTGGTGCCCGCCTCGGCGAGGGCCGTTTCGACCAGGCCGCGCAGGCGCAGCGAATGGTTGCGGGAGGCGAGCTCGGGAACCACCCCGCCATGCTCGCGGTGCAGCTCGATCTGCGAGGAAATCTCGGACGCCAACACCTCGGTCGCGCGGCCCGCCGAGCCGCGCACGATCGCCACCGCCGTTTCGTCGCAAGAGGATTCAATCGCCAGGAGCAGGGCCACGCCCGGTTCTTAGCGGCCCCCTGCCCGGAAACCGATCAAAAAAACCGGCGATTTCACCCGCCCTCTTCCATCGTCTCGCGCACCACCTCCTCGGGGTCGATGTCGGTGCGTTCGTAGGAGGAAATCGCGGCGCGCACCATCGCCACCGCGCTTTCCCGCTCGTCGTGGATGACCTGCACGTCGAGGTCGTGCAGGCGGCTGACCTCGTTGGGGTATTTGGCGCGGCCGAAAATATAGATGCCCGGGTTGCGTTCGCGCACCAGCGGCACGGCGGCACAGGTCGCGTCGACCGCCGGAAACGTGAAGGCCACCAACCGCGCGCGGGCGATCCCCGCCAGATCGAGCGCTTCCGGGTGGGTCGCATCGGCGAACAGCACCGGCTGCCCGGCACCCTTCAATGCGCGCACGGTATCAACGTTCAGCTCCAGCACCAGGGTCGCCACGCCGCAGCGCTTCAACGCTTCATTGAGCGCGCGCCCAACCGGTCCGTAACCGCAGATGATCGCGTGATCCTGGATTTCCTTGATCACCTTGGACGGCGTCAGCGCTGCCGGCAGCGTCGTGTGCCCTGCCAGAATGCCCTTGCCCTCCAGCCATTTGGCAAACGGCACCGCCCCGCGCATCAGCGACGGCACCACCGCCATCGTCACCGCCGTGCATACCAGCAGCATCTGCTCGGTGGCCGGATCAAACGGCTGGTAACCGCCCGCCTTGCCGATAAGCACCAGCGAAAACTCCCCCGTGCTCGCCAGGCTGCCGGCCGCCAGCATCGCCGCGCGCCCCGGCAGCTTGAACCCTTTGAGCACCGCGAACACAATGCCGCTCTTGACCACTAGGATCACCAGACTCCCTAACAACACGCGCGGCCACTCCGCCGCCACCACCGACAGATCAATCAACAAGCCCACCGACACGAAGAACACCGCCAGAAACAGGTCCTTGAACGGCAGGATGTCGGATAGAATCCGGTGGCTGTAAATCGACTCGCTCACCACCAGGCCCGCGGTGAACGCCCCCAGCGCCAGCGACAGGTCCAGCGCGCTGCCCGCGAACGCGACCCCGACGCACAGCCCGATGACCGTCAGCGTGAACAGTTCGCGGCTGCGGGTGCGGGCCACCGCGTGCAGCAGCGGCGTCAGGCCATACCGTCCTAACAGCCAAGCCCCCGCCAGGAAGGCCACGCCCTTGAGCATCGAGCGCCCGATCAGCCAGCCCACCGCGCCGTCGCCCTCATGATAGAGAACGGGCATCAGCAGGAACACCAGGATCACCAGGATGTCCTGGAACAGGGCGATTCCCAGGCTGGCGCGGGCGCCTGGGTTGTTAGGCTGGCCGAGGTCCTGGAAGGATTTCATCGCCACCGCCGTCGAGCTGAGCGCCACCGCCAGCCCGAGCACCACGCAGTCGGCCGCGGGAAACCCGAACGCGCTGGCGGCGAGCCCGCCAACCAGGGCGGTCACGCCCACCTGAATGCCGCCGCCGATCACCGCGGTGCGCCACAGGTGTTTGAGCTCGGCGAACGAGAACTCGACGCCCAGGGTGAACATCAGCAGCACCACGCCGATTTCCGCGAACTGGGACATCACCGGGTCGCCCTTGTCGGTGCCGGTGAGCCACAGCAGTCCCACGTTGCCGATGAGCACCCCGCTCAACAAATAACCGACCAGCAGGCTCTGCTTCAGCCTGACGAGCACCAGCGACACCAGCACCGCCAGCACCAGCACCAGCGTCAGCAACGCGAACAGCGGTGAAATGTTCACCGCCCCGGCTGCCAGCAAATTCCATCCGCCATCCATCGCCGCGAGCTTCCCGGCAAACCGCCGCTGCGCAAAGCACAAAATCCCGGCCAACGGCGCAATACGGTGACACGCGCCAGACCGCTTGGACAAGCGATCGACGCGCGCGGGGTTCTATCAGGAAATGGCGGGAACGCCCGCCGGCGCAAGGATTTGGACTTGATGCCTGTGTCCTTGCTAGACACCCGCCCCGATGATTGATGCGCTCGCATCCATCATCGGGAGCAACGGCGAGAGACCCCACGATCTGATCCGCTGAGAGCAGCGGGATTCGGGCCCAAACCTCCGGTCGCCCGACGCCTGCCTGAAATTTCCCATGGTCGGCGGGAAGTGACCGTGGTAATTTCCGCGCGGATGTTTGAAATCAGAGAGAAACCCGATGTGGTCGAGCGCGCCTTGCTGGTGCGCTTCTATTTTGACCCCCGCGAGGCCATTGAGGCCGAATCGCTGCTCGATGAACTCGGCGAGTTGGTCGACACCCTCGGCATTGAGGTGGTCGAGTTGGTGCTCTCGAAATGTCGCGAGATGCACAAGAAATTCCTTTGCGGCACCGGCAAGGCGGCGGAAATCGCTGAATTGGCGCGCGCCCACGAGTGCGATGTGATCGTCATCGACAACGGGTTGGCCCCGTCGCAGCAGCGCGAGTGGGAAAAACTCGCCGATTTGTGCGTGATCGACCGCGAGGAGGTGATTCTGGATATTTTTGCGCGCCGCGCCCAGACCAAGGAAGCCCGCCTGCAGGTTGAACTGGCGCGCATGCAATACGCCTTGCCGCGGTTGACGCGGATGTGGGGGCACCTCGACCGCGAAGGCGGCGGGGGGTCGAGCGGTCAAAGCGGCGGCGGGGCGGCCCGCGGCATGGGGGAAAAACAGATCGAGGTGGACCGCCGCTTGGCCAACATGAGCATCGACCGCTGCAAGCGCGAACTCGAAGTCGTGCGCAAACAGCGCAAAACCCAGCGCAAGGAGCGCGAAAAGCTCGAAACGCCGCACGCCGCCATCGTCGGTTATACCAACGCCGGCAAGTCCTCGCTGCTCAACATCCTCAGCGGGGCCGACGTGATGGCCAAGGACATGCTGTTCGCCACTCTCGACACCACCACCCGACGCATCGCCCTGCCCGACGGCCAACCGCTGCTGATCACCGACACTGTTGGCTTTGTGCGCAACCTGCCCCACCGCCTGGTCGAGGCGTTCAAGGCCACCCTTGAAGAGGCCGTGCTCGCCGATTTCCTGATCCATGTGTTGGACGCGACGGCCCCGGAAATCGTGCGCTTCCACGACACCACCCTGGAAGTGCTCAAGGAGCTTGGAGCGGAGGACAAGCAAGTCATCAGCGTGCTCAATAAAATCGACCTGGTGACCGATCCTGACGCCTTGCAGGCACTCGAATGGAAGTTTCCCGAGGCGCTGCGGATTTCCTCGATCACCGGCCAGGGGATGGAGGAATTGCTGCAGGCCTGCGCGGTGGTGCTCGCCGACCGGGTGCGCTGCAATGACTACCGGATTCCCCAGCACCGCGCCGATGTGGTGGGCTTGCTGCACCGCGAGGCAAAGGTGCTCTCGACGGAATACGAAGGTGATGATATACTGGTGCGCGCCGTCGTTCCGCCCACCATCGCGGGGCGGCTTGAAGCCTTTGCGGCGGCACCCGCCTAATTTCATTCCCCGTTCCACCGATGCTACGATCCGTGTTCCTTGTATTGCTTGCGGCGGCGCTCCCCGTCTCCGCTCAACTGGGTGCCGCGCCACCGGCCACTCGCCCGGTGATCCATTCCACACCACCCGGCGGCACCCTTGTGCCACGGCCCATCCCCGGCACCCAAGCCACGACCCGGCAGGTCGCCGTGCCGGCCAGCAGCCCGCTGGATGCCAAGCCGGCAGGTGACGATGCGCTGCGCCTGCAGATTTTTCTCGATGAATCGAATTTTGGTCCCGGGATCGTCGATGGCAAACCCGGGCATTTCACCGAGTTGGCGGTGAATTCCTGGAACGAAGTCAACGGTTACCCGGCCAGCGATTGGATCGCGGTCAACACTGCCGCCCGCAAGGCGGTCCTCAATCCGTTAGCCGTGGCGCTGGTCCCGGATGTGGTCAAAGACTGGGTGGATCCCGACCTGCCGACCAAGGTCAGCCTGCAAGCGAAGAAAAAACTCATGGCTTACCGCAGCATCGGTGAGTTCATGTCCGAGCGTTACCACTGCGACGAAGAGTATTTGGTGGTCCTCAATGGCAGCGGCAAGATCACCAATCTCAAGGCCCGGGACTCGATCATCGTGCCGAATATCACCCCGTTTTACATCGAGAAACTCACCGGTGCGCGCCACGAGGCCGACCCCGTCTTGAGCCTGCGCCACGTGGTGGTGGACACCAAGATGAACCAGGCGCGGATCTTCGAGGCCGCACCCGCGGCGCTGGTCGTGGCCGAGCCGGGAGCTGCGGAAACCACCCCCGTCACCCGCCCGAACCGTGGCCTGATCGCGTCGTTTCCGATCACTCCCGGCCAGCCGAAATTCATCAAGTTCGGCACCTGGGCATTGCGCGGCATGGTCGAATTGCCTTACTGGCGCTACGACCAGCAACTGCTGGATACCGGCAAGCGCAGCAGTGATTCCAACTCGCTGAACATCCCGGCCGGACCTAACAGCCCCGTCGGGGTCATCTGGAACGGCCTCAGCAAACCGGGCATCGGCATGCACGGCACGCCGAACCCGGAGACCATCGGCCGCGCCCGCAGCCACGGTTGTATCCGCCTGGCCAACTGGGATGCCATCCGCCTTCCCAACCTGATCCGCCCCGGCGCGACCGTGGAGATCCGCTAGAGACGCATGACTTGAAGACCCAAGACTTGAAGACCCAAGACTCGAAGACCCAAGACTTGAAGACCCAAGACT
>JBAXBG010000193.1:0-6161 GCA_037142115.1 Verrucomicrobiota bacterium | reverse complement strand
GGATGATGACGCGGAACGAGGTTTGGATGCGCGACGCGCCGAGGGCGTCGGAGGCTTCGGCGTAGGCGGAGGGGACGTTGTTCAAGGCGTCTTCGGCCAGGGTGAAGATGGTGGGGATGCTCATCAGGGCCAGCAGGCAGCCGGCGGTGAAGATGTTGAGCCGCTCTTCGATCGGGAAGCCCGGGATCCAAGCCAGCGCGTCGAGCTGGGAGAGGTCGCGCAGCGCGGTGCCGAAGACCAGGATCCCGATGAAGCCGAGCACCACCGAGGGGATCGCCTGGATGAACTCGATGACGGGTTTGACGACGGCTTGTTCGACGGGTGAGGAAAACTGGTTGATATAGATGGCGGCACCGACGCCGGCGGGAATGGCCATGCAGAGGGCGACGAGCGAAATCATCAGCGAGCCGATCAGCAATGGCAGAATGCCATAGAAATCCTGCCATTCACCGCCGGTGACCCAGTCCTTGCCGGTAAAGAACGAGCGGATGGCGGCGGTGAGCGGCACCGGGGTGTCGTGCCGCCAGGCGGTGATTTTCGCCGGAGCCTGCTCCAGGTTGGTTAGAAAAAGCGGCGCGGCGTTGTGGGCGGCGCTCAGCAGGCGTTGCGCTTCGGGTTGGGACAGCGCCGCGGGCAGCCGGCCGAGGATGTTGGCGCAGTCCTGGCGCAGTGCCGAGTGGGCGGCGACGCAGGCGGGTTGGCGCGCCATCAGGGCTTGCATGGGGCCGGTCAGATCGGGTTTCTCCGCCAGCGAGGTTTGGGCCTCGGTCATGAGCTTGGCGCGTTCCGCCGGGTCGGTGGTGTTGGCGGCGGCGGCGAGCAGGGTTTTGCGGTCATTTTCCAGGATGTCGGCGCTTTGCAGTGCCTCCTTGGTGGCGGTGACTGCCTCGGTCATTTCCGAAACCAGCGTGGAGAGGTCGGCGCCGGCGGCCTCGAAGTCATCAATGGTGGCGCGCAACCCGGCCAGGGGCACGGCGTGCTGCTGTTGAGAGGTGGCGTATTGTTCGGCCAGCAGGGTGACGAACGGCGGCGCGTCCTTGAGGGTGACCTCGCGGGTGCGGATCGAATCGATCAGCGCCTGCCGTTCGGAGGCAGTGAGATGGGGTGTGGCGGGGAGCTTGGCGAGCGCCTTGCGGGTGTTGGCGGCATGGTTGTCGCGCAGGGTGGCGAGCATCTCCGAGTGGGGATCGATGCCGGAGTCCAGGTTGTTGACGATGAGCTCGCGGGTGGCGGCGGTCTGGTCGGAGAACGAGTTGTACACGGCCGCGGCTTCCTGGGAGCGCTTCAGTTCGCGGGCGCACTGGCCGTTGATTTCAGCGAAATAGGCCCGGTTGAGCACGCTGGCGAGTTGTTCGTGAGCGGTGAGGTTGGTGCGCGAGAGATCGACGAACTCGAGGCCGGCGATCCGATAGATTTCGAGCTCGCGGCGGTAGCCGGGGAAGAACCCGAGTCCTTCCTTGAGCAGGAAGACGATGATGAGAACCAGGATGACGATGGTCAGACCGGCATTGGAGGCGAAGAAGAACTTGATGGCCTTCTCCAGCGAGAAGCCACTTTTGCTGAAACGATGGGGTGCTGGCTCGGGCGTCGACATGCGGGATGGACAACTGGGGATCCTCAATGAAACGGGCACCGCTGCTTGGACAGCGATGCCCGTTTACTCTAGCAACCGAAGGCAAAAAACAAGGTGCGAACTTATAAATCTTTGGTCGGGATGAATCCGACGCGCCGCACGATGTCCTGGCCGGCGGCAGATTCAATATAGGTCATGAAGGCGGCGGCCTCGGCGGTGGGCTTGTCCGGGGCATAGAGGTAGCAGAGGCGGGCATAGGCGTATTGCTTGGCATTCTTGGCCACCGGTTCGACCTCCTCGATGGTCAGTGTCTTGGTGCCGGCGGTCTTGGCGTAGGCCAGGCCGACATAGCCGATGCCGCTCTTGTTTTTGGCGACTTCCTGGGCGATTTGCTCGTTGCCGGCCATTTTGAGCGAGCTGGACGGGTAATCGCGGCCGCCCATGGCGAGTTTCTGCCAGTCCTTGTAGGTGCCCGACGAGGTGTTGCGGGTGTAGATCGAGATCGGGCCGGGGGCGCCGCCGATTTCCGACCAATCCTTGATCTGGCCGGTGAAGATCTTGGCCACCTGGGCCTTGGTCAGCTTGGTGAGCGGCGAGTTTTTATTGACGATCACGCAGATCATGTCGTGGCAGATCGGGTGCTCTTTCAGATAGACGCCCTTGGTGCGGCAGAAGGTGCGCTCCTCGTCCTTGACCTTGCGCGACGACATGCCGATTTGAGCGGTGCCGTTGGCGAGGGCGGGAAAGGCGGTGGTGGAGCCTTCCGCGGCGATCTCGAACTTGACGTTGGTGTTGCCGGCGGCCTTGAAGCCCTCGGCCAGCTGCGGGACAAGCTTGGCACCGAGGGTGTCACTGCCCTTGAGGCTGAGGGTTTGGGCGCTGGCCATGGCGAGCATGGCGGCGGTGGTCACTAGTGTGCTGATGGTTTTCATGTGGATTGAGGTAATGGTGTGGGATGGATGGGATGGATGGGATGGATTAGAACGAGAGACGCAGGCCGCTCAGGAAGGTGTAGCCGATATAGTCGCCGCCGCCGAGGTTGGACCACTCGACGCCGTTCATGATCTTGAGCTTGTTGCCGTAGAGATAGTAGTTGAGGCCGGCGTAGAGCGAGGTGTAGGTGTTGCCGTTTCTATCCTTCGTGGGGGCAGCGCCTTCATAGCGGCCGGGCAGGCTCAGGCCGTCGCGCCCGGCGCTGGCGGCATATTGCAGGCGGCCGACGAGTTGCAGGCCGTCGGCAATGAAGTAGGACGGGATCAGGTTGATGCCGAACACGTTGGGCTGGTCTTTCGGCACGTTTTTGCCGGCCTGGTTGGCGTTGCCTTGAAAGCCGATGCCGTAGAGGACATCGGTGGTGAGCTGGAAGCGGCCCTGAATGAGGTCGTTGGACAGCGCAAAGCAGTCGGTGAAGAGCGGCGTGGCGGTGGGCGAGTAGTTGGCATCCGCATACGACGACTTGAAGCCGGGGGCGGTGTCGTGCAGGTAGCGGAACGAGCCAATGGCCGAGTCGAGGCCGGATTGCGACGAGTAATCATAACCGATCTTGCCGAAGAAGATGGCACCGCCGTCAAAAGCGGAGAATTCGCGGACCTGGTCGTTGGCGTAAACGCTGGCTTCGTAGAGCCAGTGTTCCTGGATGCCTTTGCCTGCGACCCACGCGCCGGTGAGATTGCCGGGATGGAACGCATTGGTGAGCAGGCTGCGCTCGAAGGTGACGATTTCGGTGGAGGAGATTTCCTGTTCGCGGGAAAACTTGATCTCGCGTTTGCCGATGGACGCGTTGAGCGCGTCAGTCGGGGCGTAGGTGACGTAGAGGTCGTAGATGTCCTTGTAGAGCGTGCGGTCGGGGCCGGCTCCATTCAGGCCGTCGGGGTCGACGTCGATCTGTCCTTCGACTTTCCAGTTTTGGAACCATTTGGATTTGAACCCGAGATAGGCGCGGCGCGCTTCGATCTGGTTGCCCCAGACGGATTCGTCATGCTTGAGGTCTTTATAATCCGACATGTCGAAGTGGCCATTGCGGCTTTGGCCATCGGCGTATTGGACTTGCATGCGGCCTTGCAGCGAGAACTCCTGCAGGATCGGGTTGGAATCGTCCTTGTAGAGCACGGGCAAGGACCAGATTTTGTCATAGGTGGTGTCCCCGAGGTAGGTATGGCCGGTGAGCAGGCCGGTGGCTTGGGCGTGCGACTGGATGGTGGTGGCTCCAAGCAGGGCGAGGAGGAGGAGTGGTTTGCTCATTGTTTTTTATTTGGATGGTGGCGCTGTGGCGCTGACAGGCGATGTGATGGCGAATCGGGGCGGCTGACGGAATGGTTTTTGTGTGACAGAGTTGTCACATTGGCGGGCGGTCCCGCGACAATCCCAGCCAGGAGTTGCCGGCGGATGAGCCGGGGGGCGGGCATTGGGGCGCGAACCACCGGCGTAACTCGCTGGGATTGCGGCCCGGTGACGGAATTGACACATCGTTGCCGGGTCCTCACCGCTGCGGGAACCGGCCGCGACCCAGCTCCCGTCAGGTGACGGAATTGACACCGGATTTGCGCTGCGGTCACGCGCGGGTGCGGCTTGATTGGCGGTGGCTGGCACGAGTCGGCCGAGCAATTATGAAAATCGACATTGTGACTGACACGTTTTCCCCGGACATCAATGGCGTGGCCATGACGATGGGGCGTTTGAGCGAAGGCCTGCGGCAACGGGGCCATTGGGTGAATGTGATTCATACCGGATCCTCGGCCACAACGCGGGATCCGGTGGGTGACCCTGCCGTGCCACAACTGGCAGATCCCGAGGGCATGGTCGGCCTGACCAAGCGCTCCGAGCTCAAGCAGCGCTGGTTGAACAAGCGGCCCGACGTGGTCTACGTGGCCACGGCGAGTCTGCTCGGGCGCTCGGCGCTCAAGGCCGCCAATGCCTTGGGCATCCCGGTGGCCAGCGGGTTTCAGACGAATTTCCACCAACGTGCGGACTGCACGCTCACGCCGTCGCGCGGCACGGTGGACCGGCTGGCCTCCGAGGGGGTGGGCAATGTCCATCTGCTAGGCAGCGGAGTGGACACGGAATTGTTCGCGCCTTGGAAGCGCTGCGAGGCCTTGCGTAACCAGTGGGGCGCCGACGCCCAGACCACCGTCGCGGTGATGGTCGGGCGGGTGGCGGAGGAGAAAAACTTCGAGTTGGCGATGCTCACGTTCGAGCAAATGCGCCAAGCGCGTCCCGACGTGCAATGCGTGGTGGTTGGGGACGGGCCGTTGCGCCGGCAGCTGGCGGCGCGCCTGCCGTGGGTCCGCTTTGTGGGCAGGCAAACCGGCGAGGAGCTCGCGCGCCACTACGCCTCGGCCGACATCCTGGTTTTTTCCAGCGCGACGGACACGTTCGGCAACGTGCTGCTGGAAGGAATGGCGAGCGGGTTGGTGACGGTGAGTTTTGATTCTTCCGCCGCGGCGCTGCACGTTCTCCCGGGGATCAACGGCCTGCAAGCCGCCAAGCGGGATCCCGCGGAGTTCATCCGGCATGCCCTCGAGGCCTTGGCCGCCCATCACGGCGGGGCGGACCACGACGTGCGCCGGCGCGCCCGCCAGACCACCGAGAGGCTGGGCTGGGACCAGGTGGTTGGGGAATTCGAGCGGCGGCTCACGGGCCTCGCGGAAGGTGCCCGGGTCCAGGCGAAAGTCCCGCGGGATGGCGGCAAGCGGCCGAAGTTTTACTGCCAGACCGTGTTTCTATCGGATATTCATCTGGGCACGTCCGAGAGCAAGGCGGACGAGGTGGTCGAATTTCTCAAGCACATCCGCTGCCGGAAGCTGGTGCTCAACGGCGACATCATCGACGGCTGGGCGTTGCGGCGCGGCGGGCGGTGGAGCGCGAGCCACACTCATGTGATCCGCAAGGTGCTCAAGATGACCGAGCGCGACGGCACCGAGGTGGTCTATCTGCGGGGCAATCATGACGACATCCTGGAGCGCTTGTTGCCGCTGGCGTTCGGCCGGATCCGGTTTTTGAAGGAGCACATCCACCTCGCCCTCAACGGCAAGCGCTATCTGGTCGTCCACGGCGACGGCTTTGACAGCATCTCCACCAAGCACCAGTGGCTGGCGGCGCTCGGTTCGGTGGGTTATGATTTCCTGCTGGGCGTGAACCGGGTTTACAACCTGTGGCGGGCGTGGCGCGGCAAGGAGTATTTCTCGCTCAGCAAGCGGATCAAGGCCAAGGTCAAGTCCGCCGTGTGTTACGTCGACCGCTACGAGCAACTGCTGCAGGATCTGGCGCGCCACAAGAAATGCGATGGCATCATTTGCGGCCACATCCACACCCCCGAGGACCGGCAGGTGGGCCTGATCCACTATCTCAATTCGGGGGACTGGGTGGAAAGCCTCACGGCCATCATCGAGCACCAGGACGGGCGCATGGAGCTGGTGCAGTATGCGGAGTTTCTAGCAGAACTGCGGCGCGCCGGCGGCATGGCGGACGGCGATTGGCAGCCCGCCGCCGCGGAGCAGGGTGCGGAGTCGATCCAGGATCACGCCGCCTGAGCGCGTCACGCCGGGGTCACGCCGGTTGCTGCTGGGAGATGCAGTGGAGCGTGCCGCCC
>JBAXBG010000192.1:0-6316 GCA_037142115.1 Verrucomicrobiota bacterium | reverse complement strand
GGGCTCACTTCACCGGCGGAAGAAACCGCCTGAAGGCGGTACTACATACCTCCCCGAGCGACCTCGCTTCCAGCGTAGGTAGTCCCGCCTTCAGGCGGACTCTCAATCAAAGCCGCGCATTTCAACTCACCGCTGGCGTTGGATTGGCTGCGGCGCGCAGTCACCCACCTGCCACGGGCAAGATCGGGGGGAAATCACCCGATTCTTGTGTTTTTATGAAGTGCCTCCTCAAAATGACGAAACTAACCTCAAAAACTATCGTTTTTGGATTCATGAAATCATCATTCTCATTGAATGAGTGAAAAAACATCATTTTTCACTTGCTGCCTCTGATGGATAAAGCGACTTTGCACCCGCAACTCGCATTTTTATGATCAAGGAGCAAATGGACGGCGCGCAGGCACTCATCAAGACGCTGGATGAGTTGGGCATTGAATACATCTTTGGCTACTCCGGTGGAGCGGCCATTCCGATTTTTGATGCGCTGGAAACAGTCACGACCAAGATGAAGTTCATTTTGGCCCGCCACGAACAGGGCGCGGTGCACATGGCCGACGGCTACGCCCGTGCCACCGGCAGGCCGGCAGCGGTGCTGGTGACATCCGGACCCGGGGCCGGCAACACGGTGACCGGCTTGATGACCGCGATGATGGACTCGGTGCCGATGGTGGTGATCTGCGGCCAAACCGTGACCTGGATGCTAGGCAAGGACGCGTTTCAGGAAGCGGACATTTTCGGCATCACCATCCCGGTGGTGAAACACAACTACCTGTGCAAGGACACCAACTCGCTGCCGCGGATTGCGCGCGAGGCCTATCACATCGCGACCACCGGCCGCCCCGGTCCGGTGCTCATTGATGTTCCGAAAGACATTTCCCAAGGACCGTTCACCGGCGACATGTACCCGACGCTGGACCTGCCGGGCTACGATCCCTCGTCGGCCTTTAGGATTTGTCCCGCGGCGGTGAAGCAGGCGACGGATCTGATCGCCAAGGCCAAGCGGCCGGTGATCCTTGCGGGCCAGGGCTGCATGATCGCCCGCGCCGACAAGGAACTGCTGCAGCTGGCCGAAACCCTGCAGTGTCCGGTGACCACCACCCTGCTGGGCAAAGGAGTGTTCCCGGAAACCCATCCGCTGGCGCTGGGGATGCTCGGCATGCACGGCACCGCCTACGCCAACAAGGCGATGGTCGAGTGCGACTTGCTCATCAACATCGGCTCGCGCTTCGACGACCGGATCATCGGCCAACCCGCGAAATTCTGCAAGGACGCCCCGATCATCCACATCGACATCGACCCGGCGGAAATGGGCAAGATGATCGTGCCCCAGGTGCAAATCGTCGGCGATGCCAAGGCCGTCATCGCCGCGATCAACACGGTGATCAGCCCGTTGGAAACCGGAGAGTGGCTGGCCAAACTCGACGGCTACAAGAAGAAGTACCCGCTCGCCTACAAGAAGCAGGGCGGGCTGAGGATGCAGCAGGTGATCGACGAGATCTACCAGCTCAGCGGCGGCAAGGCGATCATCGCCACCGACGTCGGCCAGCACCAGATGTGGGCGGCCCAGTTTTACAAGAACGACAAGTCCCATCACTGGCTGTCGTCGGGCGGGGCGGGCACCATGGGCTTCGGGTTCCCGGCGGCCATCGGCGCGCAGTTCGCCTGCCCGGACGAGTTGGTGATTTCGTTTTCCGGCGACGGCGGGTTTCAGATGACCCTGTTTGAGCTGGCCACCGCCGCGCTGCACAAGCTGCCGCTCAAGATCGTGGTGCTCAACAACCACTACCTGGGAATGGTCCGCCAATGGCAGGAGTTGTTTTATGACGACCGGACCTCGGGCGTGGATCTCATCGGCAACCCGGATTTCTGCAAGCTCGCCGGGGCCTATGGCATCCCCTCGGTCCACATCAAGCGCCCGGCCGACGTGACCCGGATGCTCAAGAAGGCCCTGGCCTACAACGACGGGCCGTTTCTCATCCACGCCGAGTGCGTCAAGACCGACAATGTTTTTCCGATGATCCCCGCCGGCGCGCCCCTCGAGGACATGATCACCGAGGCCCCCCGCAAAAAAATGGCCAAACCCACCGGATCCACCTGAGAGATGAGGCACCCCCGCTCCTGAGATGTTCGTTTGGCTCTTCGTTTAGCATTTAGAATTTAAAATTCACCATTCAAAATTTCATCACCATGCCCCACACCATCGTGACCTCCGAAACCCCCGCCGCGGCCGCGGCCATCGCCCGCGGGCCCGCCCACACTCTATCCGTTCTGGTCAACAACGAACCCGGCGTGCTGATGCGCATTTGTCAGGTGTTCTCGCGCCGCGGCTTCAACATCGACTCGCTGGTCGTGTCCGAAGGCCGCAACGCGAATTTCTCCCGCATGACCATCGGCATCTCCGGCGATCCCCAGGGCTTGAACCAGATCATCATGCAGGTGGCCAAGCTCATCGACGTGATCCATTGCTTCGAGCATACCTCGGACAATTCGGTGACCAAGGAAATGATTCTCATTAAAATCCAGTGTTCGCCCGCCGAGCGCTCGATGGCGCTGCAGATCGCCGAGCACTTCGCCGGCAAGACCGTCGATCTCACCCCGACTTCGATGATCGTGATGCTCAATGGCGACAGCCCGAAGGTGGATGCCGCCATCACCATGTTCACCCAGTTCAACATCATTGAAACCGTCCGCACCGGCAAGATGGTGATGGCCCGCGGCGAGCAACCGACGTGATGCTTGTGGGAGGGTGGCTAGTGAGGGTGGCGCGCTCTCGATGAGAGCGCCTCTGCCCGAGACACGCCAAAGCGGCGGTCTCATCGAGGCCGCGCCACCCCTTGGGGTGGGCACCGGTTCCCACTTGCCCGGCGGTCAGTCGATCTGGTCTTCGACGCGCTGGGCCGCGTGCTGATTGGCGGCCAGCACGTCGCGCGCGGAACGGCCGCGGCGGGTGTTGTGCCAGCGGCCGTAGGCCATGACCGCCATGGTCAGGATCGCGGGCAGCAGCCACGGGGTGGCGCGCAGGATGTGGGGCAGATACGGCTGCAGCGCCCGGTCATCGTCGATCATGCTGCCTGCGGTGTAGGCGATCAGGCCGCCACCCAGATAGACGATGATCGGGAACCGGTCCATCAGCTTCATGATGAGGGTGCTGCCGAAAACCACGATCGGGATCGAGAGTAGCAATCCCAGGACGAGCAGCAGGTAATTGTTCTTGGCCACCGCGGCGATGGCCAGGGTGTTGTCGAGGCTCATCACCACGTCGGCGACGAGGATGGTCTTGATCGCCCCCAGCAGGTTGCCCTGGAGGTGGGGGCCGGCACCCGGCGCCTGGTCCTCCCCGGCTAACAGCTTGCAGGCGATCCACACCAGCAGCAGGCCGCCGACGCATTTCAGCAATGTGACATTGAACAAGGCGGCCGCCACCAGGGTGAGAATCACCCGCAGCACGACCGCGCCGCCGCAGCCCCAGAGGATGGCGCGGCGTTGTTGGCGCGGCGGCAGGCTGCGTGCCGCCATGGCGATGACCACCGCGTTGTCACCGCTGAGCACGATGTTGACCATCATGATCTGCGCGAGTGGCAGCAGGAATTCCAGGGTCATGCGGGCAGGGCGCTTGCGAACAGGGTCGGACGGCGGGCGTCACGACAGCGCGGCGGATTTGCGCAGTTCCATCACATGCAGCGGCGGCAAGTTGAGCAGGCAGTGGCTGCTGCGCACCAGCTGGAAGGATTGGTGATCGGAGATGCCGAGCGACACCTGATAGGTGATGAAGCGGCTCAGCGGACCCATCGCCTCGGCGATGCTGGCGAGGAGTTGTTCGCGGAGGTCGCGGGCCATGATGGTGAACGGCAGGCCCGACACGATGTAGTCGGGGTTGGTCACTTTGTGGGCGAGCAGGATTTCCGCCAACTGCAGGGCATTGCCATGAATCACGACCACCCGCGCGTCGTCGGCGAACTGGGTTTCGAGGTGCTGCGCGAAATGGCCGTCCAACTCGATGAGGATCAGCCGCGAGTCGGGGTGCATGCGGTGGATCATGCGGCGGGTGTGGCAGCCTTCGCCGGGACCGAGCTCGACGACCGTGCGGGCCTGGGCATAATCGAGGAACTTGGCCGTTTTGCGGGTCAGAAACGGCGAGCTGGGCACGAGGTAGCCAACCCGAACCGGATTGGCCAGGACACGTTTCAGGAAAAAGAGGCTCATGGGTAGTGGGCGACCAGTGAAGGGCGGGGGAGCGGCTTGGTCGAGCACGATTCTCCTGGCGCGGCTCGCGCGGGATTGTGGTTGACGGGTCACTGGATTTACCGGATGGGATAGGCTTATGACGATCCGGACGAAACTCTTGAACCTGGTTCAAGTGCTCATGGTTTCATCCTGTGCCTGGCCCAGCACCACCATCGCGGCCGGTTTGGCGGGTGAGCTCGCGCCGCTTCAGCGGCCGGACCTGGCCAATGCCAAACTGGTGCTCGACAACCTGACCACCCTGGCCGCGACTCAAACCGGCGCGGCCAAGGTCAAAACCGAACGCTTGGCGGTCGCCATCAAAAACCTGTTCAGCGCCGAACACCAGATCCTGGACGCGATGATCGCGGGTCGTCAATTCGTCCGCAAGGCGGTGGGCTACGAACAGGCCTCCAAAGAATGGATGAAGCCCAACGCCTTTGGCCGGGTCAGCGAGGACACGGCGCGTGAAGCGCGGTCGCAAGCCGAGGATCTCAGGGCCGAAGCCGCGCAGCGGGTGGCCACCGCCCAACAGCAACTCGTCCGCCAATTGCAGGAGGTCAATACTGTGGTGCAGGATTTTTACCAACTGCAAGAGTTCGAAGTGGCCCTGGTCCTCGCTGAAGCCTCCGCCGCGGTGGAACAACGAGCCCTGGCCGAGGGCTTGCCCAAGTCGTTTTCACCCGCTGCCATCGCCAAACTGCGCGATGCCATCTGTCAGCGGCGGGCCGCCAATGCCGCCCAGCCAGCGAACTTGCGCGAGCCGACTCCGGCGGAGGTCGCTTGGGCCGTCAGTCTGGATCGTGATATCGCAGCAGCCTGGAAAGACGATGGGGCCGCCGCCAAGGACCTGCCATCACGGCTTCCCGGTGCATTGAGGGCACGCTTGGAGAAGTTGCATCTCCAGCGACCGAGCACCCCGGCGGAGCTCGTGCCGGGTCGTTTTGCCGGCCTGCTGCTAGCAGATGCCATCGATCTGGCACTGGCTGCCCAACCGCCCGATCTGCACGCCGTGGCGGAGTGGTGCACCAGCGGCCAGCGATTGAACCTGCGCGAGGTGCCGTGGCTGGAACGCAGCGCGCGGATGTTGGAGGTGCGGCGGACCAAGTCGCTCGCCTCGCAGGAGCAGGCGATGGCCGCCATGCTCCAGGGCGATGCCCAGGCGGCCGAGTCCCGCCTCCACCTCGCGAGCTGCGAGTTCCCGTCGCCCAACCTCTCCGCCTATTTCAATGGACTGACGTTGTTCAACCGCTTGGCCCAAGACCCGGCGCTGCGGACCTCGGATCTGGATTGGAACACGCCCAGCTTGCCTGACCCCGCGCTCATCCGGCAGGCATCTCAACAAATTGCCACCTTGCGTGCCGCGGGCGGCCCGGAGATTTTTCCCGCCTGGGCAAAACTCACCGCCGGCCTGGAAGCCGCAGAATTGCTCGACTGCTTCCTGCGCGCCTGTCAGCCGGCGGACGCAACCGACTCGCCGCATCCGATCCAGGCCTGCCGGACCTTGCGAAAAACCGTGAAATATCGCGCGCTACTCGTCACCGACTCGCTGTTTGTTAGGTCATTCATCCGCCGCTTGCAGACACTCGAGGAGCGCCTCGCTCCCAAAACCGCCGAGTATGAACAACTGCTGGCCCAGGCGCGCCGACTCGAAAAGAATGCCAGCTACCGCGAGGCGGCCGCGCAATACCGGCTGGCGTTCCAGCTCGAGGATTCCAAAGACCTGGAACGGACCATCGCCCGCTGCGAGGCACGGATCTCCGGCTTGTGAATGGATTTTTTTTCCTTACCCACGGGTCCTGGCCGTTCAGCATTGCTTTGTCTATCACTTGGTTATGCGCAGCCGCTTCCTCTGTGCTTTTGCTGTTGGAGACAACCCAGGCGGTCGAGGTTGAAGCGGCGCATTGCCGCTCGGCAGAATCGGAATTGCAGCGGTTGCGCTTGGTTTG
Source organism: Verrucomicrobiota bacterium (assembly GCA_037142115.1). GTDB lineage: Bacteria > Verrucomicrobiota > Verrucomicrobiia > Verrucomicrobiales > Akkermansiaceae > Luteolibacter. Next base: position 146 of record JBAXBG010000192.1, on the reverse strand, counting down.
CGCGGGGGCCACTGGCAGTTTGCTGGCAGGAGGACTGCTGGCCGCGTTTCTGGTATTGGTCTTTGCTGACTTTCTCCAATCCTTCTTCGACACGGCTTGCAATTCCGCTGCCATACGGGAGATCATCGAGCAGCCGAGGGATTCCT
>JBAXBG010000191.1:0-6392 GCA_037142115.1 Verrucomicrobiota bacterium | reverse complement strand
ATACCTGCTTGGCCCATTGCAAGGCAACGCGCTTGCCTTGCGACACGCGCTTGCCTTGCAATGTTGCGAAATGGAATGCTGGACGATTGACGCAGCTGGCGGCGGCGCGTGTTCCCCCGGTGCCAGGGCTCGATGCAACCGCTTCGCGGGAAGTTCAGTAGCGTTCGCGCAGGTAGATGTAGGGAGCCTTGGGGGAGCCGAATTTCAGCCGGGCCGTAGGGCTCTGGTTCCAGGCGCCGCTGCTGGTCCAGGTGCCCTGCAGCCAAGCAGGAGCCGTCAGCGTCAGATCGACGCTGCCGGTGGCTGCGGTACAGGGGGTACCCGCGACGCAGGGCCTGTTGACGATGACGGTGCCGGCGCCCGAGGCAAGTGTTGACGAACTGGTCGCCATCCAGTTGCCGGTCGCGCCGGAACCGGTATTGGGGTCGGTACCGGTGATGCGGAAGTTGGCATCTGCAAGCGGGGTGCCGCCCGTGCCGTAGACGAGACTGCCCATCGTGGATGTGATGGAAGTGCAGCCGTCATCCGTGTTGGTTTTCCACTCGGTACAGTTGGGGGTAATGACGGTATTGCAGTACATGGCGCGCACCGGCATCCGGATCGACAGCAGTTCGGAGCCGTAAGCGTTTTCCAGGCGCAGGATGCCGAAGCGCTGAAGAGATGAGCCGATTGATCCCGCGGCCGTCAAAGTTACGCCATCCGAGTCGACCGGCAGCGCGGTCACCGTCACAGTGGTCGGTGCCGCCGGGTCGGTCGAGCGACTGATCTTGTGCCTGGCAGTGACAGTCGTGGTACCCGCCAGCCAGGTGTTGCCATTGGTCGCGGTCGGCGCAGTGCTGCTGGCGGCCAAGGCCGCGCCGGTGGGTTGGGACGGCGTCCAGGTGCCGGCAGCAAAGCCGAAGCCAGGGGATGCGGCGGAGGCCGGTGCCACAGCCCAGGTGGTGAGTGGCAGTTTGGCCCAACCGGTGCCGTTGCCCACATAATTTGCCGTCGTGGCATTGGTCGCATTCTGTGCGGTAAGGGTGAACACCGTGGTGAACCCATCTTGGCCGAAGTAGGTAAACGCCGTCCCGGTGGAGCAGGCAGCCGTGTCCGTGGGACTGGTCAAAACAAAATGATCCGGGTAGAAGCGCCCAACCACGCCGCTGCGTTGTGGAGTGTTGTCGAACACCAGAGCCGACATGCTGACTCCGCTGGTATTAAGGAAGTTGGTCGCAGTTCCACTCAGTGTGAAACTACCGACCTCGCTGTAGCTGAGATTGGTAGGCGTTGCAATGCCGCTGCTGAAGCAGTTCGGGCTGCCGGTCGGGCAGGCGCCGCCCAGTGCAGTGCTGACGAATGTTCCCGCCGCGCCGGTACCAGAAGGCGTATCCGAAGAGGTTGCCGGCGTGTATGGAATGCCGGCAGCAAGTGTTGTCGTCCAGGTATAAGAGGGCGTCGCGCCATTCGCCGTGATTTGCGCCAGTGTTGCGCCGGCGTCGGGCGTGCCATCGCCGCCAGTAACGTTGTTATCCGCCGCGCTGCTCCACCGATACGCTCCGACCGTCGCCTGAAAATCGGTTCCCGCTTTGGCAAACGTGGTACCGCCCGAACCATTGTTGGCAGGGTTGTTGACGGCCCCCTGCTTGATGCCGCTCACCACCAAGGCAAACGGCCGCACCGTCAGTGTCGGTGTCGTAGCCGTGAGGACAGTCGGATTGTTGTCTTTAAACTCAAGCGAGAATTTACCCACATCGGCGGTACAGAGATAAAAAGGATCGACCACCCCGTTGTTGAAATTCAGGGTTACATTGCTTGATCCGGGCAAGACGGCCGGCAGCCCGCCCGCCGGCACAGGGCTGGCGCAGGTACCGGACAAAGATATCTGCGGCGCCGTCGGCGCGAGCGTTATCCCCGAAAAATCCGCGTACGAAGCAGACAACGTCTTGTTGTTCTGGTAGTTCGTAGCCACGCCGCACTGCGTGCCCTGTTTGCGATAAGTGGTAACTTTCATCTTGTGCGGGCGGCCTGCGACAACTGTGGTGGCGGACCCGGCAGCAACCGTGCCGCCCATCGTATCCGTCGTTTCGATCACAAACTCATAGGTAGAAAATTGTCCGTCACACTCCGTCGTGACATTGGGCGCCACCGCATTGATGTTGTTGTCGCAGAGGAAGGAGCTTTGCGGCGCAACGCTTTGTGCGGTGACGGCATATCTGATTGTGCCAGGCACATCCTGCGAATAGCTTGCCGTGGCAATACCGCTCGCGCCGATGGTCACGGGATTGGCCAGCCACCCGGTGGAGGGGGACAGACTCACGGATACGCCGCCTGTGTAGAGCGAACTGCAACTGGTGTTGGCGCAGGCTTGCAAGGTGACGACATCAGGAGAGCACACCCCGGCCATGCCGTCATGCACGATGAGAATGTGATCCAGCGCACCGATAGTTACAGGCGCGGTGTTGGTCGTGCTCGCGTACATGGTACTGGCCGCTGAAATGTATTCAGCATTGACATCGCTGGTGTAGGGCGTAATGCTGCCGGGGACATTCGCGCCCGCTGTGGCGGTGTAAGTAAGCGTGATGCTTTTTCCTACAGCCAGCTCTTTGGTGGCACCGAAAGTCCACAGGATTTCCTGCCGGTTGGCTTGCACCTGATATCCGGAGAAGATTGGTGGCACATTGGTGGTGGGTATCACAACAAGCAACTTGTTGGCCGCCGTATCCGTCGTCGCAAATGAACTGCTGCCCACAGTGAAGTTGAAGCGCTTCGTGGCATCCACCGCGTTGCCGATATAGGGAAGCTCATCGTATATCTTGATGCCGCTCGCTACCACATCACCCGTGTTGGTCACCGTGATGGTGTAGGTTACCGTACCACCCAGCTGGATGGCGGAAGGTGCGGCAGTCTTGGTGACCTGCAAATTGGCTCCATTGCGCACCGAGGTCGTCACACTGGCGGTTACACCGGCCGGGAACAAGGTGGCAGTCAGTATGCCCGTGTTGGTAATGTCGGTGCCGGCGGTGACGCCTGCGCCGAGCAGCACGTCAAAACTGATATAGCCGCTGCTTGAGCCCGGTGCCGAGAACGACGGAAAAGTCAGTACTTGCCCGGCCAGCGCCGGCGTGACTGAGCTGCCATCGCGGAGCGCTGTCCCGCTAACGAACGTCGTGTTCGGCGGTATCGTATCGGTCAGCACCACATTATTGAGTGCCACCGGGTTGGCGTTGATATAACTCAGTTTGTATCTGATCTTGCTGCCCGGCACAATGATGCCATTGGTATAGGGCACGCAGGTGGCGCCGACCAACGCCGGGTCGGCATACACGCAACTCACTACAACGCTAAGCGACATCGCTGCGGGCACCGCCACCGTCACCGGCGCAGTGCCTATGGTTTCCGACATGCTGCTACTTGCGCCTGTCCCTCCGGGACCACCGGAATACCATACATTCGCACTGTTCAAATACGGCGTCGCAGACGCCGGTACGCTACTGCCCACGGTGGCGTTGAAAGTGATGGTCAACTTGCCGCCGACGGGGATGGTGCCCGATGTCAGCGTAAACGTCACCTGTTCGCTCGCCGCCGCCGATCCGGGAGGGGTAACGGTCACCGTCGGTGTCACCGTTGTCGGTACCCCCGCCGCTGTCGTTGTTCGGGCTGTTACCGTACCCGTCACGTAGGAGAAACGATTGGCCAACGCCGTGTCAAATCCTCTGGTGGGCAGGTAATCCTTGACGGTTATCGGTTTGGCAACTGTGGCGGCAACCGCCGTGCCGCCGTTGTTTGGAATGCTGATCGTATAAGTAACCGTATCGCCGGGTGCCGCAGTGGATGGACTGACGCTCTTGGCAACCCACAGGTTGGCTTGCGAAGAGACAGTGACGATGGCGGTCGAGGTCACCCCGGCGGGCACTTGAACGCTGACCAGTTTGGCGGTGTTGATCAGCGCCGTGCCGTCAGCCTGGGCTGTGGCGACATTTACGTCGTACTGAATCGTGCCGCCCGCACCGGGCCCCAGGCTGGCGGGCGTAAAGGGAAAGGTCAGTGTAGTTGTTCCGGTCGGTGCGGCGGGGGTTGTTGTTCCGCTCAAAGCCGAATAGGACCCAGTAACATAAGTCGCACCGGTCGCCAACTTGTCTGTCAGCACCAACGAGGTCTGGTTGGCGCCACCCAAATTCATGTATTGAATCGTATAACGCAACTTGAGATTGGCGGCGTTGGGTACCACCCCCGCGGTCACGGCAGACGGTGTGCAGCCTGTGCCGGTGCATACCCCGACCAGATTCTTGAGAACCAGCAAGTTGGAGTTGGACGTTGCCACGGCCGGACAATGGTAGCGCCACTGGTTCCAAGAGCTGGGGTGCCCTCCGCCTCCGGTTGCCGCCGCACCTGGATCGAGGCTGATATCGCCACCGAAGACTTCGGTATTGTTGATGATGCTCCCCAGCGCCGACATGTCGGCCAGCAACTTGAGAGTGATGCGTGCGGTAAACAATTCGCCTACCGTGACCTTGCCCGCCGCGAAACGCACCGCAGTGGTCGTGGTCGGCAAAGGATTTGCGGATGACAGGTTATAGCCTGCCAACGTTGGAGTGCCGCCGACACAGGAGTTATTGGTTCCTGCCAAAGCCGTGCCCGTGGCGGTTCCGAGCATCGAACCGGGGTAACTGATGCGCTTCCAGGGACCGGTCGCGCCGGTGGAATCACTCATCAGGTAGGTGTTGGGGCCCGCCACCGGCGACAAACCGGCCGTCGAATAGTTGACCGTGGGCGGATTGGTGCAGGTGCCCCCTTGAGAGGGTCCATTGACGGCGGCAAACTTGGTCACCATCGCCTTGTCCCAGGCGTTGTGTGTCGTGCTCGGTAACGATATCCCGGTGCAACCGGGGTTCTGTGTCGTCAACGCATAACCATTGAGGGCGGTAATGGTGGTGGGACTGGCGAGGGTGCCCGCCGGATAGACCGCCGTGCGTGAGTCTTCGGAATAGAAGATGCCGGTATCCGAATACATCGGCACGAAGGCCGGATATACCGCCGCCGGACTTGGCGGCGCAATCTGGGTAAAGCTGCCATCGCTGTTCAGGCGCACGAACTGGGCGGCGACCACTTGCGTACCCAGTGGAATGTAGTCGGTGACGAACCCGCCACCGCCGATATTGCCGCCGTTGTCGGTCGGCGTGAACTGGATGTAGTAGGAAATCTCTTGGCCCGCCTTCAAACCCCCAGTCGCCATACTGGACATGATCAGGCTAATCGTCGCCTGATCGAAAAATTTGGTGGTTTCCAGTTCGCCCACATAGTCTGCACGCGCAGGCTGTCCAGCCAACATGGCGGCGGCAAGCAAAGTCGCGAGAATTGTCGCGCCATTGGAAGCCAGCTTTTGTTTGATGCGGGAGAAGCGAGAGCTCATGGCGTGTCAGCTTTCTTAGTGTGGCCGGGACGGCAGGTCAAAGCACCAGCACATGCTGTTTTTTCGCGCCATGAACTGCGCTCAAGGGAATCTTTCCATCAAATGTGATCAGGCGGCCGCCATGCCCGACTGCCAGGGCAAGCAAATACAGATCGGTGATCTGCCGGTGACCGTGGATGTGGGCGTGATGGAATAGCCGGGAATCAAGGAAGCTGGCGTCGTCCGGCCAGAATTCGTGACAGGAATCCGCGCAAGTGAGCGCCAGCAGGCTGACCACGGTGTTGACGGTTTGCGGGTTCGGGTAGCCGGGCTGGTTGATGATGCGCACACACGCATTTTGCGTCAGCGGGCAAGTGGCCCAACCCTCCTCGCGGTGCAAGACCCACCAGGTCTTGGCGACGGAGTGGAAAACATGGTCTGGATCGCTCAGTGCAATCAGCACATTCACATCCAGCAATGAGCGCATTTCAGATGCCTTCCCGTTCGCGCAACTGATTGATCAGTTCGTTGGTCACGATACCGCCACGCGCAGGCAGGGTGCGAAAGCCCAGTGCATGAAAGCGGCTGTCAATGGCGTCATCCACCTGACTGCCCGCGAGGCTTCCCGTAGCTTCAACGGCGGGGCCGCTCAAGCTGCGGCGCATGATCTCGCTCACCACTTGCCCCAAGGTTTTCTTGTCCCGTCGCGCTACATCCTTGGCCGCGAACAGTACATCGTCAGCAATGTCCAGCGTGGTACGCATGATGAAAATCCCCAAGTGAAATTGATGTTTGATGATAGTACATCAAACATCACAGATACAGGCGGCTTCCCCCGGTACCGCAAAGCCGTCGCGGTTACGCATCAACACTAGTCAGCGCTTGCCGGCCCGCGGTCTTGACACACCCGGGATTCCGCTTCGCGGCGGGCGAGCGGAATCCCCGGCAGACAGAGTCCGGGACGGCGGTCGACAGGCATATGTGCAGCCCGGGGGCGGGGTCAGAAGGTGACCGAAAGGCG
>JBAXBG010000190.1:0-6433 GCA_037142115.1 Verrucomicrobiota bacterium | reverse complement strand
CAGCGCAGCGGGAGGTTATGAAGAGCGAGTCTGGAGACTCGCGGTCCAGACTCCCTGGCCACACCAGGGTCGAACCAGACGCCTCACATCCCGGGAATCTCCCAGCCCGGGCGATAGCTGCGTTTGACGAACTTGGTGGCATCCGCGGAATTGGTGAAGAGCATTTTGGCGGCGTCCCATTCCAGTGTTTGCTGCGGGAAGATGCTGGCCAGGCAGCCGAGCAGCACGGCTTCGGTGAGCGGGCCGGCATAGTCGAAGTTGGCGGATGGCTTGCGCGCCGGATCGCCGGCCAGGCAGCAGTCGACAAACTCGAACCAATGGTTGCGTGCCTCGAGTTTCGGCGGGCGCACGTCCTTGAATTTGTCGCGCGGCAAGAGCATCGGGGTGGAGCCGTGCGGGTGGAGCAGCACCCCGTCGGTGCCGATGTAAATGCTGCCCTGGTCGGGCCACGGGGTCTCGCCTAACAAGGCCAGCACTTCCTTGGCCGGGCGTTGGTCGCCGTCATACCAGGTGACTTTCACGGTCTGGTCGGCGGTGTATGGAGTGCCGGGGTAGAGGTATTCGACTTTGCCGTTGTTGGCCCAGTTCTCGGCATTGGGCGGCGGCGGGCCGTAGGACGTGACGCGGAGCGGCATGGTTAGCGCGAGCGCGCGATACCAACCGCTGAACATGTGGCAGCCCATGTCGCCGAGCGTGCCGGTGCCGAAGTCGCGGCGTTTGCGCCAGTTGCCCGGATGATAGTAGCCCGGGATGAACGGCCGCGCCGCGGACACACCGAGCCACTTGTCCCAATCGAGTTCGGCGGGCGGCGGTGCGGCTTGGCTGACCGGCACCGGGTCCATGTCGCCCCATTTCTTGTGAGAAAACGTGTGGACTTCCTTGACCTTGCCGATGTCGCCGCGATGGATCATCTCGACGGCGAAGCGCTCGCCGAAGCCGGAGGAAATCTGGATGCCCATCTGGGTGACCACGCCTTTCTCGCGGGCGAAGCGCGTCAGGGCGCGGCACTCGGTGAGGTTTTGGGCGAGCGGCTTCTGGCCATAGACGTGCAGGCCTTTGGCGATGGCGGCCATGCCGATGGCGGCGTGCATGTGGTCGGGCGTGCTGACGTTGACGCTGTCGACCTGCCCGGACTCCTTGTCGAGCGCCTCGCGCCAGTCGACATAGGTGCGCACGTTGGGGAACTTGGCCTTGACCTGGGCGAAGTTGCGGGTGTCCACGTCGCAGACGGCGGCGAGCTCCCAGTTGGGATGGTTGGTGAACGACAGCAGGTCCGCCCAGGACATGCCGGACGCGCCGAACGCCAGATGGCGCAGCTTGCCGTTAGGCGAGGCGGCGCGCGCGCCGGCGGTGACGAAGGGCGCGGCCAGCAGCGTGGCAGCGGAGGTTTGCAGGAAGCGGCGGCGGGTGGTCAGGGACGGGTTCATAAGGTGCCCTCTGGATACGCGCCTGTCGCGCGCGGTCTATCGCGAGATTTCATTCCAACGCCACACGCTGCCGCGGGGCGGATGATGAGCGATTCTCTCATTGCATCGGTTGTCGATGGGCATGGGCGGACCGATTCCGCCCCGCTTAAAAGAATGCATCCATCAACCAGGCCAAGTTCTAGGGAGGATCAACCCCTCCGCGTTTCGATTTCTTGCCTTCGGCGGATTTCCCGCTTGGAACCGGCCGGCTGGCGGGTTGAGATGATCGGGCAATGGCCTACCTTGACGAGAACTTCCTGCTTCAATCCTGCACGGCGCGCCGACTCTTCCATGAGGTGGCGAAGGACCAGCCGATCATCGACTATCACTGCCACCTCTCGCCCCACGAAATCGCCACCGACCACCGGTGGTCCGATCTGGCAGACATCTGGCTGGGCGGCGACCACTACAAGTGGCGCCTGATGCGCGCCAACGGCATCGACGAGGACCTGATCACCGGCGAATCCACCCCGCGGGAAAAATTCCAGGCCTGGGCGGAAACCGTGCCCTTCACCCTGCGCAACCCGATCCACCACTGGACCCACCTCGAACTGCAACGCTACTTCGGCATCAACCTGCTGCTCGGCCCGGAGACCGCCGACGAAATCTGGGAGCGCGCCAACGAGCAGCTCGCCGCCCCGGCGTTCTCCGCCCACGGCCTGCTCAAGAAATTCGACGTCCGGGTGGTCGGCACCACCGATGATCCGGCGGATCCGTTGGACGACCACGCGGCCATCGCCGCCTCCCCGCTCACCACCCGGGTGGTGCCGACCTTCCGGCCCGACAAGGCGCTGCTGGTGGACCGCCCTGATTTGTTAGGCCCGTGGCTGGGCAAGCTCGAGGTGGTCGCCGGGATCAGCATCGTGCATTTGTCCGACCTGCTCGCGGCGCTGCAGAAGCGCCACGACGATTTCCACGCGGCGGGCGCGCGCTTGTCCGATCACGGGCTGGACCGCATGCCCGCGCTGTTGTGCTCGGATGTGGAGGCGGCGATCATTTTCGACAACGCCCGTGCCGGCGTTGCCGCCACCGCCGATGAGAAGGAGCAATTCACCTTCTATCTGATGGTGTTTTTCGGCCAGCTGGATGCGGCCAAGGGCTGGACCAAGCAGCTGCACCTCGGCGCGTTCCGCAACACCAACAGCCGCATGTTCAAGTCGCTCGGGCCGGATACCGGCTTTGACACCATCGGCGACACCCGCCAGGGGGCCGCGCTGGTGATGTATCTCGACGCGCTCGCCCGCGAGGGTTCGCTGCCCAAAATCGTGCTCTACAACCTCAACCCGCGCGACAACTATCTGTTTGCTTGCCTCACCGGCGCCTTCCAGGACGGCACCTTCCCCGGCAAAATCCAGTTCGGCTCCGGTTGGTGGTTCCTCGACCAGAAAAACGGCATGGAACTCCAACTCGACGCGCTCTCGGCCACCGGCCTGCTGTCACGCTTCGTCGGCATGATCACCGATTCGCGCTCGTTTTTGTCCTACACGCGCCACGAATATTTCCGCCGGGTGTTGTGCAACCTGATTGGCGGCGAGGCCGACCGCGGCGAACTCCCGGACGACTTCGCGGCGCTGGCCGGCCTGGTCCGCGCGGTGTGCTTCGGCAACGCCAACCGCCACTTCGGCTTCAATGTCTGATGGAAAGGCCGTGCCCCATGATCCCGAGAATTGCCGCGTTGTGGTTCGCATGCGCCGCCGCGTTGTCCGCGGTGCCGGTCTACATCGGCACCGACACCGGGCCCAAAACCGGCAGCAAGGGGATCTACCTGGCCGATTTCAATCCGGAAAGCGGCCAACTCACCGCGCCGCAGCTCGCCGCGGAGTATCGCAACCCCGGGTTCCTCGCCCGCCATCCCACCCACGCGGTGCTGCTGGCGATCGGAGCGCCTAACACTCCATTCGCCGACGGCGGCGATTCGGTGGCGGCCTTCGCCATCGCCGCCGACCACAGCCTGAAATTCCTCGGCGAGGCCTCCACCGGCGGCAAGGGTGCCTGCCATCTGGCGGTGGCCCCCGACGGTCGAACCGTGGCGGTGGCCAACTATGGTGACGGCCATATCTCCACCATCAGGCTTGATGACCACGGCGTGCCGGGGAAATTGGTCTCCGTGATCGTCAACCAGGGTGCCGGTCCTAACCCGTCCCGTCAGAAGGGCCCGCACGCGCATGGCGTGTATTTCGACAAGTCGGGCACCCGCCTGTTTGTGCCGGACCTCGGGGTCGACCAGGTGCGGGTCTATCCGTGTGATCCCGCATCCTCGGCGCTCGGCGGGGCCCTGCCGTCGCTGGTCACCGCGCCGGGCGCAGGCCCCCGGCACCTGGCGTTTTCCGCCGATGGCAAGAACGCCTACGTGATCAACGAGCTCGACAACACGCTCCTCGCCGCCACCTGCGAGGCGGGGGCCTTCACGGCCATCGGCACCGTGCCGACCCTGCCCAAGGATTTCACCGCCGCCAACACCACCGCCGAGGTCGAAGTCAGCCCGGACGACCGCTTCGTCTACGCATCTAACCGCGGTCACGACTCGATCGCCGTGTTCTGCCGCAACGAGCCGTCCGGCGCGCTCACCTTCCTTCAGCACGCCCCCTGCGGCGGCAAAACCCCGCGCCATTTCAAAATCGCCCCCGGCGGCAAGTGGTTGCTCTGCGCCCATATGGAGTCCCACACGATCAGCGTGCTGCCCCTCGACCCGGAGTCCGGCACGCTCGCCACCCCGGTCTGCACCGTGTCCTCGCCCAACCCGATCTGCATCCTGTTCGCGCGGTGAGGCGGCGGGCAGAATGCCCGCGCCACGTGGCCCGGGCATTCTGCCCGGAGCCCCCATACCAAAGCTACTCCAGATTCCACTGCACCACGGAGCGCCGACTTTAGTCGGCAATTCTGGCCGGCTGAAGCCGGCGCTCCGTAGCCAAACGGCCAAGTTAGTCAGAAGGTTAATCAACGGGGCTCGGGAACGATCACGCTGGAACGAATCGCAGTTCCCCTTCCGGCCGAGGGCTCTGCGTCTCCCCCGGCACATCGGCTTTTGACAGCCCGGCCATCCTGGGTATTCTCTTCCCCCCTGATCCAACGAACCATCCCCACTCATGAGCGACAGCACCCCTGAAAAGCACGTTTTCCAAGCCGAGATCCAACAACTGCTGGATCTGGTGGTCCATTCCCTCTACACCGACAAGGAGATTTTCCTGCGCGAGCTGATCTCCAACGCCTCGGACGCGATGGAAAAGCTCCGCCACGTCGAGGCGACCGAGAAGAACGTCCACCAGCCGACGTTGCCGTTAGAGATTCACATCACCACCGACGAGGAGGCCAAGACCCTGACCATCAGCGATTACGGGATCGGCATGTCCCACGACGAGCTGGTCAAAAACCTCGGCACCATCGCCCATTCGGGCACCAAGGCGTTCCTCAAGACCGTCAAGGAGGGCGGCGCGGCCCCGGCCAACATGATCGGCCAGTTCGGCGTGGGATTTTACTCGGCGTTCATGGTGGCCGACAAGGTCAGCGTGCATTCGCGCGGCTGGCACGCGGACTCCCCGGAGCTCGTCTGGACCAGCGACGGCAAGAGCAGTTATGAAATCGAGGAGTCCCCCGGCCAGGACCGCGGCGCCCGCATCGTCATGCACCTCAAGGAGGATTGCGCGGAATACGCCACCGAGCAGCGCGTCAAGCACCTCGTCGAAACCTACAGCAATTTCGTCGGCTTCCCGATCCTGCTCAACGGCAAGCGCATCAACGAGGTCGAGGCGCTGTGGCTCAAAAACAAGTCCGAGATCACCGACGAGCAATACACCGCGTTCTATCAGTTCGCGTGCAAGGCCTTCGACGCCCCGGCCTACCGCCTGCACTTCAGCGCCGACGCGCCGCTGGCGATCAACGCGCTGATCTTCGCCCCGTCGGAAAACCCCGAACGCATGGGCTTCAACAAGGCCGAGTGCGGCGTGGCCCTCTACAGCAGCAAGGTGCTCATCGATGCCGCGCCCAAGGAGCTGCTGCCCGACTGGATGCGCTTCATGAAGGGCGTGGTCGACAGCGCCGACCTGCCGCTCAACATTTCGCGCGAGTCGATGCAGGACAGCGCGCTGATCCGCAAGCTCGGCAGCGTCATCAGCAAGCGCGTGATCCGCATGTTCGAGAAGGAAGCCGAGGCCGATCCCGAAAAATACCGCGCTTTCTATCGGAAATTCGACCGCTTCTTCAAGGAGGGCGTGGCCACCGACTATCCCAACCGCGAGGCGCTGGCCAAGCTACTGCGCTTCGAGTCGTCGCTCACCGAGGCGGGCGCCGTCTGCGGCTTCACCGACTACGTGTCGCGGATGAAGGACGGCCAGGACACGATTTACTATCTGGTAGGACCCAGCCGCGCGCAGGTCGAGAGCAGCCCGTATATCGAGGCGTTCACCGCCCGCGGGCTGGAGGTGATCTATTTCACCGACGCCATCGATGAATACGTCGTGGACTCGCTGGGCACCTTCGACGGCAAAAAACTCGTGTCGGTGCGCCATGGCGGGGTGGAACTCGAGGACCAGGCGACCGAGGGCGAATCGCTAACAGAAGAGCAAACCACCGCGCTGTGTGAATTCCTCAAGGAGGAGCTCGGCGACCGGGTGGTGGCCGTGGCCAGCGGCAAACGCCTGGTGGGCAACCCGGTCATCGCGCTGGTGCCCGCCGACGGCCTGAGCCCGCAGATGCGCCAGATGATGAAGGCGATGGACGAGAACTACAAAGACGAGGTGAAAGTCGAGTTGGAGATCAATCCCCGCCATCCGCTGATCCAGAAGCTCTCCGCCGCCAAGGACTCCAACCCGGAGCTCGCCAAGCTGGTGGCGCGCCAGTTGCTCGACAACGCGCTCATCGCCGCCGGCCTGCTGGAAGACGCCCGCGACACCGTCAGCCGCATGAACACGCTGATGGAAAAGGCGATGGGGTGAGCCGTCGGCAGGGCGGCCCGGCCCGGGCCGCCGCAT
>JBAXBG010000189.1:0-6470 GCA_037142115.1 Verrucomicrobiota bacterium | reverse complement strand
AAGTCGAATATGAACTGCACACGGGCTACTCCAGCGAGTATCTGTTCCGTGGCGTTAAGGCAGGCAACGATCTCATCGAAGCAGGCGCGGACGTGAAGGGCAAAGCCGCTGGCTTCGACCTGAACGCTGGCGTTTGGTACGGATCATTCAGCAACTCAGGCATTAACGTCAACGAAGAGGACCTGTATGCCGGTGCCGCCAAAGACCTTGGATACTTCACGGCGTCGCTCGGTTACATCTTCCGCAACTATGACTTCGGCACCAGCGGCGCGATTGCTGGCGGCACCGAAGACAATCAGGAAATCGCCTTCGGCGTCTCCCGTGACTTCGGCTGCGTTGCAGCATCCCTCACCTATTACTGGACTGTTGCAGGCACTGGCGGCGTCCGTGGCGGCGGCACCAACAATGGCTACACCGAACTGGCCTTGAGCCACAGCTGGGCGCTGAGCCCATGCCTGGCCCTCAATGTCGGCACCAACCTCGGCTATTTGGTCGAACAGGGTGTCTGCACCGCTTGGACCACCAAGGTGGCCTTGGATTGGGGCTTTGCCGAACACGCCAAGCTCTCGCCCTTCATCGCCGCTTCCGTGGCGTGCAGCGAATCGTGCACCTCGATCTGGCAAACCACCAACAACCAACTGCTTGGCGGTGCCATGCTGAGCGTGAACTTCTAATTCACTTGGCAGTCGCTAGACTGTAGCAATTACTCAAGAGCGGTCGCGCGAGCGGCCGCTCTTTTTTTGTCGCCGCGGCGTGCCAAATCCCCCGTCGCCGCCTGAGCCACCCGCACCCTTGTTGAATCCTCCCGAGGAACTTGGCCCTTTGACTACGGAGCGCGGGCTTCAGCCCGCCCAGGAGTTTGGCCCGTTTTTTTCTGGCGGCAGAACCTGTTCGTTTGTGCGATTCCCTCTGGTTGCTTGGTTAGGCGGCGGCAAAGAGGGTGGCTGGAAGGTCAGGCTTGGGTTTCTGCGCGTTCGTGATCGGTGTTGCCTTGGAGCCCGCAGGGACCCGGGCGGCGGCGGCTTGGTTGTCAGCCGGTCAAAGCGGCGATGGCTCGCCGCAGTCCAAGGCCCGCGAGTTGATCTAGTCAGGGGCCAAGCTTCAGCCCGCCCAGAATCGCCGGGCTGAAGCCCGCGCTCCAGGGTGAGGCCAAAGTGACTCTGCGTTCCACACCCAGCGCGCGCCAGGTTCGGGTGCTCGTAAGAGAATTTGAACCGCAGATTAATTGGCACGCCATATGCTATACCCAGCACGCGTCTGTGTATTTCGCAAGCGGCGCAAACAACCAACAACCGCACAACCACACCATAACATGAAGAATTACTGCAACCTCCTAGGTGCCATGGCCGCTGCCTCCACGCTGATGGTCGGCAACGCCTCGGCCCAAACCGCCTATACCCTCCACACCGGCTACTCCAACGAGTATCTGTGGCGTGGTCAGAATCTCGGCAACGACCTGGTCGAAGCCGGGGTCGATGTTGCTGGCAAAGCCTACGGCCTCGACCTGAGTGCCGGCGCTTGGTATGGCAGCTTTTCGAAAGCGGGTGCCAATCAGGAAGAACTCGACCTCTACGGGGAAGTCGCCAAGGATTTTGGCTTCGTCAAAGGGTCGATCGGCTACATCGCCTACACCTATCCCAACTCGACCAACAGCACCTATGAGGAAGTCTATTTCGGGCTGGCGCGCACCTTTGGCTACGTCGACACCTCGCTCAAATACTTCTGGGACGTCAAGGGCGACAACAACGGCTACACCGAACTCGCCCTCGGCCACAGTTTCGAGCTGTCCCCGTGCTTGAGCCTGGGCTTGTCCACCAATGTCGGTTACCAAATCGAAAAGGGCCAGTTCACCGCCTGGACCAGCAAGGTGTCCCTCGATTGGGGCTTCGCCGAACACGCCAAGCTGTCCCCGTTCGTGTCCCTCGCGGTTGCAATGAGCGACGACAATGACGTCCCCGCCTACTACCACTCCGGCAACGAACTGGTCGGCGGCACGATGCTGAGCGTCACGTTCTAACTCATCCGGAGGGCTACGGTATCCTCACCCATTCCAGAGCGGTCGCGCGAGCGGCCGCTCTTTTTTTGCGAAAGTGAAACCAGTCCTCGCAGCGTAACCCCTTGCGAATCCACTCGTGTGAGCCGATCGCGAACAAACTATCCTTATTTATCGGATTTTTCTCGATTGGGCATGCATTGTGCATAGTGTCGATCGATTCGGGCAGGTAGTGCCTGCGCGCGAGCGCGGCTGGCTGCCGATTCGAGTCGAACAAGCACTCACATGAAAATCAAACCATTCCTCATCCTCGGCCTAGCGGCAGGGCTCGCCAGTCTCGCGCAGTCGGCGAAGGCCTCGATTGTCTATACGGACTTCAATTCATATCAAGTTTCCAACCCAGTCGGGGTCGTATACGCAGCGGCGGGTGGCCCGTTCATTGATTTTAATGGAATGACGGAAGGTTTCCTCGGGATAGACCCCAATGGCAACGGCATTGGATTCGTAAATTATTCTTCCTATGAGGACCCCATGTTTGGACCCACCACCCAGCTAGCCACACTTTACGCAAACCCCAATTTGATCGCGAGGACCTCATCCACTTTAGCGAGTGGTTCCACCGTGGATGGCAGCAGCAGTTTTGAAGTGAACTGGAACTATCTTTATCCATCGGATTCTGCGGACGAGCAATATATTGGTGCCGCAGCCAAATCCGGGAGCGATACTCACTATGGTTGGGTCGGATTCACTCTCATTGATGGGGTATTTACCCTTAAAGAAGCGGCCTTCAACTCGACTGCCAACGAAGCAATCACGATCCAAACCGTGCCAGAACCCAGCGCACTGATCCTCGGCGCGTTGGGCGCGACGGGCCTGCTCGCCCGCCGCCGCCGCGCGGGCGTCTGAGAGTCGGGCCCCGTTTGGAAAACAGCTCCGCTGGGTTTCACTCCTGGTGGGTGCCATCCGGCCTCACGCGAGGGTCGCGAGCAACTCCTGGAGGATGCCGCCGAATCCGCCGTTGGAGAGCACCGCGACGATGTCGCCGGGGCGGGCCAGGTCCTTGACTTGGGCGACGATGGCGGCCCGATCTGGCAGATAGAGCCCGTGCCCGCCGAGGCGGGTGATGTCTTCGACGAGTTGTTGCGGGTTGAGCCGGTCGTGGACCGGGAGCTTGTGGAGATCGGGGATGGCGGCGACGATGGAGAAATCGGCCAGCGCCAGGGATTCGGCCAGGGGAGTCTGAAACACGGCGCGGCGGGTGGTGTTGGAGCGTGCCTCGAAGAGGATCCACAAGCGGCCATCCGGATAGCGCTGGCGCAAACTTTGCACCGCCAGGCGGATCGCCGTCGGGTGGTGTGCGAAGTCATCGATCACCTTGATGCCGTTGACTTCCCCGCGCAGCTCCTGGCGGCGGGCCACCCCCGTGAAAGTCGCCAGGCCGGCGCGGATTTCCGCGGGGCAGAGGCCGGCGAAGGTGGCGGCGGCGGCGGCCATGGCGGCGTTGCGCACGTTGAACTCGCCGGTCATGCGCAGTCCGTAGGACTCGCCACCCAGGGTGAATGAGCAGCCCTCCGGCTGATAGTCCGGGTTGTTGATGCGCAGCGCGCAGCACTCCGTGAATCCCACGGTGGTGACCGGGCCGGGGGCGCCGATGGCGACCTCCAGGCAATTCGGGTCATCGCCGTTGATGAAAGCCATGCCGGTGCGCGGGACGATGTTGAGCAGGCGGCGGAAGGTGAGCTTGATCTCGTCGAGCGAGGCATAAATGTCCGCGTGGTCGAACTCGATGTTGTTGATCACCACGCACTCAGGCAGGTAGTGGAGAAACTTCGAGCGTTTGTCAAAAAACGCGGTGTCGTATTCATCGCCCTCGAGCACGGTGAATTCCGAATCGGTGAAACTCGCGCCACAGCCGAGATTTGTGGGCAGCCCGCCGATCATGAATCCCGGGTCGCGGCCGGCCTGGCGCAGCAGCCACGCCAGCATCGCGGAGGTGGTGGTTTTGCCGTGGGTCCCGGAGACCACGAAGTTGCGCTGACCGCGCAGGAAGATCTCCTTGAGCACCTCGGGCAGCGATTGATAGAGCAGCTTGCGCTCGAGGGCGGCCTCGGCCTCCGGGTTGCCGCGCGAGATCGCGTTGCCGATGATGACCACCTCGGCATCCGCCGGAATGTTTTCCGCGCGATATCCTTCGGCGATGGGGATGCCCTGGCCGCGCAGGAAATCCGACATCGGCGGGTAGACGTTGGCGTCCGACCCGGTGACGGTGAAGCCGCGTTGTTTCATGGCGGCAGCGACGGCCCCCATGGCCGTGCCACAGATGCCGGTGAAGTGAAAGCGGGATGGAGAAGACATGGAAGGGCGCGAAGCTAGGCAGCGAATCGCGCCCTGCCAACCCGCAATACCGGGGAAATACGGCCGGCGCTCAGAACACCGGCGCGGGCACCGTCGCCTGCTCGCGCTCCTCGATGCGGTGGCGCAGGATGCGGTCGGCGATTTCACGAACCATTTCGGCGAGCAGCAGCCAGAGGTGCGAGCCCTGGCGGTAGTCGGCGGGGGCGATGTGCTTGACCCGCCCGGCGTGGGTGGAGAGCTGGTAACACTTGCGGAACGAATTGCCCGTTAGATCCTCCGGGTTGTAAACGGCGATGCCGTGGCCGCCGTTGTGGCTCATCACCGTGAAGCACGGCACGTCGGTCGGACCGTCGCCGACATAGACCATGTTTTCAAACGGGATCGGGCGTTGTTCGGCGGGCATGTGATCGTTGACATCCTGGTCGTAACGCAGCAGGCCCTTGTTGATCCGGAACAGATACTGGGTCTTGGTGGTGTGGGAGATCACGCGCTTGGGAAAACTGATCCGGCCCTCGGCGTCGTCGCTGAATTCACAGCCGAAGATCGCTTTGACGTGCGGCTGGAGGCGCGAGCCATCCAGCAGCGCCTTGAGGCCGGAGGAAATGATGTAGTGCTCGACGCGGATACCCGCGGCGGTGTGATTCTCGGTCAACGCGGCTTGCGGCAGCGCCCCGAACAACTCCGGCAGCCCGGGGAAAAACCCCAGCCCGGCACCCAGTTCGTTGAGCCGGGCGTTGGTCACGTTGTCCATCGCCAGATAATCCAGCATGCATTTCATGTAGGCCAGTTCGCCGTCCCAGCGCTGGTCGCTGACCAGCGCGTGGCATTTTTTCCAGAACTGCGCGGGGTCGATCCCGAACTCGGGAAACAACACGTCATCCTGCATGTAGCGCGGACTGAGCGTCTGGTCGTAATCGTAAACCAGCGCGATGATGTTTTGGGGAGCGGCCATCGGCGGCCATCAGACAAGCAAGCGCCAGGCACTGCGACAAGGCGCAAATCCGCGCCGGGCGCTCATTCCCGGAACAACAAGGGTGCCAAAGTCGCCAGATTGCGCCGCCAGACGCCCCACGCGTGGGAGCCCGCGGTTTCGGTCCAGACGTGGTTGACTCCTTTGCGGTCGAGCCACTCCACCAGGCTGCGGTTGGCCGGGAGCAGTCCGTCCTGCTTGCCGCAGGCGATCCATAACAGTTTGAAGCGCGCGTTGAGCGACGCGTTGGCCTGGGGAAATGCCTGGTCGAGATCGTCGGGCAGGCCGCCGCTGCTCAGCGCGCCGACCCAGCCGAAGGTATCCGGGTGGAGCAGTGCGCCTTGGATCGATTGGGCACCGCCCATCGACAGCCCGGCGAGGGCGCGGCCGGCGGGGTCGGTGCGGATTCGGTAGTTGGCTTCGGCCAGGGGCAGGACTTCGCGGATCAGGGATTGATCGAAGGCGGCGAGGTTCTTTTCCCAGGCGTGCTCGTGTTTGTAGCCTGCCCAGCCGTGGCTGAGCACCGCCAGGTCGCCATAGCCTAACGGCATGACCACCACCATCGGCACGATCTGGCCGGCGGCGAGCAGGTTGTCGAGGATCACATGGGCGCGCCCGACGTTGGTCCAGCCGTCCGCGCCGTCGCTGAAGCCGTGCAACAGATAGAGCACGGGCAGCGGCTTGGTGGTGGCCGGATCGTAGCCGGGCGGCGTGTAGACGAAGCACTCGCGATCGTGACGGGCGATCTGCGAGCGATACGGATGGCGGTGGATGATGCCGTGCGGGACAGCGCGCGGTTCCCACGGGGCGGCCGCGCCGCCGCCCGGGACGAGCACCATGCTTTCGTTGCCAAAGCAGCCGGTCTTGAGGTCGGGGTTCGATGGGTCGACGATCTTGGTGCCGTCGAGGGTGAACGAATACGAATAGAGATCGGGCGGCAGCGCCGGACTGGTGTAGGTCCACACCCCGCCTTCGCCTTTGAGCATCGGATGCGTGCCCAAGGTTTCGCATTGCACGGCCACCGTGGTGGCGGCCGGCGCGGCGAGCTTGAAGGTGACGGTGCGGTCCGGCTGGACCACGGGCGAAAACAGGGCGAGCACGGCGAGTAGTTCGTTCATCGGGTTGGATAGGTCGTGGCTGGTGGCGCGGGCG
>JBAXBG010000188.1:0-6478 GCA_037142115.1 Verrucomicrobiota bacterium | reverse complement strand
CCCCGACGGCAAACGCCTCGCCACCACCACCGACTGGCCGCACTTCCTCGCCCGCCAATGGCCAAAGCTCCGCCAATCCGTGGCCAACAAGTTCCCCGGCCACGTCTGGCGTTAGACCTGGCAAGTGCCTACCGCGGCCCGCCGCCATGATGCGACCGGTAGGGCCGCGGCGGCCCGCCGCGCCCACTTCCCCGCCGCAGCCGGAGCTCTTCGGCCATGAGAATGACGCTGGGGTCGCCTGCGCCGACCAACCCTCCGGAAGGTGAATCCGCACGGACGAGCGCCATTTCGTCAACTCATTTTGTTTCACCGCAAGATCCCCGGACAGGTTGTCAGAAATCGGGAATACAGCGCGTAATTGGGAATCATGCGCCGCGTTACGATGTTTGTTTGTTTGATGCTCGGTTCGCCTCTGGCCCGTGCCGACTCCTCGGTTGTGACGGATCGGGAGTACGCCGTGACAACCCTGGATCGCATCGCGCGGCCGGTCATCGAGTCACTGGCGGAAGGGAAGCTCAAGGAGCGATTGCCGCTGGGCCCTGGCGAGGAATCACGGCGCGACAGCACCTGTCTTGAGGCATTTGGCCGCACGCTGGCGGGTATTGCGCCGTGGTTGGCGCTGGGACCGGATGCCACGCCCGAAGGCCAGTTGCGGACGCGCTACATCGAACTGTCCGTGAAAGCCCTGGTACGAGCGACCGACCCCGAGTCGCCGGACTTCATGAATTTCACCAGGGGGGCGCAGCCGTTAGTGGACAGCGCGTTTCTAACGCTCGCCTTGCTGCGGGCTCCCGATCAACTCTGGGGGCCGCTCAATGACAGCCAACGCTCGAATGTGATCCAAGCGCTCAAGGCCACCCGCAAGATCAAACCGTTTGAGAGCAATTGGCTGCTTTTCTCCGCAGTGGTCGAGTCAGGACTCTGGCATTTCACCGGCGAGTGCCAACTGCCCGCCATTCAACACGCGCTGGCCAGACACGAGGAATGGTATGTCGGAGACGGCACGTATGGGGATGGCCCGGACTATCATTGGGACTACTACAACAGCTTCGTCATTCAACCGGCCTTGGTCGCGGTGCTGGAAGTTTGCCAGGAGAAGAAATCACCACTCGCAGCCAAGTTTCCCGTGGTGCTCGAGCGCATGCAGCGCTATGCAGAAATCCAGGAGCGGCTGATTTCACCGGAAGGCAGCTTCCCCATCATGGGTCGTTCCAGTGCTTACCGCTTTGGGGCGTTTCAGGCACTCTCACTAGTGGCTCTGCGCCATGATCTGCCAAAAACCATTGAGCCCGCGGCGGTGCGCTGCGCCCTGAATGCCGTGATTCGCCGCATGATCGAGGCTCCCGGCACTTTTGATCACCAGGGCTGGTTGCGGGTCGGCATCGCCGGCTATCAACCTGCCCTGCGGGAGAGCTATGTATCCACCGGCAGCCTTTATCTCTGCCTCACGGGATTGCTCCATCTGGGACTCCCGGCGAACGACGCGCTTTGGACCGCTCCAGCGAAAGCCTGGACGCAGAAGCGCTTGTGGGCAGGCGATGACGTCCCTGCCGACCATGCCATGCCGTGAAATTGACAGGCTCCGCAATTGCTTTCAAAGGGACTGTCCCTTTATCATGACCCCAACGGTGTCCAACTTTGGAGTCATGAGCGCGCATAGATTTTGGCGAGCCGGGCCAGGGCCTGGGTCCAGGAACGCGTGGAGTCCAGATGATTTTTCAACCAGCGAATGAACTTCACGGTGCGTTGGGTGAGTCGCTGTATGCATTGCTGGAGAACGGTGAGTCCGCCGCCCCCGATGCTTTTGGACTGCTCGTCGCGCTTGGCGAGGGTTTTGGTTTTGCGTTTGATCTCGGCCTCGTTGCGGATTCCGGTCTCACGGAGGATTTGCTCCTCCAGGAGGGTCATGAGGTTGTGGGTCAGGCATAACAGGCGGGCCTGGCAGGTCTTCGCATTGGCGGTGCTGGCCCACGACTTGATTTCACCGAGTTTGTTTTTGAACTCATCGAAGACCTTCTCGACGTCCCAGCGGGATTTGTAGAGCAAGGCGACGATTCCGCCGGGGATGCTGACGGGCAGATTGGTCAGATAGGTGTAAACGGTTCCGCTCTCCGGGTCCAGATAGGTGACGCGGCGCAGGCTCACGCCCGCGCTGGTACCGACGATTTCATCGGCAATGACTCCCCGGTTGATCGGATCGGCGCGATCAAACGGGTTGTTGCCGAGAGTTTCGAGCTTCATGTTTTCCTTGTCACGACTCAGGAAGTAGATGCCATTCTGTTTCCACTCATACCATTGCCGGAAGTCAATGCCGGCGCGATCCCAGGTGTAGAGGACCTTGCGGCCGTTGGCGGCCCCTTGGCGCAGTCCTTGGATGTCCTGGCGTTTGAGAGTGCGCATTTCGTGTTCCTTCTTGCGCTCGATCTGGTCACTGACAGATAGATGAGTCATGCAGTGGTTGCGCAGGTTGATGGAGTAAAGGTGGCCAGTGGCGTATTTGGTGGCGGTGAATGCGGCGGTCCTTCCAGAGGGCTGGTCTTTGGCCGGACCCTTGTCTTTGGCCGCAACCTTGCGCGGCGCGGCCTTGTCGTGACTGGCGGCGGCGATGAAGTGGCCGTCTCCGGCGTAGAGATCGAAGTCATCCAGGCACTTGAAATCCGCGAAGGCATCGGGCATCGCCCGGCGCATGTGGGCCTGGATTTGCGAGAGAATGTCGCTGAGCAGCGCGAGCCGACGCTCGCTCTTGAGGCTTTCAAAAAAGGTGGTCAGGAGGATTTCAGTATCGTGGCGTTCGGCGAGATCCTGAAGAAAGTCGCGACCGCTTTGAAACAATCCCAAACACCGGCGGATGCCAGCTTCGAGCCAAAGGGCGTCGGAGAGGGCGGGGCAGTTCCGACGGAACCTGGAATGATCGAGAAAACCGG
Source organism: Verrucomicrobiota bacterium (assembly GCA_037142115.1). Lineage (GTDB taxonomy): Bacteria > Verrucomicrobiota > Verrucomicrobiia > Verrucomicrobiales > Akkermansiaceae > Luteolibacter. The sequence continues at coordinate 3,554 of JBAXBG010000188.1, read as the reverse complement.
AAACCGGCTTGAAGAATTCGCCACCGACGATTGATTTACAACGAGTTGCACTGAGCATGAATTTTTTTCACCCTAACAGATCATTAGACAAGGGTTAAATGCGCCTGGCGGGTTGATTTTCGCATTCAGAAAGTGAAGCAGGGTGAATTCATTCCAGGAAACCGAACCCAGCCAGTGGCATCCTGATGCGATTTGAGGCCACGCAGCAGTGGTTTTTTTGCTCAAATATTGGACACCGTTGCATGACCCGCCTTCTGCCTGATAGGGGGGATCGCCGGGCCAAGCGCAACGGGCTCGCCGATTTTGTGGATTACCTGCTGGATCATCCGGACTCTGGTGCATATAGCTCTTGGCACATGCGATCTGCGGGGAAGTGCCTGTTTGAGCCCTCAGGCAAGAAGCGTCTATTCTGGCTGTTGCAAGCGGGGGGCTGGGGAACTCTATGTCTGGTCGTACTAGCGGCCCTGCATTCCAAGGGGGAAATCCTGATGCAGTTCGTACTGTTCCGAATCATGTTCGGATTCGTGGTGACGACTTTCCTCCTGCGGCCGATGCTTCGCTTGTTGCGGAAACGTCATTCACCCTTGCCTCTCATGGTGCTGCCCGCCCTCCTCATCCTGGCCGCGCTGCTTGGCAGTGCCGACGCGTATTGCAGTTATTGGACCTTCAGCTGGATGATGCGCGCGCAGATTGGCGACGGACCTAACCAGCTTTTCATTGATTTGGGGTATATCCTGCGATCGGTGATCTATGTCTTGTGGATCACGCTTTATTTCAGCCTCAATTATTTCATCGATACGATCGATGACCGCTTGCGGCTCGCCCGGCTGGAAAGCGCAACGCGCGAGAGCGAACTGCGACTGTTGCGGGCCCAGGTGAACCCGCACTTCCTGTTCAATGCACTGAACACCATCCTGGCGGTGGCCGCAGATCCACCTCGCGTCACTCAAATCACCCATGCCTTGGCTGACTACCTGCGCTTTTCTCTCAAACAAGGCAGCGCGCTGCATCCGCTGGGCGAAGAGCTCGACGCCCTGGAAAATTACCTGCAAGTGGAAAAAATCCGCTTCGAGGAGCAATTGGAATACACGCTGGCGGCGGATGATCTCGCTCGCAGTCATGTCGTGCCCGGCTCCCTCGTCCAACCACTGCTGGAAAACGCGCTCAAATATGGCTGGCGCAGCAACACGTCTCCACTCCGGGTGTCCATCGCCGCCACCAGTCGTGCCGACGGCAGCCTGATCCTCGTGGTGACCAACAGCGGCACTTGGCTGCCGCAAACCAATGCGACATCCACCGGCCTCGGAATCATCAATCTGCGCGGACGCCTCCAACTGCTTTATGGTGAGCACGCCACGCTCACCATCGCGACTGAGTCGGATCAGGTCAGTGTGCGGGTGGAATTGCCCGCCGCGGCAATGGGTGCCACGACCGCCGCAGCGAAGTCCGCGGCATCCAACATTTTCACACCGCAAGTGAAAGGCATGGCAACCACTTGAAAGTTCTGCGCACCATCATCGTGGATGACGAGCGCCCGGCCCGCGACCAGCTTGCCAAAATGCTGCTCGTGCAGCCGGGCATCGAACTGGCCGGCGAGGCCCGCAACCTAGCCGAAGCCATCGAGCTGGCGGTTAGTGCGGCGCCGGATGTGGTTTTTCTGGATATCTCAATGCCACCGGATAGCGGCTTCGACCTGCTGCCTCATTTGCATCCCGGGACCCGGGTGGTGTTCGTCACCGCCCATGAGGAGCATGCGATCCGGGCATTTGAGCAAAATGCCGCGGACTACCTGCTCAAGCCGATCCGGCCGGAGCGGCTCGCCAAAACCCTGGAACGTCTCCGGGGGGCCGGGACCGCCGCCGCCACGCCGGAAAACGTGCCGCAGGTGGACCTCGGCAATGGCCGCACCATTCCCCTGTGCGAAATCACCGCGGTGGCGGCGGATGGGAACTACAGCCGGGTCTATTTGCTGGGAGGCGGCAATCTCCATGTGCGCCGGCCGATGCATGAGTGGGTCGCGGAACTCGAGGACAGGGGATTCATCCGGCCGGGGCGCTCCCTGCTGCTGCTTGCCTCCGCCATCCATCATCTGGAATCCCGGACCCGCAATGAGAGCTACCTGTATCTAACCGGCGGCGCCGAGCCGTTGAAGCTGGGCCGCAGCATCAGTGCCCGCGTCCGCCAGTTGATGGGACGTTGAGCCCGCGGTGGCATCGCGCATGCCGCCAATGCCGGCGTTTTGCGCAACCGCGCGCGTCGCCGTGGCTCACTGCGAAATCAGTCCGAATTCTAGCAACCACAGAGGCACCAGGGATTGCGCAGATGAAGCTTGTGGCAGATTCTGTTACGCATCCCGTCATATGGTGCCACAGGTGTTATAGTGCGGCGGGGAAAATCCGCCCGATTCGTCCCATTGCCGGCCGATTCGTCCCAAAAATTTAGCGTCGGCGGATTGCGTGCTTATAGCACTGCGCGCTGTCGGCGCGATTCTCCGGGGAGGTCCATCAGGATGTCCTGGATTTGGCGCGCCGGCCGAACCACCAACATCAAATGAAAATCAACACACTCGTTTCCAGCCTCGCCGCCGCCCTCTGCCTTGCCACGCATTCCTCCGCGGCCATCGTGCCGAATTTGGATCAGATCACGGTCACTTCGGGCTCTTCCTTGCACATGAATTGGAGCCCCGCTGGCGGATGGTCCGCGGTCATCGGTGCCGCTAACAATGGAGAACCGTTCTATTTGACCCCGGCCGTGATCTACAACGACCCAGAATATTCCTATACCAATCCAGCGGATGTCGGCAGCTGGCAAGGAACCGCGTTGTCCATGAGCACCGCGACCATCAATCTCAATGGGGTGGTTGACGGGCAGATGTCCTATTCAGGTTATATCGATACGGTTCCTGGCAGCGGCGCCAACTATTTCACCGGCCTGAGGTATGATCTCGGCGGCGGGAATTACGACTATGGCTGGGTGAATTATTCGACCAACGCTGACAGCACCGCGATCACCCTGCTCGGTGCCGCCTTCAACACGACTGCCAACGAGTCGATTCTCGCGGGTCAGACCACCGTCGCCACGGTGCCGGAGCCGTCCGCGTATCTGATCGGCAGCGTGTTCGGCGGCCTCGCGCTGCTGCGCCGCCGCGCATCACGCTAGGCGGGCACATGAGAAAGGGACAGATCCATTGTCATGCGTGATCCCGGAGGGATCCAAGAAATCAGCCCGGGGTTGAGGAGCGTCAGCGACGAATACCCCGGGCACGATGTCCAATGCGATGCGCACCCCGGTCAGGGGTGCTAGAAGCGGCGGCGTGGCTGACGACGGGGCCTTGGCTGTGACCTCTGCCGAGGTCGAATGGCTCCTGGATGCGGTCCCGGGGTATTCGGCCGCGTTGCGGCCTCGACCCCGGGCTAATGTCTGCAATCCCTCCGGGATTCTTGTGTAGTGTCTTCTGCCCTCTGCCCTCTGCCCTCTGCCCTCAACGCGGTCGCTTGCTGGCCTTGAGCATGCCGCAGCCGGCGGCGACGTCGATGCCGCGGCGCTGGCGGAAG
>JBAXBG010000187.1:0-6511 GCA_037142115.1 Verrucomicrobiota bacterium | reverse complement strand
AACGCGCCGCCAAAGTGCCGCGCTCCGTCCGGCGCGCCTCCCGGAATTTTTCCATTGGCGCGCGTGGCCCGCACGTCGCAGGGTTGTCGCGAAGCAATCGATCGCCTTATGTCCGACCCTACCGCAATGGTTCTTGCCGGTGGTTTTGCCACCGCTCTGGGCATTTTCGTGATTTTCGCGTTCCGCCGCTGGAATCGCCGGCCGGCGGCCGATGACTTGCCGCCCGCGCTGCCGGTCGGGAAAGTCCCGGTGTGGTTTTACCGTCCGGTGGATTTGGTCGGGGCCGCGTTCGTGTTCGGGGTGTTTGGAGTGCTGGTGTTAGGTTCGTCGGGCGGCTCGCCGGATGCGTTGCAGGCGTTGAAGCCCGTCACCCTGGTGGTCAATATCGGGTTCCAGCTGGTGATGGCGGGGGCGGTCGCGGTGTTGGTGGTCAGGCGGGTGGGATGGGTGGCCTGGCTGGGCCTCCGCTGGCCGGGCTGGCCTTGGGTTTTCCTGATCGCTCCCGCTGCCGTGCTGTTCATGTGGGCGGTTTTCGGCGGACTGCAGCTGTCCGGTTATATGGAGTGGATGCAATCGCTGGGGGTCGAGACCGTGCAGGACACCGTTAAGCTGCTGCAGCAATCCGAGGACCCGCTGATTTTGTGCCTGATGGCCCTGGCGGCGGTGGTGGCCGCGCCACTGTGCGAGGAAATCGTGTTCCGCGGGTATTTCTATCCGGTGCTGAAGAAATTCGCCGGGGCCCGGCCGGCGGCGCTGTGCTCGGCGTTGGTGTTCGCCTCCGCCCACGGCAACCTCACCGCCCTGCTGCCGCTGTGGATTTTCGGCGGGGTGTTGGTCCTCATTTACGAGAAAACCGGCTCGTTGTGGGCACCTGTCGCGGTGCATTGCTGCTTCAACAGCGCCACCGTGATCGCTCAATTCGCCATCCGATACTACCACCTCCCGTTGGACGGCCCACCATGATCACCCTGCGCGACCTTGGTGAGGATGCCCTGATCGCCCGCCTCGTCGGCTTGGTGCCGCGCGACCCCCGGCCGGCGGCCGGTCCGGGGGACGACTGCGCCGTGATCGATCCCGGCCCGTCCCACTCCACGCTGCAACTCCTCAAAACCGACGCGCTGGTCGAACGGGTGCATTTCCTGCCCGACGCTCCGGCCCGCGCCGTCGGCTGGAAAGCCGCCGCCCGCGTGGTGTCGGATTTCGCCGCAATGGGCGGCCGCCCGGAACGCTTTCTGGTGACCGTCGCCCTGCCACCCGAGACCCGGCTGGCCTGGGTCGAGGAACTCTATCGCGGCATCGGCGACTGTCTGCAAACCTTCGGCGCGGTTCTCGCCGGGGGCGAAACCTCTCGCGTGCCGCCCGGGTCCGCCTCCGTCATCTCCCTCGCCGCCACCGGCTGCGTCCGCCGCGACCACCTCGTCCTCCGCTCGACCGCCGCCCCCGGCCACACCCTCCTCGTCACCGGATCCCTTGGCGGATCCCTCCAAGGCAAACACCTCACGTTCACCCCGCGGATCAAAGAATCCGGTTGGTTGGTATCCAACTGGAAGCCGTCGGCGATGATGGATGTGTCGGATGGGTTGGCGGCGGATTTGCCGCGTTTGGCGGGGGCGTCGGGCTGCGGTTGGGAGCTTGATGAGGCGGCGGTGCCGCGTTCGGCGGGTTGCACGCTGGCGCAGGCGGTGGGGGATGGCGAGGATTTCGAGTTGTTGCTGGCGATTGAGCCCGGGCGGGCGGCCGGCTTGCTGGCGGCCTGGTCGCGGGCGTTCCCGGACTTGCCGCTCACCGCCATCGGTCGCCTGGTCGATCCCGGTCCCGGCGGGGTGTTGGCCGGCGGCGGGCTCGGTGGCGGCTGGGACCACTTCGCGGCGGGCGGTTGATCCTGCTGATGGACCCGCTCCCGATGATGGATGCGATCGCATCCATCATCGGGAAGAGCCGTGGTGGGAGTGAGGGGCCTATCTTACCAGCAAAAGCCCGAGGGCCGCTGGATGGGAAGCGGGTCGCGGAGCACCCGGCCGTCCCAGCGGAACTCGCAATCCGCCAAGGTGGCATCGGGTCGGCCCACCACCAGGCCGCGCACGGTTCCATCCGGGGGGGTGACAGCCAACAGGGCTTGGGCCGTCATGGCGATTCCGGCCGTCTGCAGCGGGCGAGCATCCGCGGCGGCTTGGTAGTTCAGGATCGTGCCATCCGGCAGTTCCAGGGCCAGTCCCGCCTGGGCGGGATCCCCGGCGGGTGAGAGGTCCCGCAACTTCAAGCCTGGAGCTTGCGGCCCCGGGGTGGGGCAGATCACGGTCATTAGCACCGAGTTGGCGGAACTGTGCCAGTTGACCAAGACTTGAGGCGCGGGCAGCAGGTTTCCAAAGCCGGGGCTGAACCATCCCAGGTAGGGGTTTTTCTCCCCGCAATGCTTGACATAGTCCAAAGCGCCGCCGCCACAGTGGCTCATCCACAGATTCGGCCCGGAGGGATCCGCGGTGTGGATGCCGTGCCCGGTGGCATCCAGCACCACCTGTTCGTTCTTGAATCCATAAGCCAGCGGCCGGGTTTGTTGCTGATCTCCCGGGAAGTTCCAGACCTGCGTGAACTGATGTTCCCGCCGGTCGGTGTTGACCATGATGTCGGTGACGATCCAGAAGCCCGGGTTTCTCACAAAGATCACCTGGCGGCGGTGACTGACGCCGGGCTTGGGATAGCCCTCGTCGTAATACCCCTCCATGAAATCCAAGCGGGGCGATGTGTGCCAGCGCATGGCAATGGGTTCCGGCGGGGCGGTCTGCGAGACCGGCGCGTTGCGGTTCTGCGAGTGGCCATCGACCAGCACGGTGTTGGCTTTCCAGGAACTGTGCTCGCCGAGCAGTTCGTTGATGGCCAGGAAGTCCGGCCGCAGGCTTTCCGGCAACTGCTCGGGAGCATAGACCGGCGGGCCGGCCGAGACCAGCAGCGGGCGGCCATACGCGATCACCTGGAGGGCGTTGTGGCCCATGGTCGAGTGGCCACGGCCACGACGGCAGCCCTGCATGAACAAATACGGACTGTCCCAGCGCCAGTTGAGCCGTTGCGCGTAGTAACCGCTGTAGGGGAAAGCCACCGAGGTGAAGGGGGGCGCGGCCTGGCTGGGCGGGTCGGTGAATTGCGCGGCGATTCGATCAACCAGCGGATCGCCGGTGCCCGGCAGCGCCTGCACCGAGTCTGCCAGCCACTTGGAGCGGGCTTTGGCATCCTTCCAAACCGGGGGCGGATTCACCGGAGAGTAGCTGGACATGGCTGGCAGCCGGGCCAGCGGGGTGGAGAGCGCCGCCGCCAGGCGGCAAAATGCCTTGCGCCGCTCTTCCAACTTGCTGGCAAGAGCGGGCGCGACCGGCTGCAACCAACTGGCCATTTCACCCAGCGAGTTGGCATCGCCCAAGTTGTAATTGAACGATTGCTCGAGCATTCCGCCATCGGCGTGAAACCCGCCATCCAAATAATCATTCAACCCCTCGCCGCCTTTTTCCAGCAGCTCACGGCTGGCCGCAAACTCTGGAAACGCAGTGGCGGTAAGCAGCACCGCCGTCAACCCATTGCGCCGCTGATTGGGCACCGCCCCCGCCTTCTGATACCGCTGCAGCAACACGCCCGGATGATCCCGGACCAGCGACAACGCCAATTGTGCCAACTCCAGCGGCGGAATCCATTCGAGGGAGGCCTTGGAGAGGGGGGCGGTCACCGGCTGATAGACCGCGTCCCATCCGGCAGGTTTGCCTCCCTCGGGAAGGCTCTTGCAGAACACGCTCAGGCTGCGGACGATGGCGATGACGCGGTCGCCTTGTGAGAGCGCGGCTTGTGCCTGGAGCGTCCAGTTGCAGGGAACCTCACGGCGGGATTTCTCATCCAGCATTTCCACGGCGCGCTTCTGGTGGCAGGCAAAATCCGCCGCGATCTGAAACCACTTCTTCAAATACACCGGATCCCCGCTCTGCCAGTACCGCACCGCCAACGGGATGGCGAAAAAAAAGTTCATATACTCGGCGGAATAGTGGCCCGCGGCATCCTTGGCCAGCCAGTCGGTTTGCAGCGGCCGGTCCACCGGACCCGACAGACCGAACCGATCCTCAAACCACGGGGTGGAAGGCGGATGGTTGGCCGGGGCCTGCGGCACCGCGTGCCCGGTCAGCGATTCCGCGACCGCCAGACGCCTGACACTCAACTGGTCGCCATGCCAGAGGAACGGACCCAGGTCGGCTTGGCGCAACGCGGCCACCTTCCAGTCGCGCCAGGCGGCCAGGGCGGCGGCGTATTGGTCCGCCGCCGCCAGCTTGCGGACTTCCTCGAGCCCGGGGCGGGACAAGTCGATCTGGTCGCAGAGCAGCTTTCCCATCCCGGCGCAATCCGTAGGCAACGGCGGAACCGATGGCGGCGGTGTCGGGTCGGCCGCTTGGATGGCGGCCAGCGGAGCCAGCAGCAGCGCCGTGAGCGCGATGAGGTGGTGTGTCATCGTGTTGCCCGTTGCGGGTGAGCGTGGGTCGATTGGCAGCCGGATCATGTCAGGTGAAATCTACTTCATTCGCTGCTGACACCTTACAAATTGGCAAAACGAGCACCCAGACCGCTTGATTCCATGGACCCGATTGAGAGAACACCGCGGACGTGGAAACGAAGCCCCGCCCCTCCTGCGATGACCCCTCATTCCTAAATCACTTCGGCTCGCCCCCCTAGCTGCTTCTTCTTGCGCTTTAGCGTTGCTGGAGGTGAACCTGGAGCGCGACCCGCTGCTGGCCAAGGCGCTTCAAACAACACCTAAGAAATCTCAAGTTGTTTATCAACTTTGTTTATTTACAGCGCCTAACTGATACCACGCTCACCTTTTAGGTGAGCGCGCATGACGCTGTAACTTCCTAATTATCAGTACAATCAGTCGTTCTCATTTTCCCGCCTGGGATAATCATTGATTTTAGCGTGATTTACGCTTTAATCAAAACATGTTTCGGCGAATCTCCATTGATTTACAAACCTGGTTGCACCGCAAGGATCGTCGTCCTCTGCTGTTGCGGGGGGCGCGCCAAGTTGGAAAAACCTGGCTGGCACGTGCCTTGGCGCGGGAGCAAGGGCTCGATCTGGTGGAGGTGAATTTCGAACTGCGCCCGGATGCGAAGGAGGCATTCCGCAGCCTCCAGCCAGCGGAAATCCTCAAAAACCTCGCGTTTTTAGGCTTTCCCGTGCCCAAGCCGGGGACATCCTTGTTGTTTTTTGACGAAATCCAGGACTGCCCGGCGGCCATCGCTGCCATGCGGTATTTTTACGAAATGATGCCGGAGCTGGCGGTCTTGGCGAGCGGCTCGCTTTTGGAATTCGCCATGGAGGCCGGGGCATTTTCGCTGCCCGTCGGGCGGGTGGATACGTTGTGGGTGCATCCCATGGGATTTGCCGAGTTTCTCCGCGCCAAGGGCCATGAAACGCTGGCCGGGGCGCTCGACTCCCAGAACCCGGCCGAGCCATTGCCTGCGGTCGCACATCGCAAGGCGATGGAAGAATTGCGCGAGTATTTCTTCTGCGGCGGCATGCCGGCGGCGGTCAAGGGCCTGGCCGAGGACCGGGATGTGGAGGCTTGCCGACGCGTGCATCTGAGCATCCTGCAAACCTATCGGCAGGACTTCGCGAAATACGCACCCCGCATCAAGGCGGACATTGCCGAGCGGCTGTTCTTGCGGGCACCCGGACTGGTGGGTGGGCGTGTGAAGTTCAGTGCCATCGACCCGGATCACCGGGCGTCCGAAGTCCGCCCCGCCGTCGAGGCGGTCGAGAAAGCCGGGGTGATCCGTCGCGTCTTCCACAGTGCCGGGCAATCGTTGCCCTTGGCGACGGATTCCAATCCACGCATCGCCAAGCTGGTGATGCTCGACGTCGGCCTGATGCACGCCGCGCTGCGGATCGATGCGGAGTTCATCCAGGAGCCCGACTTGCTGGCGATTCACCGCGGGGCGGTGGCCGAGCAATTCGCCGCCCAGGAACTCCTTGCCTGCGGGCCGGCGGACCGCGAACCGGAGTTGTATTTCTGGGTCAGGGAAGAACTCAACAGCCAAGCTGAAGTGGATTTCCTCATCGCGTCCGGATCCAAGGTCCTGCCCATCGAAATCAAAGCCGGCAGTTCAGGCACCTTGAAAAGCCTCAAGCTCTTTCTGGATTCCCACCGCCAAAGTCCGCTGGGCATCCGCCTCTACAGCGGCGGGCACCTGCGCGAAGAGCGCATCCTGCACCTGCCCCTTTATGCCGCCGGCAGCCTTCATCGGCTGCGGCTTTGATCCTCCAAAGGCAAATGGAAACCACAACCGAGCGCAGCGAGATGGCCTGAGCGACTGCAATCCAATTCCTCTCAGGCAAATCACACGAATTTGAATGGATTATTAGAGAGTGAATATTGAGCCGCTAACCCGCTGGGTGAGCCTGAAGTCTGATAGAACACAGGAGTTTTCTCCGTTAAATTTGCCTGCGGCCATCTCCGCTTCGCTCCGGTTGTGAAAATCCGTGT
>JBAXBG010000186.1:0-6678 GCA_037142115.1 Verrucomicrobiota bacterium | reverse complement strand
GAAATGGAAATTCCCGTCAAAGAGCCGCACCAGCACCGTCGCGCCGCCCGCATCCTCGGTCACGGCCGCGGCGCTGCTGCCGGTGTCGAGCGTGAGCTTCTGGCGCTGGGACCAGGCGGGGTTCCACCAGGCGGCGTCTTGCGCGTGAAGGCCGCAGGTCAGGACAAACGCGGCTAACAAAGCGGCGGGGAGTAGGGCGGGAGCTCGTCGGGTCATGGGATGAAGGATGGTATTAGAGATTAGAATTCGGCCCAGCCGCGGAAGGTGATGCGGATGTCACCGGACTGGGCGTCGGGCTGGTCGATGAGCGGCACGGCGACGTCGAGCGAGCCGTTGTAATGGTTCAAAACCTTGAGGCGCGTGCCGAGGCCCACGCTGGCGAAGTTGTATTGGGTTTGGGCGGTCAGCGTGTCGTAGCTCCCGAGCACCCCGGCGTCGGCGAACGCGTGGAACCGCCACTCGTCGGCGCGGGTGCCGGTCTTGGACGGCGCGCCGATGAGCGACGGGCTGCGGAACTCGACGGTGCCGAACAGGCCGTTGTCACCCAGCGCGGTGGCTTCCAGGTAGCCGCGCGCCGTGCCCAGGCCGCCGCCGGCGAACTGCTCGTTGTTGATGAGCGGCTGGCTGGCAAGCTGGCCCTGGATTTTCCCGAAAACCTGCGAGCCGCCCGCGACGTCGTGGGTGTGGGCCAGGTCGCTGCGCAGATAGACATAACTGCCATCGGCGTTGTAGCGCTTGTTCGCGTAATCCAACTCGGCGCTGCCCAGGCCGCGCAGGTGGAAATTGAGCGAGTTGTTCCACTCGGTGAACCCGCGATCCGCCAGCCAGGTGGCACCGTAGTTGGCGGTGAGCGGGTAGTATTGGATCGGCGAGGAGGTCGTGCCGCCGCCGGTGACCAGATCCTCCTGGAAATTCTTGTAATCGATGCCGATGTTGAGGTTCTGATAGAACTTGTCCGTCGAGGGCAGGTCGTAGAGCGCGCGCAGGCCGACGATTTCGCCGCGGCCGCCGACCGCCGCGCCGCTCAGCGTCGAGACGTCGCTGTTTTGCTTGGTGCCCTGGAGCATCAGGCTCACGCCGTCGGAGACGCGGGCCAGGTAGTAGGCGGAAAACACCATCGCGTCGGCGGTGTTTTCAGGAGCAATCTGGAAGCTCAGCCCGCCGGTGTGGCCTTTTTGAAACAGGTTGCCATAACTCAGCGAGCCGTTGAGCCGCAGCTCGGTGGTGTTGGAGCTGTAGCGGTTGTTGAGCTCCAGCGACCCGTGCAGCGGCCGCTTGTCCTCGACGTTGAGGTCGATGTCCACCGTGCCCGGCTCCGCCCCCGCGCGCAGCACCGGCGTCACCCGCCGGTCGGCCCAGCGGTTGAGCCCGATGACCTCCTTGGTCACCCGGTTCATGTCGGGGACCTGGCCTTGCGCCAGCGACGGCACCTCGCGCTTGATGGCGCTGGGCAGATAGAACCGCGCGCCATTGACGCGCAGCCGCCCGACCTTGCCCTCGACGACCTCCAGGCGGATCACCCCGCGCCGCGGGTCCTGTTGGGGGATGGCCACCGCCACCGTCTGGAACCCCTTGTCGTGATAGACTTTTTCCAGCGCGGCGCGCGCCAGCTCGACGTCCGCGGGCGTGCGCCCCGGCCCCAGAAACGGATAGACCGCCTGCTCGACCTCGAGCTTCTGCAACCGCCCGGCGCCCTCGACCCGGTATTCGCGGATGTAGAAGCTGGAGATCTCCTGGGCGGATAGAAAGTGGCCGGAGAGCCCGAAAAACAGGCATGCCAGAGCGCCTGTCAATGTGACAGAGCGTGACACAATAGCGGAAAATGAGCGGCAATCAATCATGCGTCGGCCGTAACCCGGGCCGCGCAAAACCTATCCGCGCCACGCATTTTCCCTCAATGGCATCATTGTGACGATCCTGTCACATGGCGCGAAAGTCACGGCGGTAGCGCGCCAGCTTTGGAGCTCCCGGGTGCCATTTTGATAGGCCATGGTGGCGCGGCCTCGATGCAGGCCGCAGCCAAAGCGTGGACCAAGAGCGGCCCAACCAACCTCGGGCGATTCTGGGGCCGGCGCTCTCATCGAGAGCGCACCACCTTCAGAACTCACTGAACGAACTCGTTTTTGACGAGGTGGCAAGCAAGTCAAATTCCCCAAACCTTGTGGCAAATTGTGTCAAAGAACCCACTGAGACACTGATGGCCGCTGAGAGCACTGAGAAGAAATTGATCAACATTTCAGCGGTTTCAGCGGTTTCAGGAGAAACTTCGGGGTTGTGTCGCGGAGGGATGCCGCTAACGATACGGCCTTACCCGCCCTCCTTACCCGTATGAACTATCTAATTGTTGGATTCGCCGTGCTGTTCGGCACGCTGTGTTGGTCATCCGGCGCCCAGAATGAGGCGGGCGGGCGTTCGCTGGACGCATTGCTTGCCGGCGATCAGCTGTGGGAGACCACGCCGGAAACATTCGCCCAGGAGCTTGGTGCCGCGCGCGTCCAGTGGCTGGATGCGGGGAAATCGCGGGCGCGGTTCTTCGGCGAGGGGCTGACGATTTCCGCCGGCAAGGTGGAGGTGATGGAAGCGAACTGTGAATTCAAGGGGGGCAAACTTGCGGGCACCAGCATTTCCCTGTTCAACCGTGGCGACAGCAAAACTGCCGCGAACTCCGAGCGGGATTTCGAGCAGCAGGTGACGGTGATCAAGGACGCACTTACCGCGCAGATCGGAGTGGCGCCCACGGACCGGGGCAAGGACATGTCCAGTGCGGTGAAATCCACCGGCTTCATGTGGAGCAAACCGCCCTCGGTCTATCTGCTGGAATATTCCTACCAAAAAAAGTCCGCGAAGCAGGCGTTCCGCCCGGAGTTCATCCGCCTGCGGGTGGCCCCGGTGCCCAAGCAGCTGGCCTCGCACGGCAGCGGTCCGGCAACCGGCAACAAACCGGTGGCCAAGTCCTCGCTGGCGGCGAACATCAGCCGTGAAGCCAATGGCGATGTGGTGATCAAGTCCGTGCCGATGGTCGATCAGGGGCCGAAAGGCTATTGCGTGGTGGCCACGGCCGAGCGCGTGTTCCTCTACCTCGGACTCGACGTCGACCAGCATGAAATGGCGGCGGTGGCCAACGCCTCGGCTGGCGGTGGCACCAGTCCCGAAAAAATGGTGGAGTCGCTCAAGAAGCTCACCGGCCGGCTCAAGGTGCATGTTCGCGAACTCGCGGGCTGGAACATCAACGAGTTCACGCGGATGATCGCCGACTATAACCGGGTGGCCAAACACAACGACAAGCCGGAGGTGAACCTCACCGGAAGGCACGTCATCGACATCGGCGAGATCTACGCGAGTTTCGATCCTGAATCCTTGAAGCAAAGCCGTGCCGGTGCGAGCAAGGCGGCGTTCACTAAATTCCAACGTTTGGTGCAGGGGACAATCAACCGGGGAGTGCCGGTGATGTGGAGTGTGGAACTGGGCATTTATCCGGAGGACGATCTCCAGATTCAGAGCAAGGGCGGCCATATGCGGCTCATCATCGGCTACAACACCACGACCAACGAAATCCTGTTCTCGGATTCCTGGGGCGAACGGCACACCCTGAAGCGGATGCCCATGGACAACGCCTGCGCCATGACCACCGGCATGTATTATCTGGAGCCGATCCAGTGAGCCAAAGCGTGCGCGCTCCACTTCATGCCTGCTCCCACCGCGCTGCCCATCTGGAAGATCCACGCCGACATCCTGCGCACGCTGCAAGCCGGCAAGCGCCTGGTGCTCGTGGCCCCCACCGGTTCGGGCAAGACCACGCAGGTGCCGCAGATGCTGCTGGATGCGGGGCTCGCGGGCGACAAGATGATCGTGGTGCTGCAGCCGCGGCGCGTCGCCGCCCGCAGCGTGGCCACCCGCGTCGCCTGGGAGCGCGGGGGCCCACTCGGCGCTGAGGTTGGCTATCAAATCCGCTTCGACGACCACATCGGCGTCGGCACCCGCATTGGTTTTGTCACCGAAGGCATCCTGCTGCGCTGGCTCCAGGACGACCGCACGCTGGCTAACATCGGGGCAGTGATCTTCGATGAGTTCCACGAGCGCAACCTGCTCAGCGATGTCGCCCTCGCCTTGGTGAAAGACTTGCAGCAGACCCAGCGGCCCGATTTGGTCATGCTGGTGATGTCGGCCACGCTGGATGCCGAGCCCGTCGCCGCCTATTTGCAGCCGTGCCCGATCCTCATCTCCGAAGGGCAAAGCTATCCCGTGGAAGTCGGTTATCTTTCGCAACCCGACCCGCGCGCGATCACCGCGCAAGCGGCCGAGGCGGTCGAGCGCATCATCAATGACGATGCCCCCGGCGACATCCTCGTCTTCATGCCTGGGCGCGGCGAGATCAATGGCACCATGGACGCGCTGCGAGGCCTGCGAACCCAGGAGCGGGTGGCATGCATCCCCTTGCACGGTGAACTCGAACCGCAGGAGCAAGACCGCGCCTTCGCCCCGAACGCCCTGCGCAAGGTCATCGTCGCCACCAACGTCGCCGAGACCAGCATCACCATCGACGGCATCCGCCACGTCGTGGACAGCGGCGTCGCCCGGGTGGCCCGCTACGACGCCGAACGCGGCATCGGCACCCTCTTGCTAGAGCCTGTCAGCCGGGCCAGCGCGGACCAGCGCAAAGGCCGCGCCGGCCGCACCGCGCCCGGCACCTGCCACCGCTTGTGGACGGTGACCGGCCACAAGAGCTGCGAGGAACGCAACACGCCCGAAATCCAGCGCAGCGACCTCGCCGAGGTCGTGCTGTTGCTGCACTCGCTGGGCATCCGGCAAGCCGCCACCTTTGACTGGCTGGACAAACCCGACCCGCAGGCCGTCGAACGCGCCGAGAGCCTGCTCACCCTGCTCGGCGCCTTGCACGAGGCGGACCTCACCCCCGTCGGTCGGCAAATGCTGCGCCTGCCGATGCACCCGCGCTATTCGCGGATGTTGATCGAGGCCAGCCAGCGCGGCTGCGTGGCCGATGCCGCGTTGTGTGCGGCGCTGGTCAGTGGCCGCGACTTGCTCGCCCGCCTGGATCGCGATGATGCCCAGGTCCAGGCCGCGCGCGAGAGGTTCGAGACCAGCGGGGATTCCGACTTCATCACCCTGATGCGCGCCTACGACTTCGCCAAAGCCAACGGGTTCAGCTTTGAGCGCTGCCGCAGCTATGGCATCAACGCCCAGGTCGCCCGCCAGGTGGAGCAGACCTGCCAGCAAATCCTGCAGGCCGCCCACCAGCAGCGCCTCTACGACCGCGCCGCCCCCGCCAGCGCCGCCAACCACGACGAGGCGCTGCGGCGGTGCCTCATGGCAGGCTTCGTCGATCAGCTCGCCAAACGCCGCGAGCCCGGCAAGCCCGGGTGCGACCTCACCGAGCAGCGGCACGGCCAGCTCGTGCGCGAAAGCGTGGTGCAGGACGCCACGTTTTTCGTCGCGGCCAACCTGCGGGAAGCGCCCTCGCGCGGTTCCGCCCCGCTGACCCTGCTCAGCCTCGCCACCCGCGTGCAGCTGGCGTGGATCGCGGAGATGTTCCCCCAGCACCTGAGCACCACCGTGGAGCACCTGTTTGATGCGCAGCACAAGCGCGTCGCGGCGATGAAACTCGTGCGCTATCGGGATCTCATCATCGAGCAGAAGTCGCAGCAACGCGACCTGGATCCCGTCGCCAGCGGCCGCTGCCTAGCAGATGCCCAGCGCGCCGGAGCCTTCGAGCTGCCGCTGCTGGATCACCGGCTGAAACAATTCATCGCCCGGGTGGCCCTCGTCCACGCCACCATGCCCGAACTTGAGTTTGCCCCGTTGGATGCGGCCGCCATCACCGCCTGCCTCGCCCGTGCGTTCACCGGCCTCGCGCTGGTCAAGGAGGCCCAGGCCGCTCCCCTCCTCCACGCGTTCCATCAGCATTTGGAAAAAGGCCAAGTCGGTTGGCTCGATGAGTTGCTGCCACCCGCCATCCCCTGGCCCGACAGCCGCACCCTGAAAGTCTCCTATCTGCACGGGTCACCGGAAGCGCAGGTGAAGTTGCAGGACTGCTTCGCGCTCAAGGAGCACCCCAGCCTCTGTGACGGCCGCCTGCCGGTGCTCCTCAGCCTCTGCACTCCCGACGGCAAACGCCTTGCCACCACCACCGACTGGCCGCACTTCCTCGCCCGCGAATGGCCGAAGTATCGCCCAACCGTGGCCAACAAGTTCCCCGGCCACGTGTGGCGCTAGCTTGATCAAACGGCCGTCCCGCGGGCATTCGGAAATCATCTAACCAGGCGACCCGGTCACGCCGCCACGCGCCCGCATATTGGCATGCGCAATGTCCTTGGCACGAATCGCCGGTTTCCCAGAAACAGGCAGGCGTTTTGTTGAAAGGCGATGTCCGCCCGTCTTGATGATGAAGAGAGGCGGTGGGCAGAATGCCCGCGCCACGGTGGCCCGGGCATGCCCGCCACGAAATACTCAGGCGTGCGCGGGCCGTTTCGAGGCTTGTTGCACGAACACCTCGAGCGTCGTCTCTTCGAGGAACACGCGGCTGTTTTCCTCGAGGCGCACGAAATCCTGGTGCAGCGGACAGGGGGCACCCGTGCCACAGGCACCTTGGCCGATCGGGCAGGGGAACTCGTCCATGCTGCGTTCAAACAGGCTGACGATTTCCGCCAGGCAAATCTGGGC
>JBAXBG010000185.1:0-6766 GCA_037142115.1 Verrucomicrobiota bacterium | reverse complement strand
CACACAAAGGGTCTGTCCCTTTTTGCGATTTCCGCCGCCGCCTCGCCGCCTCAGGCCAATGAGGAGTCCGCCCGAAAGCAGCAGCGCTGCGCCCGGCTCGGGAATCGCCACGGCGCTCCAGGCCAGGCCGTATGACTCGTCGGTCACCGCATTGGTGGTGTCGAAAACCATGCCGTTGAAAAGCACCCGCAGTCCGTATTGGCCGGCGGCCAGGCTGTCGAAACGCAGGAACTCGGTGTTGTTATAAGCAGTCATCGACTCGCCGACCATCGCGGTGAACTGCCCTTGGCCGTTGATCGACCAGACCTGCAGGTCCAGATTGGAAAACGCGAGGTCGCTGCCGGTCAGGGTGGTGTCACTGAACTCGCGCACCGAGAACCAGTTGAGCGCGACGGTGAGAGCCATCTCCTGGGTGAAGGCCGCGGAGAACACGTATTCCAAGGTGTTGCCCAAGTGGATGGTGGCGCTGTCCCAGCCGGCACTGGCGATCCATCCGCCGCCGTTGCCGGCCACGTCGCGGGTCGCCCCGAGATAGACTTCCACCGCGCCTGCCAGATTCAGCGCGCCGGCCCCGGTGTTGAGGTCGAGCGCCTGGGTGGTCACATTCATGGCGTTTTGGCCGTTGTTCCAGCCGAGGGTCTTGGTGGCGCCGGCCATCAGCACGGATTTGATCACCCGGGTGTCCAGCGCGTTCAGGTTGCCGGGCATGATCGCCTTGGCCGCGTCCTTGAGCAGGGAAATTCCGCCGGCGACGATCGGCGACGAGTAACTGGTGCCGCTCATGTTGGTCCAATACAGGTTGGTCGGCAACGGTTCATGGATGAGGCCGGCCAGACTCGGTGCCCCGCCGATGGTGCCGCTGGCCCCGAGATAGGCAGCCAGGAAGAAATCCTCGCCCGGCGCGGCGATGTCCACCGCGGCCCGCACGCCGGTGAGGGTGGTGCCGCCGTTGGCGCCGGGAATAAAAAAGTCCACCATTCCGCTGGAGGTGAAATCCGACGGTTGCAAGTAGCTGGATCCGCCCAGCGAGCCGACGGCGATGCTGTTATAGCAGGATCCGGGGAATGACACCGCGGCACCGCTGCCGCCATTGCCCGCGGAGACCACCAGCGCGACCGAGGGGTTCTGCCGGGCCAGGCCATCGATGGCCAGGGCTTCCGTCGAGGTGGCCGTGGGGTCGCCGCCGCCCCAGCTGCTGTTGATCACATCCGGCCGGGCCACGCCCGCTCCCAGCCCCACGCCTTGGAAAAACGCCTTGTAGGGCGTGATCACCGACTCCGTTGTGGTGGAAAAGGACCCCGGATCCGTGGCCGAAAATTCCACCGCCACGCCCGCCGAGATCACGGATGCCCCTGATGCCATCCCGAGCCCCGAATAAGTATCCCCCGCGATTGTGCCGTCCGTCACATAGCCGCTGCCGGCCAGCACATGCCCGACCGTGGTGGCGTGATAGTCGAGTTCGTTCAAGCTGCCAGCCGCCGGATTGACATACGTGGTGAATCCGGTGGTGGCGGACGGATCCCGCACGAAGACCTTGTGGCCGAACCAGATGTTGCCACCCTCGATGTTGCCAATGACCGTGCGGGTTCCGGTGAATCCGGCATACCAAAACAGATCCCAGCCCACCACCGGATTGAAAAAGGGGAGCTTGCCCACCTCGCAGCCCTCGTAATAGCCGGTGACGAGCAACGCGCGCGGATCGGTCTGCCCGACCGCCAGCGGCACCCACAAACTGAAAGCGGCGGCCAGTCGGAACAAGGTGCGCATGGGGCGGCGTGAGTAGCAATTCAGCCCGGCCATCGCAACCCCTCATTTCCAGACGGGTCCTTTTCAGTCGAATTGTGACACCCGTTCCACCACCTCCGATATGACAAGGCCCTCCATCCACAGGTCATTGAACTCGGGATCCAACTCGAGATCCGAGGGACTCAATCCTCGAGCCAGCGGTCGAGGGCGGCATCCAGTGCGGCGTTGCGCTTGACGTTGAAGGATTCGTTGGCCGCGACGGTGACCCGGCGGCCGGCACCATTTTGGAAATGGAGCAGCACCGGGGTGGGCCCGGGATGGGCGGCGAGGGCTTGCCGGATTTCGTTGAGGTCGCGCTCGCCGTGGCGGTTGGTCCAGAGCAGCAACTCCAGCGGCCCCTTGCCATTGCCGGCCTTGGGTTTCAACTCGGCGAGCTCGTAGCCTGTGAGCCGGCGGTTGCCGGTGCGGTCGTCGACCTGCACCGCGCACTTGAGCTTGATGATTTTGCCGGGCTCGATCAGTCCGGCCTCGCGGGCGGGGGTGAACGTTTCGCCCCACAGCATGATCTCGGAGCTGCCGGTGAAGTCCTCGAGCACGAGCACGCCGAACGGCTTGCCGGTCTTGGTGATCTTGGAGTCGAGCGAGCGCACCATCCCGGCGAAGGGAAACCGGGCGCGCGGGTTGGCTAGATCCAGTTCTTCGATGAGCCCGAGGCGCTGGTATTTGTCGGAGTCGATCACCCGGCGGAACTTGTCGAGCGGATGGCCGGTGACGTAGAAGCCTAACAACTCCTTCTCGTGGGCGAGGCGCTCGTCCTTGCTCCACTCCTCGGTCGGTGGCTCGGAGGAGTTGGTGTTGGCCGCCGGGGCGGGTGCCGCGAACTCCATCGCCCCGAACAGCGAGACCTGGCCCGAGGCCTTGTCGCGCTGCGAGGACGAGGCCGAGGCCACCACCTGCTCGAGGCGCTTGAACATGCCGGCGCGGGTTTCCCCGGTCCAATCGAGCGCGCCGGCCTTGACCAGGTTTTCGAGGATGCGTTTGTTGACGACCTTGGAATCGAGGCGGGTGGCAAAGTCCTCGAGCGAGGCGAACGGGCCCTTGGTGTCGCGCTCGAGGATGGCGGCGGCCATCGCGCCCTCGCCGCAGTTCTTGATGGCGGCCAGCCCGTAGCGCACGCCCTGGGCGCCGGTGGGGGTGACCTCCGGGGCGAAGCGCAGCTGCGAGGCGTTGAGGTTGGGCGGGAGGATTTCCAGGCCCATGCGGTGGCACTCGGAGACAAAGACGCTGATCTTGTCGGTGTTCTGGATCTCGTTGGACAGCAGGGCCGCCATGAACTCCACCGGGTGGCGCGTCTTCAGATAGGCCGTCCAATACGAGATGTGGCCGTAACACGCCGAGTGCGACTTGTTGAAGCCATAACCAGCGAACATCTCGATCTTCTCGAAGATCTGGTTGGCCAGCGTCGCGCCGATGCCGTTGGTGCGCTCGCAGCCCTCCACGAACTTGCCGCGCTCCTCGGCCATCTTCTTGACATCCTTCTTGCCCATCGCGCGGCGCAGCAGGTCGGCACCGCCGAGCGTGAAGCCTGCCAGCAGCTTGGCCGCGCTCTGGACCTGCTCCTGATAGATCATCACCCCGTAGGTGTTGGCGCAGATCTTCTCCAGCAGCGGGTGCTCATACATCGCCTTCTTGCGGCCCTTCTTGACGTCGAGCATCTGGTCGATGAACTGCATCGCGCCGGGCCGATACACCGCTAACAAGTCGATGATGTCGTCGATCTTCTCGATCTGGTATTTCCGGCAGGTTTCGACCATGCCGCCGGACTCCAGCTGGAACACGCCGAGGGTTTCGCCGCGGTTGAGGGTGTCGAAGGTGGCCGGGTCGTCGAGCGGGACGGCCTCGATGCGGAACCCCGGGGTGTGGCGGCGGATGTGGCCGCCGGCCTCGTGGATGACGGTGAGGTTTTTCAACCCGAGGAAGTCCATCTTGAGCAGGCCGACCTCGGTGATGGCGCCCATGTCATACTGGGTGACCACCTCGCCCTCGTTGCCGCGGGTCAGCGGGACGTGCTCGTCGAGCGGGCGGTCGCCGATGACGATGCCCGCGGCGTGGATGCCGACGTTGCGGTTGAGGCCTTCCAGGGCGAGCGCATACTGCCACAAATCCTGATAGGACGACGACGCCTCGATGAGGTCGTGGAGCTCGGTGTTTTTGTCCCACTCGCGGCGCAGGAGCGACCCCTTGTAGGTTTTCTTGTCGTCCTTTTCGAGCGGCTTGGGGTCGATGAGCTTCGACAGCCGGTCGCCGTCGGCGTAGGGCATGCCCATCACCCGGGCGACGTCGCGCACCACGCTTTTGGCGCCCATGGTGCCGTAGGTGATGATATGCGACACGCTGCGGTCGCCGTATTTTTTTCGAACATAGTCGATCACCTCGCCGCGGCGCGACTGGCAGAAGTCGATGTCGACGTCGGGCGGGCTGACGCGTTCGGGGTTGAGGAAGCGCTCGAACAACAGCTCGAAGCGCAGCGGGCAGATGTCGGTGATGCCCATCGCGTAGGCGACGAGCGAGCCGGCGGCCGAGCCGCGGCCGGGGCCGACCGGGATGTCCTGGTCGCGCGCCCACTGGATGAAATCCGCGGTGATGAGGAAATACGACGCGAAGCCCATCTCGTTGATGACATCGACCTCGTATTTCAGGCGCGCGGCGATCTCCGGGTCGGCGGCGCGCTCGGCGCCGTAGCGCTTGACCAGGCCCTCCTGGCAGACGCGCATCAGATAGACCTCGCGCGGCGAGCCATCGGGCGTGCCGAACTGCGGGTATTTCTCCGACGAGGTCGCATCGAGCTTGAGTTCGACGTTGCAGCGCGCCGCGATCTCGAGCGTGGCGTCGCAGGCCCCCGGGACATCGGCGAAGAGCGCGCGCATTTCCTCGGCGGTCTTGAAATAGACCTCCGGGGTGTAGTGCATGCGGTTTTCGTCGATGATGAGGTGGCCGGTGCCGATGCAGATCATCACGTCGTGCGCCTCGTGATCCGAGCGGCTGAGGAAATGCACGTCATTGGCCGCCACCGGCTTGAGGCCGAACTCGCGCGCCAGCTTGAGCAGGCCGGGGGTGACGCGGCGCTCGGGTTCGAGGCCGTGGTTGTGGATCTCGACGTAGGTGTTGTCCTTGCCGAAAATATCGACCAGTTCGGCGAGTGTTTCGCGCGCCTTGTCCTCGTCGCCGGCGAGCAGCCACTCGTTGACCGGCCCGGAAATGCAGCCCGTCAGGCAGATGATGCCCTTGGCAAACTCGCGCAGCGCGGCGCGGTCGACCCGCGGTTTGCCGTAATACATCCCCTCAAGGTGGCCGCGGGTCACCAATTTCGACAGGTTGTGCCAGCCCTCGTTGGTTTCGGCCAGCAGCGTCATGTGGGTGGCGCGCTTGCGGCCGACCAGGTCCTTTTTGTCCTCCAGCGACTGCGGTGCCAGATAGATCTCGCACCCGAAGATCGGTTTGACCTTGGCCTTGAGGCAGTCCTGATAGAACGAGATCGCGCCGTAGAGGTTGCCGTGGTCGGTCATCGCCACGGCCGGCATCCCGAGCTCCGCGGCGCGCTTGGCCAGATCCTTGGTGCGGATCATGCCGTCAAGCAGGGAAAACTCGGTGTGCTGGTGGAGGTGGACGAAGGAATCAAGCATCGGACGGGCGCAGCGTAGCGTCCCGGCGGCAGACCGCAAGCGGGGGCTGGCGGGAATCTGGCCGCGGCGGCGATTTTATCAGCTGGCCGCTCCAGGGCAAGTAACGGCCAAGAACTCACCGCAGAGCCGCGAAGTGCGCAGAGGCAAGCAAAGCAATGGAGATTTGTTGATCAGGAATCATCCTTTGCGCCTCTTTGCGATCTTGGCGACTCCGCGGCAAATCTGAAAGTGCCTCGGCAGGAGGAATCGCGGCTTGATCGGGTGGGTGGCCGGGGTTTGATTCCGGCATGCCCGCCGATGCGCCACGCTCGTTGCACGACCTCGGATTTGCCGGGCTAACGGAAGTGTTGGCAGGCGAAGGGGTGATCGCGCACCACTCCAAGGCGCTCTGGCGGGCCATCCAGCGCGACGGCCACCTCGATCTGGCCGCCTGCAAATTCCTGCCGCCCCTCCGGCGTTGGGTCGACCAGGCGGTCGGCGAGGGCAAAGCGTTTTTCCTTGATGCCCCGGAGCAGGTCGATGAAACCCACAGTTCGGACGGGTTGACCCGCAAATTCCTGCTGCGGCTGGGCGACGGGCAAACCATCGAGACGGTGCTGATGGGCTACGACGGCCGGCAAACCGTCTGCGTCAGCACCCAAGCCGGCTGCGCGATGGGCTGCGTGTTCTGCGCCACCGGCCAGATGGGCTTCGTCCGCCACCTCCGGCCCGGCGAAATCATCGCCCAGGTCCTGCACGCCCGCCGCGTCCTCCATCAAACCCACCCGCACAAGCGCCTGCGCAACCTCGTCCTGATGGGCATGGGCGAACCGCTCCACAACATCGACGCCGTGCTCCACGCCCTCGACATCATCTCCGACGTCCGAGGCATCGGTATCGGACCATCGAAAATCTCCATCAGCACGGTGGGCGTGGTGCCCGGAATCCTCCGCCTGGCCGAGGAACAACAGCCCTACCGGCTCGCGGTCAGCCTGCACGGCTCGACGGAACAGGAACGCGCCGCGCTGGTGCCTGCCAGCCAACGCTGGCCGCTGGCCATGCTCATCGACGCCTGCCGCCAATACGGCGCGCTCACCGGCAAGCGGGTCTTGTTCGAATGGACCTTGATCGCCGGCGTCAATGACTCGCCCGCCACCGCCGCGCGCCTGGCCAAGCTGCTCGCCGGCATCGACACCCACATCAACCTGATCCCGCTCAACCCCACCGGAGGCTTCACCGGCACCGCCAGCACCACCGGCCACGCGTTCCAAAAAATCCTCCGCGCCGCCGGCTTTCCCTGCACCTTCCGCCAGCGCCGCGGCATCGACGTCGCCGCCGGCTGCGGCATGCTCAAGGCC
>JBAXBG010000184.1:0-6890 GCA_037142115.1 Verrucomicrobiota bacterium | reverse complement strand
TCAGAGCTTCTGAGCCCCTTTGAGCTTGCCCAGGCGGCGATCGAAAGTCCCGAGAGGGGTATGTCCTGCCGCGCACGCAACTTCGAGAATGAGACAGTCGGAGAAGCCGATTTCGGGGTGTTGGCGATACTTCCCCAACGCCCGCTTTACCATGTCGGCGTCCTGAACCACGATCTGCTGGTGGTCGAGCAGCATCTCGACCCCGTTCGCGAGCGATACCGGCTTGATCCCATAGACGGAATCCAGGACCCAGACGGTCTCCATCAGCACCAGGAGCGAGATCCACGCGCCGACTTGCACGAACGCCTCGGCAGATGCCAACTGCCCTGGGTCATCCCGCGCCAGCAAACGAACCAGAACATTGGTGTCAATCGCGCGCATGGCGGTCTCTCATCTGGTGCCTGATCCCATCTTTCAGATCTTCAAGACTGCGTGCTGGTGGTTCTTGCTCAAACAAAGCGTGATGAAGTGCCTCGAAGCTGTGGCGGCCGACGCGACGCACCGTGATGCGATCCGGCTCGGCACCCCACTCCAAGATCGAGCCCGGCACCAGTGCCAAGCGCCTGCGGACCGCGGCCGGCACCGAGATTTGCCCCTGGGCAGTGATCCTGCTTTGTGAAAGCTTCATGGTTGATCATTACCACGGTAATGATCACGGCGCAAGTGTTTTGGTGGATCTTGGCAGACCCTGATGGCAGCCACGGCGTGCCAATCTTGGTGAAAAATGCGATTGTTGGCAAAGGCGGCACCAATTTTGCTAGGAGGGGCCGAACCCCATCATGTCGATCCACGTTGCCCTGCACCATCGGACCTCCTACCGCTACGATCGCCCGGTTGGGCACGGCGCGCACGTCGTCCGGCTCCGCCCCGCCCCGCATTGCCGGTCGCGGATTCTCTCGTACAGCCTGACGGTCGGGCCGGGCAAGCATTTCGTGAACTGGCAGCAGGACCCGCAAGCCAACTACCTGGCGCGGCTGGTGTTCCTGGAGCCGGCCGCGAGTTTGGACGTGGTGGTCGATCTGGTGGTCGAGATGTCGGTGCAAAACCCCTTCGATTACTTTCTCGAGGAGCACGCGGAAACCTATCCATTTGGTTATGACGCGGCGCAGGCCAAGGAACTCGCGCCGTTTTTGGTGACCGAAGCGCCCGGCGCGCAGCTGGCAAAATGGATTGCCAAATTCAAGCCGCTCGAGTGCCGCACCAACGACTTTCTGGTGGCGGTCAATTCGGCCGTCCAGGGTGCCATCGACTACAAGATCCGCATGGAGCCCGGGGTCCAGACGCCCGAGGAAACGCTGGCAAATGCCTCGGGCTCGTGCCGCGACTCCGCATGGTTGTTGGTCATGCTGCTGCGCCACCTCGGGCTGGCGGCACGCTTTGTCTCGGGCTACCTCATCCAGCTCAAACCGGACGTGAAATCCCTCGACGGCCCGAGCGGCACCGAGGTGGATTTCACCGACCTGCACGCCTGGGCCGAGGTCTATCTGCCAGGAGGCGGCTGGATCGGGCTGGATCCGACCTCCGGGCTGCTGGCGGGTGAGGGCCACCTGCCGCTGGCATGTTCGCCGGAACCGTCGAGCGCCGCCCCGGTCTCGGGCGGGGTCGAACCGTGCGAAACCGAGATGGAGCACGAGATGACGCTCACCCGGATTTATGAATCTCCGCGCACCACCCAGCCGTATTCCGCCGAACAATGGCGGAAGATTGTGGAAAGCGGTCGCGCGACCGACGCGCAACTCCAAGCAATGGACGTGCGCCTAACAATGGGCGGCGAGCCGACCTTCATCTCGATGGATGATTTTGACGGGGCCGAGTGGAACATCAGCGCCGTGGGCCCGGACAAGCGGCGGCTTTCCTGCGAGCTGATCCAGCGCATGCGGCGGCGCTTCGCCCCCGGCGGCTTGTTGTTTTACGGCCAGGGCAAATGGTATCCCGGCGAGCCGCTGCCGCGCTATTCGCTGAATTGTTATTGGCGCAAGGACGGCCATCCGATCTGGCAGGATGTGGCGCTCATCGCCGACGAAGCGACCGACTACGGACACACCGCCGCGCACGCCAAGACCTTCGGGTTGGCCCTGGCCCAAGCCCTCGGGGCAGAGGCCAAGTGGATGCTGCCAGCCCACGAGGACGCCTATTATTACCTGTGGAAGGAGCGCCGGCTGCCATCCAACGTGGACCTCGCCAATTCAAATCTCAAGGACCCGCTGGAGCGCGAGCGCATTGCCCGGATCTTTGATCACGGTCTCAATGAAGCCGTCGGTTATGTGTTACCGCTCAAGCGCGCCGACACCCTGGCAGGCCGGCGCTGGACCAGCGGCCCGTGGTTCCTGCGCGATGAAATGCTCTACCTCCTGCCGGGCGACTCGCCCATCGGCCTGCGCCTGCCGCTCGAATCCCTGCCGTGGGTCGCCGAGGAGGACTTCCCGTGGACGATTCCCGCCGACCCCACCCGCGACCTGCCGGCGCTGGTGCCCGATTCCGGGCGCCGCATCGCCATGCAACGCCGCGCCCTGGAGCGTGAAAACGCCTCCCCCACCGCCTACGGCCTGCACGACACCCGCCGCTTGCAGCCGCCGGCCCAACCCCGGCCGCCGGCCCCGGAAGCGTTAGAACGGCGGCCCGCCAGCCAGGAGTCCGCCAGCTGGATCACCCGCGCAGCGCTGTGCCTGGAGCCGCGCGACGGCCGACTGCACGTCTTCCTGCCGCCGGTGGACGAGACCGAGGATTTCCTCGATCTCATCGCCTGCATCGAACAAACCGCCGCGCGGCTGCAAATGCCCGTGATCCTCGAAGGCACCCCGCCCGAGTTCGACCCGCGCATCCAGGTGCTCAAAGTCACCCCGGACCCCGGCGTGATCGAGGTCAACCTGCAGCCCGCCGCGTCGTGGGACGAGCTGGTCCGCAACACCTCGGTGCTCTATGAGGAAGCCCACCAGTGCCGGCTGGCCACCGAGAAATTCATGGTCGACGGCCGCCACTGCGGCACGGGCGGCGGCAACCACATCATCCTCGGCGGCGAAACCCCTTCTGATAGCCCGCTGCTGCGCCGGCCCGACCTGCTGCGCAGCCTGATCACTTTCTGGAACCACCACCCGTCGCTCAGCTACTTGTTTTCCGGGCTGTTTGTCGGCCCGACCTCGCAGGCCCCGCGCATCGATGAGGCCCGCAACGATTCGATCCACGAACTCGAAATCGCCTTCCGCACCCTCGATCCATCCGCCACCCCGCTGCCGTGGCAGGTCGATCGCGCGTTTCGCAACCTGCTCATCGACCCGACCGGCAACACCCACCGCGCCGAGTTCTGCATCGACAAGCTCTACAGCCCGGACAGCGCCACCGGACGCCTCGGCCTGTTGGAGATGCGCAACTTCGAGATGCCCCCGCACTATCAGATGAGCCTCGCCCAGCACCTCGTGCTGCGCGGCCTGGTCGCCCGCTTCTGGCAGGACCCCTACGCCAAACCGCTGGTGCGCTGGGACAGCGCCATCCACGACCGCTGGATGCTGCCGCATTTCATCTGGCAGGATTTCACCGACGTGCTCGCCGACCTGCGCGGCCACGGCTGCCTGATCGAGGACGATTGGTTCGCTCCCCACCTGGAATTCCGCTTCCCGCGCATCGGCGAGTTCTCGCAACGCGGCATCGAGGTGGAAATGCGCCACGCCATCGAGCCGTGGCACGTCCTCGGCGAGGAAGGCCCGGGCGGTGCCGTGCGCTACGTCGACAGCTCGGTCGAGCGGATGCAACTGCTAGTCAAGGGCCTCACCGGCGAGCGCCACGTGGTGACCTGCAACGGCCTGCGCGTCCCGCTGCACCCGACGGGCACGCACGGCGAGCACGTCGCCGGGGTGCGCTACCGCGCCTGGCAGCCGCCTAACTGTTTGCACCCGACCATCCCGGTCCACACCCCGCTGGTGCTCGACCTCATCGACACCTGGAATTCGCGCTCGCTGGGTGGCTGCACCTACCACGCCTCCCACCCGGGCGGCCGCAGCCATGAGAGCTTTCCGGTCAACTCGTATGAGGCGGAAGCGCGCCGGCTTGCGCGTTTCTCCTGCCACGGCCACACCGGCGGCACCGTCGCCGTCGGCGAGCCGCCGCTGAGCCCGGATTTTCCCTTCACCCTGGACTTGCGCATGATCCCCTGAATTTGTCTGCTCGATCCGCTGCCTCGCGTTTCCCATGGTTGAAAGTTTTCGTTTCAATGCCCCGCTGTTTCCGCCGCTGCCGGCCCCGGCGGCGGCTGGGGCGTGGCATGAAATGAACGATGCCCACGGCCAACCCCGCCCGCACTGGCAGCATTTGAGCGGACAAATCCTCCACTGGACCCAGGACCAACGGGCGGCCCTCGGCTTGGCCGCCGGACGCATGATCGAGGATCTGGGCACCACCTTCAATGTCTTCAGCGACGCAGGCGGGGCGACCCAGCCTTACGAACTGGACCCGATCCCGCTGGTGATCCCGCCGGCCGACTGGACCCGGGTGGCCGACGGCTTGACCCAACGCATCCGGCTGCTCGACGCGGTGCTGGCCGATCTCTACGGCGCTCAGTCGTTGTTAGAGCAGGGCCTGATCCCGCCGGATCTGGTGCATTCCAATCCCGCGTTTCTGCCCTACGTCGGCGGGGTTCACCCGCGCCGCGGCCGCTGCCTGACCTTCTCCGGCTGCGATCTGGTGCGATCCCCCGCCGGCCTGTGGATGGTGCTGCGCGATCACACCGGCACGCCGGGCGGGCTCGGCCAGGCGTTCGAAAACCGCAACGTCACCTCCAATCTGCTGGCAGAACCGTTCGCGCAACTCCAGGTCGCGCGCCTCGCCGGCTTCCTCGATCTGGAACGCAGCACGCTGCAAGCCTTGGCCGGTTCCCGCCGCGGCGAGGTCAACCTGGTGTTCCTCACCCCCGGCTTCCGCCACCCGTCGTATTTCGAACACGCCTACAAGGCCCGGCTGCTCGGGTTCCCGTTAGTGGAGCCGGCCGACCTGACGGTCCGCGAGGGCCGCCTGTTGCTCAAGACCCTCGCCGGCCTGCAGCGCATCGACGGCGTGGTCTGCCGGCTCGACCAGCACGGCATCGATCCGCTGGAACACTGGGACTGCGCCGACGGGGTGCCCGGCCTGATCGAAGTGTGGCGGGCCGGCAAGGTCGCGCTGGCTAACATGCCGGGCTCGGGCTTCGCCTCCAGCCCGGCACTGATGCCGTTTCTGCCGCGGATTTGCCGCGAGTGGTTTGGCGAGGAAATGAAACTGCCGTTCGTGGAAACCTGGTGGCTCGGCCAGGAGGAATCCCGGCGCCGCGTGCTGGATCAGCTGGACCGCTTCATGCTGTTATCCGCGGCACCCGATCTCGATCCGCGGCTGCCGCTGCAGTGGTCCGCGCTCGCTCCCGCCGCACGCAAACTTTGGCTCACCACCATCGACCAGCGCCCGCACGATTTCGTCGTCCAGGCCGTGGTCCGCCCGAGCGAGGCTCCCTCGTTAGAAAAGCGCGCACTCCGCCAGCGGCCGCTGGTCTGGCGCGCCTTCACCCTCAACGCGCCCGGGCTGGCGGTGGCCCTGCCCGGCGGGGTGGCGCGCGTCGGCGACCGCCACCATCCGCCGCAGTTATGGCCTAACCAATCAGGATGCGCCAAGGACGTGTGGGTCGCGGGTGCCGATGGCTACCTGCCGCGCGCCGAGGCGCAACACCAGTGCCAGGGGCTGGCCCGCCAATCGGCAGCGCCCGAGGTGCCCAGCCGGATCGCCGAGCAGTTGTTCTGGGTCGGCAGATACGCCGAGCGCATCGAGCTGGCCACCCGCCTGCTGCGCGTCACCTTGCGCTGCCTGAGCGGTGAAGCCGGCCGCATCCAGCAGGCCCAACTCGACGCCTGCCTTTCGCTGATCACCGGCTGCTCGCTGATTGCGGAGCCGCTGGTGATTCCAGCCAACGGCATGCTCAAAACCCTCGCCAGCCTGATCCACGACCCGCTGGCCGGCGGCGGCATCCCGGCCTTGACCCGCTCGCTGCTGCTCAATGCCAGCGCCGCGCGCGACCGCCTCTCGGATGACACCTGGCGGTTTTTCAACCGCCTCGAAGGCATCGTCAATCCGCCGGCAGCCGCCCCCGACACGGCCGCGCTGTTGCGCACCCTCGACACCCTGGTGCTGCACCTGGCGGCCTTCGCCGGCATGCAGGCCGAAAACATGACCCGCGGCCATGGCTGGCGCTTCCTGGAAATGGGCCGCCGCATCGAACGCGCCCTGGGCGCACTCCACCTCCTGCGCACCGCCGCCGAGCAGGCCGACACCGGATCGCCGGTGCTCGAACCTTTGTTAGAAACCTGCGACAGCGTGATGACCTACCGCCGCCGGCATTTCTCCCAGCCCCGCCTCGACGCGGTGACCGAGCTGATCTTCTTCGACCGCAGCAACCCGCGCTCGGCGGCCTATCAGATCGGGGTGATCCATGTGGAAATCGCCCGCTTCAGCGCCACCCCGGACTTCGGGCTGATGCCCCGGATCCGCCACCATGCCGAGGATCTGGCGGCGCGCTGCGCCGACCCCCGCGCCCCGGATGTGGCTGAATACCACGCCTTGAACGACTCGCTGGAGGCGTTGTCGGATTTGCTCACCCAGCATTTCTTCAGCCACTCGGTGCGCCGGGTCTATTGAAAGCCATGAGAAAACCAGCACCCGCATACCGGTTATTTTCACCACGGATTACACGGATTAAAACGGATTTCACGGAGAAGATTTAACCAGGAAAAAGACGAGAACCACTGATTTCACTGATTATACTGATGATTAAGAAGTTACGACATCATGCTCACTCACCCCTAAAAAAGCGAACGTGCAAGCCGTTAGATGAAATTCAATTCATTCAGTAAAATCAGTTAAAATCAGTGCAATCAGTG
>JBAXBG010000183.1:0-6912 GCA_037142115.1 Verrucomicrobiota bacterium | reverse complement strand
GGTAGTCCCGCCTTCAGGCGGACTCTTGAAAATCCAGTCGGTGTCCGATCGGTCTTCACGGGCCGAAGAAACCGCCTGAAGGCGGTACTACATACCTCCCCGAGAAACGTAGGTTCCAGCGTAGGTAGTCCCGCCTTCAGGCGGACTCTTGAAAATCCAGTCGGTGTCCGATCGGTCTCAACCAAGCTCGGTCAGGTGTCACAAGGTGCAGCGTTGGATGATGCCATAGCGCCCCCTGACCCCTGCGTGCTCACCGCCGCACATACCGGAACCCGGGCAACGCCCGCACCAGGCGGCGCAGTTCCAGCTTCATGAGGTTGGCGCTCACCACCTGGGCGGGCAGCCCGCAGCGTTCGGTGATGCGGTCGACCGGCGATTCGTCGTCGGTCACCGCCGCGAACACCGCGGCCTCTTCTTCCGGTAACTCGGGGGCCGCTGCGGCCGGTTCCGGGGCGGTCGGCTGGCGGGCGAAGGGCAACTCGCCGAGGTCGTCCAAAATGTGGCTGGCGTCGCACACCAGCGTGGCGCCGTCGCGGATGAGTTGGTTGCAGCCGGCGGAGGTCGGCTGGTCGATGGGTCCGGGCACGGCGAACACCGGCTTGCCGTATTCCGCGGCCAGGTTGGCGGTGATCAGGGCACCGGACCAGGCCGGGCATTCGACGACTAACAGCGCGCGCGCCCACGCCGCGACGATCCGGTTGCGCATCGGAAACGTCTGCTTGTCGGGCGCGGTGTGGAGCGGGAACTCGGACACCACCGCGCCAAAGCCGGCGGCGATTTTTTCCGCCAGTCCGAGGTTTTCCGGCGGATAGAGCTGGCCCAGGCCGGAGCCGATCACCGCGATGGTCCGGCCGTTGGCGGCGATGGCCGCCTCGTGCGCCGCGGTGTCGATGCCGCGCGCCAGCCCCGAGATGATGGTGAAGCCGGCCTGCGCCAGCTGATAGGAAAGCTTCTTGGCCGCCTGGGTGCCGTAACGGGTGGTGCGCCGCGACCCGACGATGCCGATGGCGTGGCGGTCGCGCGCGGCGAGTTGGCCCCAGACGTAGAGCAACAACGGCGGATCGTAGGTGTCGCGCAGCGGTGCCGGGTAGTCGGCGTCGTCCTGGGTCACGATGGCAATGCCGCGCGCGGCGGCTTCGCGGATCTCGGCCGCCGGATCGGCGTGGTCCTGCCAGGCGCGGAGAATCCCGGCGGTTTCCTCGCCGATGCCATCGACCCGCAGCAAGCGGTCGGTGGCCGCACCCAGCACCGCCGCGGGCGAGCCGAACGCCTCCAACAGGCGCCGCGTCCGGATCGGGCCGATGGTGGGCAGCATGTTGAGCGCGACGAGGGCTTCTTGCGGGGTCATCGGTCCCGATCGTGCCGGACCCGCGCCGGGACGTCAAAGACCGATGTTGCGCCCAGCCCAAAAACCCGGCGGATGGGGCCTGCTGGGGAAATAAGGCATTTTAAAGAGACAGATTGCACCGTGGGAGGTTTTAAGCGACAAGACGTCCGCCACTCATGACCCAGCTTTTGATTGAACCTGCCCGCCGAACCGGATGTGAGGACATCCCCGCGCTCACCCAGGTGCTGCAAGCTGCGGCACAACGCCAACGCTCGCCAATCGACGATATCCTGGACGCGGACCTTGTCGATGAGGAGCGCTATCTGAGCGAACTGGCGCACGATCTGGGCATCGAGTGGCTGGTGAGCATTCCGGTGGCGGAAGTTCCGCTGCCGTTGCGCGAGGCGTGCGGGCCGCGGATCGCGCTGCGCCACCGCTTGCTGCCGGTGGCCATCACCGGCGAGGGCGACAAGAAGCGCCTGCAACTCGCGACCTTTGATCCCTTCAACCTGGTGGCGCGGCAAGCGGTTGCGCAGGAGCTGGCGCTGCCAATCGACTGGTGCATGGCCTCGCGCAAGCGCCTGCACGACGCGCTGCGCCGACTCTACGGGGTGGGTGCCGACACCTTCGAGCAAATCCTCGAAGGCCGCGACTTTGATTACGACCACTTGGAGGCCGGCGAGGACGAGGCCAACATCATCGACCAGGACGACGACGAGGAGGCGAGCGTGGTGAAATTCGTCAATCAGATCATCCGTGAGGCGCTCGACCAGCGGGCGACGGACATTCACGTCGAGCCGCTGAGCACCAACCTCCGGATCCGCTATCGGATCGACGGCCGTCTGATCGAGATCGCGGTGCCGGAAAACATCAAGGCCCTGCAAAGCTCGGTTATCGCCCGCTTGAAGATCATGGCGCGGCTCGACATCGCCGAGCGCCGCGTGCCGCAGGACGGCCGCATCAACCTGCAGTTTGAAGGGGCCACCATCGACGTGCGGGTGGCCACGGTGCCGACCGTCGAGGGCGAGAGCGTTTCGCTGCGCTTGCTCAACCAGGAAAAATTCAACATCGCCAAGCTCGGCATGGAGCCGTTCGTGTTGAAGAAAATCGAGTCGCTGCTGCACCTGCCCAACGGCATCATCCTGATCACCGGGCCCACCGGCTCGGGCAAATCCACCAGCCTGTATTCGTTCCTCAGCGAGGTGAACCACCCGGAGCGGCGGATCGTCACCGTCGAGGACCCGGTGGAAAACAAGCTCACCGGGGTGATGCAGATCGCGGTGAAAAACGAGATCGGACTGACGTTCGCCACCGCCCTGCGGTCGATTTTGCGGGCCGACCCGAACATCGTGATGATCGGGGAAATCCGGGATTTGGAGACTGCGGAAATCGCGATTCGGGCGTCGCTCACCGGGCACCTGGTGTTTTCCACCCTGCACACCAACGACGCCTTGGGCGGCATCAGCCGCTTGGTCGACATGGGGGTCGAGCCGTTCCTGGTTTCCGCCGCGGTGCGCGCGTTCCTGGCCCAGCGGCTGGTCCGCCGCTTGTGCCCGCATTGCAAGACGCCGCGCGAGCTCACCGATGACAACCGCCGCGATCTGGGGATTCCATTGGATATTCCCGGCCAGGCCTATTCCCCGAATGGCTGTGACCGCTGCCGGATGACGGGCTTCTCCGGCCGCCTCGCCATTTACGAAGTCATTTTGCTCACCCAGCCGATGCAGGAACTCGTCGCCCACCGCGCGCAGTCCGCCGAACTCCGGGTGCAGGCGATCCGCGACGGCTACATCCCGATGCGCGATTACGGCTGGTTCAAAGTCATGAAGGGCGACACCACCATCGAGGAAGTCATTTCCGTCACCGCCGCCGATATCGGCGGCGCTGAATAAGTTATCCTGGATAGGAAAATGAGAACCACGGATTTCACTGATAGTACGGATGATTAAGAAGTTACAGTGTCATGCGCTCTCCCCTGAAAGGCGAACGTGATATCAGTTAGAAAAAATCAATTCTTTCAGTAAAATCAGTAAAATCAGCGCAATCAGTAGTAAAAAAAGCCGCTGCACCTTATTCCATTTTCCCGTTTAGGTTTAAAATTTCCATTCGCCCATGCCCTTATTCGTTTACAAAGCACTCGCCAGCAACGGCTCGGTCGCCACCGGGGAGTTGGACGCGGCGGACCGCCCGGAAGCGTTGCGGATGTTGGACCGCAAGGGGCTGCAGCCCGTCCAGCTCAAGGAGACTACCGCCACCACCCCGGCCGCCCGCAAAAAGGCCGAGGCCAAGGGCAAAGCCGAGGACAACCCGCGCGCGGCGGCCAAGTCCGACCCCAAGGCGGAGGCCAACGAGACGGTAATCCCGGACGGGCCGATCAAGCTGAAGCGCCAGGAAGTCGTGTTGTTCACCGAAGAGCTGTCCGACATGCTGGGCGCTGGCTTGCAGTTGGAGCCCGCACTCAAGTCGATGGAAAACCGCCAGGAACTCGGCAACCTCAAGGCGGTCTCGTTCAAAATCCGCCAGATCGTGCGCGACGGGGTGAATTTCTCGGTGGCGCTCAAGAAAGTGAGTCCGAGTTTCGGGCCGTTGTATTGTTCGTTGGCGGCGGCGGGCGAGGCGTCCGGCGCTCTCGACACGATTCTCAAGCGCCAGGCGCACTATCTCAAAACGCTCGCCGAACTGCAGGCGCGGCTGATTTTGGCGATGATCTATCCGGCGTTCCTGGTGCTCGCCGGCCTCGGGGTTTCGATCGTGTTTGTCACGGTGCTCATTCCGCAGCTCACGGCGCTGATCCAGAGCAGCGGCGGCAAGATGCCGCTGGGTGCCGCCATCCTGGTGGCGGTGTCCGATTTCCTCAGCAAGTGGTGGATCATCATCCTGCTGATTCTGGCCGCCGTCGGCCTCTTGTTCAAAGCATGGATGGCCAACGAGGCCAACCAACCGACCTGGGACCGCTTGAAACTCAGGTTGCCACTCATCGGGCGGATCATCTCCAGCCGGTTCTATGTCCAGTTTCTCGAAACCATGGCCAACCTGGTCAGCAACGGCCTGCCCCTGCTGCGCGCCCTCGAACTGTCCCGCGATGCCACCCAGAACCTGTGCCTGCGCGCCGACCTCAACAAGGTGATCGACCAGGTCGGCGACGGCCGCTCGTTTTCCAAGGCGCTGATCCGCAACGGCTCGTTCCCGCCGCTGCTCATCGACATGATTTCCGTGGGCGAGCAGACCGGCAAGATCGACCAATCGTTGCGCCGCGCCGCCGAGCGCTACGACAAGGAGCTCGACAAGGATCTGCAGCGCATCATGGCGCTGATCATGCCCGTGGTGCTCATCATCATGGCCGGCCTGATCGGCACCATGGCCTATCTGATGATCACCGCCATCTTCCAGACCATCGCCAACCTCGGAAAATAAGCGGCGATTTTCCCGACAATTTTAGCATCGCCTGGGGTTTTCTTCCCTGAGAGGCTGCCGGCCGCAGCCGAATTCACGCACTCTATGAAAATGCATTCCTCCATCGCCAAGATCCGCCGCCGCGGCGGCTTCACCCTGCTTGAAATGGTCATCGTGCTTGGCATCATCGCCGTGCTCATGGGTGGCTCGATCGCCTTGATCGGCAAGGTCAAGGACGGGGCCAAACTCCAGCGCGTGGGGGCCGACTTCAACGCGGTCGGCTCGGCCTTGATGACCTACAAAATCAATGCCGGCACCTATCCGTCGACCCAGCAGGGGCTCAAGGCGCTGGTCACCAAGCCCACCGGCACCCCGGTGCCGCGGCGCTGGACCTCGCTCTCGAAATCCGTGCCGCTCGACCCGTGGGGCAAGGAATACGGCTACCGCTACCCGGGTAAAAAAGACCCGACCGAGTTCGAACTCATCAGCAGCGGCCCGGACGGCTTGGACAACACTCAAGATGATCTCAGCAGCCAAGACGAATAAGCGGCCGCCGGGATTTTCGCTCATCGAGATCGTCATGGTGCTGGCCCTGGCCGCGATCCTCATGGGCGGCGCGCTCGGCTTGATGGTGTTCGCCTCCGATGAGCACGCGCTGCGCAACGCCTCGGGCGCCATCGAGTTGTTAGCCAAACGCGCCCGCACCATCGCCATCCTGCGCCAAACCCCCTACGCCCTGGAATTCCGCCAGGGCATCGTCCGCCTGATGCCGCTGGCCGAGGCCGGCCGCGACGAGGGCAAAATGATCGGCGGCCGCCGCATCGGCGGGGAACGCGTGCTGCTTCCCGGCCAGGAAAACCAACAACTGGTGTTGGCCAACGGCATGGACATCCTGATCCGCCGCTGGAATTGCCCCGATTGGCTGCCCACCGGCCACAAGTCGTGCCACGTCTGGCGCTTCGACCCGACCGGGCTGAGCGAGCCGATCTCGGTGCGCCTGGCGCTCAAGAACAGCTGGCTGGAAGACACCTATCACCCACTGACCGCCACCATCTGCGATACCCAGTTAGAATCCCGATGATCCACCCGCTCCATGCCACGCGCCGCGGCTTCCTGCTCCTCGAGATGGTGCTGGCGCTGGCGGTATTCGGAATTGCCGCCACCGGCTTTGCCGTGGCGCTGCACCGGATGGCCAACCTGGCCGCGCTGGCGCAGAGCGAATTGCGCATCACCCGCATCCTCGACAGCGCGCTCGACGAAACGTTGTCACTGCCCACGCTGGTCGAGGGCGTCACCCACGCCAAAGTCGCCGAGACCGGCATCGTGCTCGACACCACCATCGTGCTGCTCGACAAAATGGAAAACCAGGACGGGCAGTTTTTGCAGGGGATGTATCGGATAGCGGTCACCGCGCGCTGGGTGGAAAACACCGCGCGCCAGGAGCGCTCGGTTGAAACCTGGCGCTACGCCAACATGTATCTGCCGTGACCCCTCCACCCGTTAGACCCCGCCGTTCCGGTTTCACGCTCCTCGAGTTGGTGATCGCGATGGGCTTGCTGGCGATCATCGTGGGGATGGTGTTCGCCACCGCCCGCACCTCGCTGGCCCTCGGCAACACCATCGTCCGCACCCAGAACGAGGAAATGCTCCAGCAGGCGTTTTTCGAGCTCCTCAGCCAGCGCTTCAGCGCGCTGCCGGGCAACACCCGCCTCGACCTCAAAGTCGAGGGCGCCGGCTCCCATTACCTGACCGATCTCACGCTGCAAAACGTCCCGGTCAACTTCACCTGGGGCCAGGAGCGCACCGCCAAGGCCCTGCAAATCTCCACCGTCAAGCGCCGCAGCGGCTTCCTCGACATCGTCCTGCGGTTCTACGAAAATGAAATCCTGGAGGGCTCCGAGTCCACCTTCGGGAAATTCACCGACAAGAAACCCTTCGCCGAGATCGTTTTGTTAGAGGACGTGGCCTTCTTCGAGTGGCGGGTGTTGGACCCGCAAACGATGGAGTGGCAATACGACTGGAACATCCAGGGCCGGCTGCCGCTGCAAATCGAACTGACCATGGCCATCGGTGCCAAGGGCGAGGAAATCCGCCATGTGTTCTGGGTGCCGCCCAAACAGAACCCCGAAGTCGTCATGCGCCAGATCCAGCAAGCCGCCGGCGCGAACACCGGCGCTAACACCAACACCGGC
>JBAXBG010000182.1:0-6960 GCA_037142115.1 Verrucomicrobiota bacterium | reverse complement strand
GCACCACCGGCTCGCTGGCAACTGCCAGCGCCATCACCAACAACGCCACCCTCGCCTTCAACCGCTCCAACGCGCTCACCCAAGGCACCGACTTTGCCAGCGTGATTGGCGGGACCGGCGGTCTCCAACAGCTGGGTGCCGGCACCACGACCCTCACCGGCGGCAACACCTACACCGGCGCGACCACCATCAGTGCCGGCACACTTCAACTGGGTAACGGCGGCACCACCGGCTCGCTGGCAACTGCCAGCGCCATCACCAACAACGCCACCCTCGCCTTCAACCGCTCCAACGCGCTCACCCAAGGCACCGACTTTGCCAGCGTGATTGGCGGGACCGGCGGCCTCCAACAGCTCGGTGCAGGCACCACCACGCTTTCCGGAAACAACAGCTACAGTGGAACCACCAGCGTGATCGCCGGCGTGCTCCGCGCATCCCATGCCAACGCGCTCGGCACCACCGCAGGCGGAACGTCGGTGACCAGCGGCGCGGCCCTTGAACTCATTGGTGGCATCGCGATTGGCGCGGAAGCCCTCGGTCTGAACGGCAGTGGAATCACATCGGCCGGAGCCTTGCGCAATATCTCGGGAACCAACAGCCATGCGGGATTGATCACCTTGAACGGTGCCACGCGGATCAACTCGGACAGTGGCCTGCTGACATTGAGCGGCGGATTCTCAGGGGCTCAAAACCTCACCATCGGCGGCGCGGGTGGCACCACCCTCAGCGGTGATCTTGCGATCGGGGCCGGAACCCTGACCAAAGACGCAGCCGGCGTGCTCACACTCTCCGCCGCCAGCACGCGCAGTGGGGGCACCGCTTTCAGCGGGGCAACCCTGGTCGTCGGCGCACAGGGCGCCTTGGGCAGCGGCAGTGTGACCGGCACCAGCAGCTCCGTTCTGGCGTTCAATACCGCCACCAATGCCACGTTCTCCAATGCCATGACCCTGGCGTCTGCGGAGCAAAATTCCATTCGCAACAATTCCACGAATTCCACGGTCACCCTCAATGGCAACATCGCGGGTTCCGGCCCGAGCTTCTTCACCTTCGTCGGCACCGGGGCAAGCAACGCGGGCTTCGTGCTGGGAGGCTCCAATACTTTCACAGGGACCCGGGTGGTGGTCAAAGACACGTCCTTGACCATCGCCAACAACTCCGCGGTCAATGCACCAGGCTTCCCGCGGGTCAGCTTGGGCGATGGCGGCGGGTCCGGCGCGGCGGTTTACCTGCTGGATGGAATCAACCTCAACGTGAAGGTGGTCGATGCGAACAACACCGCCATCACCGGTCCAATGGCCTTCACCGTCGGCATGAAAACCGCCGGCACCTCAACCATCAGCGGCACATCCACCGCCAATGTGGCGATCGACCTGCATGCGCTGAGCACCGGCGGCACCAACAATACTTGGAAGTTCGAGGCGGTTTCCGGCGCGACCGCCAACTTCACCGGTGCTATCATCAATACCGGCACCAACGCCCAAGCCCCGATCACCAAGACCGGTCTCGGAACCGTGGTCTTCTCTGGAGCGAATACCTACGGCGGAGACACCACGGTCGAGGCTGGCACACTTTCGCTTGCGACCGCTCGTCTCCACGATGCCTCCACGGTGAGAATCGCATCCGGGGCCGTGCTCGCCCTCACCCATGGCTTGAGCGATCGAGTGGACAAACTCTACCTCAACGGCGTCTACCAGCCCGCAGGAACCTATGGCGCGACAACGCCAGGCGGCTACATATCCGGATCAGGAAGCCTCCTGGTAACCAACGGTCCGACCAATGATGCGCCCCTCGCCAATAACCAAACCCTGGCGACGCCGATGGACACGGTGACGCCCCTGGTCCTGACCGGAACCGATCCTGAGGGGGCCGCGCTTAC
The DNA here is from genome assembly GCA_037142115.1 of Verrucomicrobiota bacterium. Lineage (GTDB taxonomy): Bacteria > Verrucomicrobiota > Verrucomicrobiia > Verrucomicrobiales > Akkermansiaceae > Luteolibacter. The sequence goes on along the minus strand of JBAXBG010000182.1, from coordinate 5,084 downwards.
ATTCCATATTCTTGAAAATCCCTCACACGGGACGCTTACGGGCACGGCACCGAACCTCAACTACATGCCGGCCACCGGCTTCGTCGGAGTGGATCGCTTGACCTTCACGGTGAACGACGGGATTTTGACTTCCAGCGCGGCCACGGTGTTGATCTCCGTCACGCCGGTGACGGTCGCCGGGCTTTGGCAGGCTTATGAAACCGCCATTCTCAATGCCCCATTGAACAAGGAGTTGCTTCTGACTTCGGTTCAAGGCGCCATCACCATCGAGCAGATCCGCTATGATCTTGGCGAGCTGGTCGGCACTCAAGTCACGGCATCGCCGAAAATCGCGGCCTATTATGCCTATCCGACGACCGGAACCAACCTGCCGGGCATCGTGGCGATCCACGGTGGCGGACAACAGGCATCCGTGTCAGAAGCCGTGTATTGGGCCAGCCAGGGTTATGCCTGCATGAGTATCAACTGGGGCGGAAACCCGCTCACCGACCTGGCAGGTGGCAGCTTGCTGCCGAATACGGATTGGGACCAACTGGCCGCAGGATTCACGCGGACCGGTGTCACTCAGGCGATTGACCACGAATCAACGAGTCCCGCATCTTTCTCCGATGGCGTGACACTTTTTGCCGAACCCCATCCGTTCAATAACAGTTACTGCCTGTACTCTTATGCGGCACGCCGTGCAATGACCTATCTCGCCGCGCAGCCCAACGTGAACGGCAACAAGCTCGGTGTCACCGGCCACAGCATGGGTGGCGTGATCACCGTCATGACCGGCACCGATTCCCGCGCAACCTGCATCACGCCATCGGTCGGCGGAGTCGTGGCGGAGCAGAATTCCTACTGGCCGGAAATCCACTGCCCGACCTTGTTTCTGGAAGCATCCAACGATTGGCACGCGCCATTTGATCAGGTGGTGACATCAATGGCCTTGCAAGCGGAGTCCGTGCCGCAACGCCTGGCGGTCGCGCCGCACTTCAGCCACCGGTTCAATACGACAGCCGAAGCGGCACGGGTCCTTTGGCAGAAGGCCCATCTCACGGAAAGTTTTGCCTTCCCGCAGACCGCGACGGCGCAGCTGGATCTCACTCAATCGGACGGGATTCCGGTCTTCAGCGTATGGCCCGATGAGAGCACCGCCAGCACCGTGGTGGGAGTGGATGTGTATTACGGCTACGACCGCGATCCGCTGGCGCGCTTCTGGCGGGATGGACAGGCCGTCAAGATCAACGGCCACTGGCAGGCCAAGTGCCCGGTGTATGATTTGAACGAGCCTCTTGTCGCCTTTGCCGTGGTCACCTACGACTGCGGTTTCAACTTCACCATGCAGGCGGGCTACACCAGCCCCACACGGAATTTCAGCGTGGCCTCCGAGGTTCGCAGGGTGGACCCACCGGATCTGTCGGCAAGCGGGGTGCGCGCGACGGAAATCCGGTTGCCGCAGATCGATGATTTCGCACGGGCATATCACGACTGGTATTTGCTCGAGTCGGCGAGCACGACGTATTTTGAATGTTGGACGCGCAAGCTGCTCGATCCATCCTGGGCGGGCCCCGCCGGCGGGGAACTCGCATTCGACGTGCTGACCACAAGTCCGGGAAATGTCCTGGGCGTGAAGATTCTGGTGGGGCAGAACGACATGAACGCCCAAACCTACGTCGCCATCATCCCGGTCACCGCAAATGGAACCAACAGCGTATCGATTCCCGTGGGCGCCTTCACCCATGAGATCACCGGTGCCGCCCTGGCCAACTGGGGCCGTCTGCCCGTGCTCGGCGTGATGACCGGCAAACGGGCCAAGCCCGGCGATGCCACTTTGCCGACATGGACGGGAAGCGTGCCGGTACTGTCCAACCTGCGCTGGGTCGGCGGATCCTATCCGGAGAACTATCTGATCCATGATGTGCCCAAGGCCTGGCTTATCGGCTATGGACTTGCAGCCACGGATGCGGTTGCCTTGGCCGATAGCGACGGTGACGGGAAATCCAATTGGGAGGAATTCATCGCCGGCACGCATCCGCTCAATGCCGCCTTGCTTCTGAAAATGGAGGCCGCCGGCGTTGCCGCGGATCGTTTTGTCTTCAAATGGCAGGCGGTGAGCGGGAAAACCTACCGGATCGAAACCAAGACCAACCTGATGGACCCGGCATGGACGGTCCTGCAGACAGGAATCCCCGGCGTGGCTCCGGAGTGCACTGGAAGCGTGCCGATGAGTGGGACTTCCGGCTTCATCCGGGTGGCTGTTGAATGAGAATTGACTGCGGAGCCAGAGCCATCCCATCCACCAAATGACGGATAGCAGGTCTTCCCGGGCATCACTATCATGATCCAAACCTACCGCCCTTCCTTTAACAAAGCCGCTCCCTTAACAATTTATGAAGATTAAATCCCGTGTGGTTTTCCTGCTCGCCTCGTTACTGCTCGGCGTGCCCCTCCAGGCCTCGCCTGAAAGCCTGCCGCCGCTGATCAACGGCCAGCCACCGCAGACCCTCGACGCGCTCTGGGGGAATTATGACCCGCGTAAAGAACCCCTGGAAATCGAGGTGCTGAAGGAATGGGAGCAGGACGGGGTGGTGGCGCGGATTATTCGTTACCAAGTCGGCACATTTAAGGGCGTCGTCTCCAAGATCGCCGGCTTTTATTGTTTTCCCAAAGGGGCCAGCAAGCTGCCTGGTTTGCTGCAGTTGCACGGTGGCGGCCAGTCGGCCAGCCTCGATTGCGTCATAGCCGACGCCAAAAACGGCTACGCCAGCCTTTCGCTCAACTGGGGTGGCAACAAAATGTCGTTGCCCAAAACCATCGCCGAAAGCGGCGTCTGGGGCGGCCCGCAAACCGATTGGGGCGCCCTCGACGCCACCCACCCGCCGCAGCGCAGTAAGATGAACCACTTTGCCGGCGGCATCAGCCCGGATGAGTTTACCCTCGATCCGTTCGTATCCCCGCGTAACTCCAACTGGTTTATTGTCTTAATCGCCGCCCGCCGGGGCCTGACCTTCTTACAACAACAGCCCGAAGTCGATCCGGTCCGGCTCGGTGTTTATGGCCACTCGATGGGCGGCAAACTCACCACCAATCTGGCTGGCATCGACCGCCGGGTGAAAGCTGCGGTCCCGTCCTGCGGCGGCTGTGGGGAAATTGATCTAAGTCAGACCGATCTGCCCGGTTGTCTCAAAACCACGGTCACACCCTTGGAGCGCGCTTGTATTTCCGACAATGTATATATCCCGCGCATCACCTGTCCGACCCTATGGTTGTCGCCGACCAACGATTTCAACGCCACGATCGATAACATGGCATGGAACTGGCGCAACATGCCCGACAGCCAGCTGCGTTTGAGCATCACGCCGCACCGCAATCATACCCATGACGACGCCCACATCCTGACCAAGCACCTCTGGTTTGAGCAACACCTCAAACAGGCCTTCACCTTTCCGCAGACCCCGCAACTCACCCTGCTGACCACGGCCAAAGACGGCGTACCGGTGCTCACGGTCACCGCCGACGCCTCGCGCCCGGTGAAGAGCGTGGATATCTATTATTCGGTGGACCCGCACCCGACCACCCGCTTCTGGCGCGATACCAAAGCAGTCAAAAAGGGCAACCAGTGGACCGCCGCCGCGCCGATCATGTCGTTAGAGCAACCGCTGTTTGCCTATGCCGACGTGACCTATGACACGCCCGAAGCGTATCGTCAACTCGCCCAAACTCCCGGCTGCAAAAATTCCGAGGTGTTAGCCCTCAGTTCACGGCTGCTGAGCGCAAGTCCGGCCCAATGGAAAGCCGCCGGGATGCGCGCCACCGACCAACCCGAACGCTTGATTGATGCAGGCGACCGCGGTTGGCACGACTGGTATCGTTCCAACTGGGACCACGCCCCGCTCTGGGTTGCTCGCACCGCCAAGCTCAAAGACCCCAAATGGCGCGGGCCCAACGGAAGCAAGCTGGTCTTTGAAATCAAAACCGCCACCGACAACACCCTTGTGGTGGTGATCGGCAACAATGGCCGGGGCGTTTATGGCAAAAAAACTCCCACCTCCGACTATGTCGCCACCAAGGAACTCAAGGGTTCGCCGGATTGGCAGACAGTGAGCGTCAGTTTGACCGACCTGGTCGGCAACGATCCCACTGCCACCGCCCCGCTGGCCGATTGGCAGACGGTGACCGATTTGCAAATTTCGCCCAGTTACAATGGCGGGGCTAAGGGCAAGGTTCACTTCAACGGCAAGGCCTGGCTGGAACCACGCGAAATTCGGAATTTGCATTGGGAAGGCGGCCAATACTCCGGAGTTCAGGCGGTCGGGGCCGGGTTGAGCGCGGCGGACCACCAGCGCCAATTCAACGACGAGATTAAAAAATCGCTCGAACAGGAAAAGCTGGATCGCAGTCCTCAGACGACCATGCTTCATCCTCGTCTGGCCGCTATCCTCAAAAACAATCCCCTGATTAATGCAAGGGGCAACCCGGTCCATGTGGATCGCTTGCTCTCAAAAAAATACATTTTCGTCTATTTTTCAGGATACTACTGCCATCCCTGCCATATTCTCACCCCGCGCCTGATCGCATTCTACAAAGAGCAGATCAAGGACGGTGATTTTGAGTTTCTTTTTTGTGACGATTTTGACCGCAATAAGGAGACCATGGATAAATACATGAGAGAGGCCAGGATGCCTTGGCCCTGCCTCCTGTATAACGACCCTGCCGTGGCAGGGTTGCAGGCCCTTATCGGTAAAGCACACATGGTTCCCCTGCTTTATTTACTCGATCAAAACGACGAAATCATCGCTAAACCCACCAACGACGGGACCGATCACCAGAGTTGGTTTCCGATCAACAAGTGGATGTCCCTCCATGGACATGCCCCAACCCACTGGGGTTTCTGGGACGAGTTCCACAAAAAATTCCCGGAAAAAAAGTAACCCTAAACGGGAAAATGGAATCAGATTAGGCGGCTTTTTTTACCACTGATTACACTGATTTTTACTGATTTTACTGAACGAATTGAACTTCAGCTAACAGATATCACGCTCCCCTTTTAGGTGAGAGCGCATAACGCCGCAACTTCTTAATCATCAGTACAATCAGTG
>JBAXBG010000181.1:0-6988 GCA_037142115.1 Verrucomicrobiota bacterium | reverse complement strand
CGGCAAACACTGAAGCTGGGACGTGTCGCGGCCAACCGTGGCGCGGGCGCTGCGTGGATTGCTATGGGAAGGCCTGATTTGCCGGTTCGGGCAATCCTCCTGCGTGGCGAACTTGTGGTGCGCGATTCCACTGCGGCATCGTCCAAGGCAGCCAATTTAATCCACAAATTGCCTAGCCAACGCTGAAAATTGGCTTTGAGTAAGCACATGATTCTTCGCCGCTTGCCCGCCCTACTGGCCGTTGTGTTCTGCCTGCTAGTGCGGGCCCGCGCCAGCGAACCGCCCGAGTCACCGCAGATTCTGGACGACCGCCGGGTGACCTTCCGGCTTAAAGCCCCGGAAGCCGAGACCGTCCAACTGAAGGGAATCCACCGCACGCTGCTCGACCTCAAGCGCGGCCGGCATGGCGTCTGGTCGATCACCGTCGGCCCCCTGGATCCGGGCATCTACGAATACAGCTTCATGGTCGATGACGAGCAGATGATCGACCCGTCCAACCCGTCGGTGAAGCCCGAACTCAATCCGGATATCAGCTTGCTGGAAATCACCACCCACACTCCCCTGTTTTACCAATGGCGGGATGTCCCGCACGGCACGGTCCACCTCCACACTTATTACTCCAAATCCCTCAACCGCCTGCGCCGCCTGCGCGTCTACACCCCGCCCGGCTACGAGCGCGACGTCGGCCACCATTATCCGGCCCTTTATCTGTTCCACGGCACCGGTGACACCGAGGCCACCTGGACCGAGTTCGGCCGCGCCCACCTCATTCTGGACAATCTTCTGGCCGAGGGCAAAACCGCGCCAATGCTGATAGTAATGCCGGACGGCCATGCCGACCTGCAGGAGGAAGAAGGCGACCACAAGGCCAATTTCATCAAGTTCGAGGCCGATCTGCTCGGCTCGGTGCTGCCGCTAGTCGACGGCTGCTACCGCACCGTGGCCAGCGCGCCGGGCCGCGCGATCAACGGCCTCTCGATGGGCGGCATGCAATCCTTGGAAATCGGCATCAACCATCCTGACCTGTTCGCCTACATCGGCGGCATGAGCGCCTATGTGCCGGACGCCGAAGATCTGGTGCAACAGGGCTTCCACAACCCGCGTTTCAACGACGAGATCAAGCTGTTATGGGTCGCCATCGGCAAGGACGACTTCCTGCTCAAGGATGCCGAGAAATTCCACACCCTGCTCAACAAGCATGGCATCCGCTCCCAATGGACCGTTACCGCCGGCTGCCATGAATGGCCGGTGTGGCGCGAGTATTTGCACGACTTCGCGCCGGTGATCTTCCGGAAGGAGGCGCCAACCCGGCCCGCATTGCCACTGCTGAGACGATAGCCCGCACTGCCACCATGGAACGGTGACGAGGCAGCGCCAATGAGCGCGCCCGGCGCATCCAAAAACTCGCAATTCCCGAGACATCTTGAAACGATCGCTTGCACAAGCCCCGGAAGCATGGAACTCGTTCTAAGTGCTGCCCGTCCATCCTGTGTCCATCCGATCCCATGCGTGAAACTCTCATTGTCACCGGCCTGATTGTGCTTGCCGTGGCACTGCGCTCCGCTCACGCCGTCGGCCTGCGCAAACTCGGGGCCGGCATGTTCTTGGTGGCCAGTTTCTGCCTGCTGTATTTCCTAACCGGCAGCTGGCTCGGCGGCCTGGGCGGCGCGGTCCTGTGGTTGTTCCTGCCGTGGATCGAACTGCTCACCCGGATCCGCCGAATGCGCCTGCCAATCGATAACCGCCTCAGCCAACTGCCGATCCCTAACCCGTCGTTTTTCCCCAACGCCACCGAAGCGGCCGCCGCCATGGAGGAGGCCGGCTTCGAGCACGTCTCGGATTGCGGCTGGGAATGGGACGGCATGCGCCAGTTCTTCCGCCTGTTCTGGCACCCCGAGGAGCGCGCTGTCGCCGCCGTCTGTCTCTGCGAACAAAGCGATGTCGCCTTCGCCTTCATTTCCATCACCTCCCACGACTGCGATGGCAAAATCTGGCGCACCACCAATTTCCCCTTCGCCGCCACCCTCCGTTGCCCGCCCGGGGTCAGTTGGAACCACGTCCCCTGCGGGCGCAATTGCTTCCACCACATCCTGCGCGACCACCGCGCCTATCTCGACCGCGCCAAGGTTCCTACCGGTCACCTGCGAATGCCCAATCCCGAGGAAATCGAGGATTCCATCGAGCGTGAGATGCACCACCAGATCGATCACAACCTCGCGGCGGGCATCATCCACCTAACCGGCGACGGCCACTTCCGCTATTCCAAGCGCGGCCTGTTCTTTCTGTGGGGCCAGTTCCTCAAGGACATGGCCCGGTTTTGTTAGAGCGGGCCGCTCAGGCGTGGAACGCCCCCGCCACCATCAGCCCACCGACCACCGCGCCCAGCGCAATGCGATACCAGCCGAAAACCGACAGGCCGTGGCTCTGCAGATAGGACACCAGCCATTTCACCGCCAGCGCGGCGGAAATTGCCGCGGCGACGATGCCGATGAGCATCGGGGTCACGCCATATTGGTGAATCATCAGCTTGGTGCCGCCAAACAGCGTGTGATACGCCGGACCAAAGTCCGCCACCTTTTCCCCCGCCTCCTTGAGCGTGGCCGCCGTGAGCGTCAGCACCCCCAACAGGAACGAATATTCCACCGCCGCGCTGACCGACAGCCCGACTAACAAGCCGCCGCAAATCGTCATCAGGCTGCGGCTGGTCCCCGGGCACATCGCCACACATTGAAGCAAACCGATGACCAGGGCGAGTTGCCAGGTCAGGTGTTCGAGGTCCACCCCGCCGCCCCGGGGCGGGTTTTTACGCCGCCACCACGCCGTGACCAGAATCCCGAGCCCACCAATGACCCACGCGCCGATCACCGGCCACATCCCAAACAGGTGCGCCTTGATCCAGTGGCTGATCAACAGCCCGATCACCGCAGCCGGCATGAATCCGGCAATAATGGCGATGGCGAGTTTCAGCCCCTGCGCGTCCATGCCGAGCACCCCCCGCACCATCTGCAGCACGCGCGGCCAATACAGCCCGAGCACCGCAAGAATCGCTCCGCCCTGAATGCACACCGCGAAGGCATCCGCCGCCGCTTTGGCCTGGCTGCCCGCCGGCCCGCCAATGCCCATGAAATGCTGCGCAACTAACAAATGCCCGGTCGAGCTGACCGGGAGGTATTCGGTGATCCCTTCGATCACGCCAAGGATGAATGCTTGCCAAGGTTCCATGGATTCGTGCCACACTCTGTGGACTCCACGCCCACTCGGCAAGGCATTTGCAGGTAGCCGATCGGCCACTTGTTTTCGGCCGTCCTGCCCCACCACCTGCCCCACCACCTGCCGATCCGCTCGCGCCGGACCAGGCCGGCACCCGCACGGCCCGTGTCCGCCGCCGGGTGAAACCACCCCGCGCAAGAATCCCGCTTGGCAAGCGGACCAATGGGGTTGAAGTTCGGCGCGCGATGGGAATGACTCTTGCTGAATTGCGCGACGGACTGCCGGAAGGCGGACTGTTTGGTGGCGGCGCGTGGCGCTGGTCGCCCGAACCACTGAAACTCAGCCCCGCGGAAGCCCGCAGCCTGATGGAACTCGGCCACCCGCTGGCGAAATTCCAGCAGGCCTGCGACACGCTCTATCGACGCAGCGCCGCCGGCAAGCTGCCGGCATGGCTGGCCGAGTGGCTCGACAGGGGCAAGCCGGACTGGATGATCGAACTGCAGCGCGAGTCCGCCACGGCCGGACAGTTCCCACGGGTGATCCGCCCGGATTTGATTCTCACGGCCAGCGGCTTCGCCATGACCGAGCTCGACAGCGTGCCCGGCGGCATCGGCGTGACCGCCTGGCTGTCGCGCACCTATGCCAACGCCGGCTTCGACGTGCTCGGCGGCCCCGACGGGATGCTCGCCGGCTTCAAGTCGCTGCTGCCCGCCGGCGGCACAGTGCTCGTGTCCAGGGAATCCGCCGACTATCAGCCGGAAATGGACTGGCTCACCGCCGAGCTCGGCACCGCCTGGCAGGTGGCCGCGGCCGAAACCTATCAGTCCGACGGCAGCCCGCTCTATCGGTTTTTTGAGCTCTTCGACTGGCAATCGGTGCCGTGCGCACGCCAACTCGCCGCCGCGGCCGCCGCCGGCGAGCTCCAGCTCACGCCGCCGTTCAAACCGCATTTGGAAGACAAGCTGTGGCTGGCGCTGCTGTGGTCCCCCGCGCTGAAAGAAATCTGGGAGCATGCCTTGCGTGGCAACCACCTCAAGCGCCTGCAGCAACTGGTCCCCTTCGGCTGGGTGCTCGATCCCACGCCGCTGCCACCACACGCGGCCCTGCCCCGGCTCAACGCCCACTCGTGGGATGACGTCGCCCGGTTCAGTCAAAAAGAACGGCAGATGGCGCTCAAAGTCAGCGGGTTCCACGAAACGGCCTGGGGCGCGCGCGGCGTGTTCATCGGCCATGACCTGTCAGCCCCGGAATGGACGGCGCGACTCCGCGCCGCTCTCGACCAGTCAGCCCAGCACCCGTGGCTGCTGCAGGAATTCCGCGAAGGTCGCCGCATCACCCACCCGGTCTTCCGCGACGACGGGTCGGTGGAAATGATCCAGGGACGCGTCCGCCTATGCCCGTATTTCTTCACCGACGAGGCCGGAACCACCACCTTTGGCGGCTGCCTCGCCACCATCGTCCCGGCCGACAAAAAGAAAATTCACGGCATGAGCGACGGCGTGCTGGTGCCCTGCGTCATCGGCTGAGCCACCGCACGTAAACCTCCCTAGGAACTTGGCCAACAACTCACCGCAGAGTCGCAAAGGTCGCAAAGGCACGCAGAGTCATGGCCTGCGATTGTGAAAAAATCATCCTTTGCGAGACGCTGCGATCTCCGCGGCTTTGCGGTAAATCTGGATGTTACTCGGGGGGGCTGGGATTTCAGCCGGTCCTTGGACCGAGGTCCCAGCCGCCACAAAAAATGGCCCGATGTTGCCATCGGGCCAGAAACGTCATGAAACCTTGACGCTGAAAGCAAATGCAGCGCTCCTCAGAGGATGCCGGCCTTCTTGAGCGTGACGAAGGCGCCGTTCTTATTGATGGTCTTGAGGGCGCGGCAGCTCAGTTTGAGGCGAACGTAGGTGCCCAGTTCGGGAACCCAGATGCGCTTGACCTGAAGATTTGGCGAAACCGTGCGCAGCACGCGCTTGGTGACGTGACGACCGATGCCGCCCTTCTTCTTGGCCAGACCGGACCGGTGAATTCTGCCGCCGGAGCGGACGCGGGTTCCTCGAATACTGCAAATGCGGGCCATGGTAAAATTGTGTGGGGTTGCGGGGCGCGAAGGATGGCTGCGCAATCCCACCCGTCAAGACGAATCCGCCCCATCCCCGATTAATTTTTTAAGCGCCGCCAGCGCAGGCGGTCCAGCCAGTGCTCAAGGTCACTGAAAATCACCTCCTTTTTCTCGTCGTACATCAGCAGGTGGTAAGCCGCGGGATAATTCCGGTAGGTTTTCGCGGTCCCCGCGGGAATCCGCGCCACAAATCCCCGCACATCCGGGTCGTTGTTGAAAAAATCCTTCCCCCCATGCAACACCAGCACCGGCGAACGAAAGGTCGTCGCGCAATCGTTCATTCCTCCAATCAACTGCGCCAGCGAACCAATCAGGCGCAGCGTGTATTGCTCGATGTTATAAGCGTTTTTCTTCACCTGCGCGCCGTGGTGCGATTTCTGCGTCATCTGGACGTCTTGCCCGCCGGACAGCGTCTCGAGCGAGACCCGCGCCAAGGGCAACGTCGTCGCAGCTACCTGCACCAAGCCCGGCGTCCACGCCGGAATGTCGTCGCGGAAGCGCACGATCGGCGACGACAGCACCAACCCGTCACACGGCGGCACTCCGGGCGGGGCCGCACTCCAGGCATGGGCCGCGATCAGCGCCCCCATGCTCTCGCCGAACCAGATGATCTTGGCCCTCGGATGTTGCTCTTGGACGAGCTGGGTGAAGGCAAACAAATCCTGATACCAATCCTTCGGGTCCCCGATGTCACCGCGGCGCTCGCGGATCGGGTCACTGCCCTGCCCCCGCACCTCATAGGCATACAACCCGGTCTTCGGCTGGTGTTCCAGTAGATGGTTACCGAGGTTGGTGTAATCGATGGACGCCCCGCAGAACCCGTGGATGCCAATCAGCACCACGTCCGGCTTGGTGGTTTCCGAAATCCACTTCCGATAGCCGAAGGTTTCGCCCTTCACCCCGCCGGACTTCACCCCGCCGGACTTGGCATGCGTCACCGTCGTGTAGCTGGTCGCACACCCCGCCACCGTCGCCGCCAACGCGCCAACGACATAGGCCAGAAACCTCAGGGTGTAACGCCGTGTCACACCCTTAGCATCGCGGGTTTCAGCCAAAGCGCAATCCCTGAACCGATATCTGACTCGTCGCATCCGCTGTCACCGATCGGGTTGATCCTTTACCCATCCACGCCCTTGTGCAAATCCCGCGCGCTCCACAATACCCCCTTGGCGGCGGAGCCGCTGCCCCGCATCGTCCTGGCCCCATCCTGGCGCGCCTGGCTGAAGCGTTCCCGCGCACTGGCGAACGCCTCGTTCACAAACGCCCGGCTGCCAATCACCGCCCCGTCGGTGAAATATGCCATTGCGTGTAGCGCTGCGTGAAACTCTTCATGAACTCGCTCAAGTTATGCATCCGATAGGTGAACCGCGCGTGGATCGCCTCCGCCAGCGACTCTGCCGCCTCGCCCGCACGGATCTTCTTGCGCGCCGCCGCCAATTCCGCCGCAACCTCCTGCACCTGCGCCTCGTGGTGAATCGCGCCCAGGCGCGTCAGCAACTCCGCGTCCGACAACCCGCCCGCCGCCATCGGCGTCACCTCCAGCAGAATGTGAAAATGGTTGGACATCACACGTATTTACTTGATTTCCTTGCAGTTGCGTTGTCTGCATTCCCGTTTTTCTCATTCAGGATTGACTTGCCCGCATTTCATGACACTTTTGGG
>JBAXBG010000180.1:0-7056 GCA_037142115.1 Verrucomicrobiota bacterium | reverse complement strand
ATAGTGGGAATTCCAGGCACCGGCAAATCACTGACAGCCAAGGCCACGGCGGGTGCCTTCGGCCTACCGCTGCTGCGCCTCGACATGGGGTGCGTCTTCGGCGGCATCGTCGGCCAGTCGGAAGCCAACCTGCGGTCCGTCATCCAAACCGCCGAGGCCATTGCCCCGTGCGTCCTTTGGATCGACGAAATCGAAAAGGGATTCTCGGGCAGCAAGTCCAGCGGTTCCACCGATGGTGGAACCTCGTCCCGCGTGTTCGGCTCGTTCCTGAGCTGGATGCAGGAAAAGGACAAACCGGTGTTCGTAGTGGCGACGGCTAACGATGTGTCGAAACTTCCGCCCGAGTTCTTGCGTAAAGGACGGTTCGACGAAATGTTCTTCGTCGATCTGCCGGACGTGATGGAGCGGGCGCAGATCTGGGACATCGTGATCAAGCGCCACGGCCGCAAGCCAGCTGACTTCGACACAGTGGCACTGTCCCGATCCTGTGAGCAATTCACGGGTGCCGAGATCGAGGCCGTGTTCATCGACGCCATGCATGAAGCATACGCCGACGGCCGGGAACCTCGCGCCAAGGATATCCTGGAGTCGATTACACACACTGTGCCGTTAGCTCAGCTCATGGATGGCCAAATTGCGACCCTGCGCCACTGGGCGAAAGGCCGAGCCCGTGAAGCCGCCAGCCACACCGCGCCTGCGCCACGCAATTCCCGGCGCATTACCAGCCAGGCGAATTGATAATTCCGCCAAGGTCCCGTCACCGGGGCCGCCCGCTCGCACGACACGCTCAAGCGCGAACCGGGCCATGACAAGGCCGCCATAGAGATCCATCCCCGGGTCTCTATGGCGGCCATTTCATTTTCACATCTCCCTAACAACAAACAACCCCAACCAAACCAACAACCATGATTATGATCACCAAATTAACCACCCCACACACCACCACCTCGCTCCAGTTCCGCGAGGGCTCATCCGACAAAGTCTATCATGCCACCATCGAACCTAAGGACGACGGATTTATCGTCACTTTCGCCTATGGTCGTCGCGGAACCACCCTCACCGCCGGGACCAAGACCACCGCCCCGGTGACACTCGCACAGGCGCAAGCTATCCACCACAAACTCATCACGTCCAAGATCGCCAAGGGCTACCAACTCAGTGGCGAATCCAGCGGGAGCCCGGGCGCGCCCTATCAGCAGACCGGCCACGAGGGGCGCGACAGCGGCATTCGCTGCCAGCTCCTCAACGCCGTTGATGAATCCGAACTGGCCCGTTTGCTCGGCGACAAGCAACACTGTCTCCAGGAAAAGCATGACGGTCGCCGCCTGCTGGTCCGCAAGCAGGGCAACGAAATCATCGGCATCAACCGCCGCGGGCTTGTTGTCGCCTTGCCCAAAACCATCCGACGGGCCGTGGAAGAACTGCCGGTCGATGTCCTGATTGATGGCGAGGCGGTGGGCGACACGCTCCACGTCTTCGACTTGCTGGAGGTCAAAGGCAACGACATGCGCCAGCGCGGCTATTTGCACCGCTACGCCGGATTGCTGATGCTGATCGACCCTGAGCACCCGTCCTTGCGCCCGGTGAGCACTGTGGTCGAACCAGCCGACAAATTGGCGATGTTCCAGACCTTCCGCCAATGCGGTTGTGAAGGTGTCGTCTTCAAGAACATCGATGCACAGTTCAGCCCGGGGCGGCCTAATTTCGGCGGTACACAGCTGAAGTTCAAGTTCGTGGAGAGCGCGTCGTTTGTCGTCACCGGGCGCAATGCCAAACGCAGCGTGGCCCTCGGCCTCTATGATGGCGACAAGCTGGTTTCGGCCGGCAATGTCACCATCCCGCCGAACCACACCATTCCCCAAGTGGGGACTGTCTCGGAGGTGAAGTACTTATATGGATTCCGCGATAGCGGCGCGATCTACCAACCGGTCTATCTAGGCCCTCGCACTGACATCCCGGCCAGCGAATGCACCACCGACCAGCTCAAATACAAGAGCGAGGCCGCCTGAGCCGTTCACCACACCTTCGGCAAGCCCCCCAGAGGTAAGCCCGGTCGCACGACACGTCCAAGCGTGACAGGGGTAACACCGCCGCCATGGAGCACCATCAACATGCTCTATGGCGGCACATTTTCCTGATCACCACCACCCGACAACCCCTAACCATAAACCAACCCCATAACCATGAATATCACTATCCCTGTCTCCGTCATCCAATCCGCCCGCAAGCTCCTCACCCGGATTCGCTTCGAGCGGCTCAAACTGCCGGTTCTCAACCATGTGCTCGTCACCATCGACGCCGCCGGGCTCTGCCTGGCCGTCACCGATCTCGACCACTGGCTTGAAACCCACGTGCATGCCACCATCGACCCGTTTCAGCCGGGGAGCTTCCTAATCGCCGCCGAGGCCCTCAAAGCCGCGACCCGGGGCGACAGGAAGAGTTCAGCCCAATTCGCCTACACCACTACTGCGGACGGCACCACGCTCACGCTCACCGTCTCGTGCGGTAGCATGGCAGAGGTCACCGTCTATCACCCCGAACCTGCAGCCGACTTCCCGGAGCGACCCGCCCTCGAAGGCCGGATCACCGCCATGCCGAAAGAAACCCTCCAGGCTTTGGGCTCCGTCGCAGGCAGCGCGTCCACCGACGCAACCCGCTACGTCCTCAACGGCGTGCTGTTCTCGCCGGACGATGGCGGGATTCTGGTCGCCACCGACGGACGACGTTTGGCCGGAGCCCCCGTTCGCTTTGCCGGGCGGGAGTTCATCCTGCCAAACGCCGCCGTGCATGTGCTCGGTCACTGTGACTTCACCGCCCGCAATGCCGCCATCCTACAGCCTGACGCTGCCGAGGCCCGCCACATCCAGTTTCGTTCCGGTCCGAATACGCTCATCGCCAGGCGGATCGAAGGAAGCTACCCGAACTACCGGCAGGTGATCCCCAGTCACCTCCCCGAATCCGTCACCATCCAAGAACCGCACAAGTCCGCGCTCATCTCGTGGCTGCGGTCCCTGGTCGGCAAGTCGAACTCGGTGCGGCTCACCTGGGAGAACGGCGGCCTGCTGACGTTGACCCACCGGGACACTGAGAACACGGCCGCCACCATCCAGGTGCCCTGCACCATTGAGGGCCAGCCACCGGCGATCTCGTTCGGTCCGCAGTATTTGGCAGATGCGCTCGTCATCGGTTTCACCCTGCGCCTGAGCGACGGCATCAGCCCCGGGGTCGTCACCGATCCCTCCGGTTGCTACTGCGTGCTCATGCCCAACCGCGTCGTCACCGAGGCGGTTACTGAGGATGCCGCCTGCAAGTCGCCGCCTCAGGCTATGGCAGCGTGAAGCCGGGTTGCCGATAGGCGATACGGCGAGCCCTCCTGCCTGTCCGGTAGCGGATGGGCGGGAGGGTAAGCGGGCGGTGAACCAGAAATGCCATTTTTTCTGCCACAAGCTGGTTTCCGCCGCCATTGGGATTCCCGATCGGGAATCAATTCATGTTCGAACCGTGATTTTAGTATAATGTTCCCCATCGGTAACTTTTGACTTGCTAGGTTATGAAATCTCGGCTTTGTTCCCGTTCAGGAATGAGTTTAATCACAGACACCCGATCATTTGGCGAGGCGATCCGCGGAGCGCGCCGACGGCTTAAAGTGACCCAGAAGGATCTAGCCCTCGCCTCTGGCACGGGTTTGCGGTTCATCATCGACTTGGAAAAAGGCAAGGCCACATGCCAGATTGGCAAGGCACTGGAACTCGCCCGCACGCTCGGACTGCGGCTTCAGATTCAAGACCCATGAAACGCTTGGCGGTATATCTGGATGGAGGCAGGGTCGGCATTCTCGCGGACAGCGACGAGCCCGTCTTCGTGTATGACGCGGCATGGCTGGCGGGTGGTACGCCCCAGCCACTTTCCCGGCAGTTACCGCTGCAAAGCGATCCGTTCACGGGGCGGGTGGTGCGGGGCTTTTTTGCCGGTCTTTTGCCGGAGGCTGAGCCGCGGGACCGGATCGCCTCGATCCTGGGAATCAGTGCCACCAATGATTTTGCCCTGCTCGAACGCATCGGCGGCGAATGTGCAGGCGCGGTGTCGTTGCTGCCTGAGAATATGCCGCCGCCCCAGGCCAGCGGACGGCTGCGCTGGCTGGATGAACCTGCGCTGGCGGCTATCATCGAAGAGCTTCCTCAGCGGCCCTTGATGGCCGGGGAGGAGGGAATCCGCCTATCGCTGGCGGGTGCGCAGATCAAGCTTCCCGTCGTGCTTGCCGCCGACAGCCCCGAGGCAGAGCCACGCATTGCGCTGCCGCTGGACGGCACTCCCAGCACTCACATCATCAAACCCGAACCCGCCCGCTTTCCTGGTCTGGCCACCAATGAGGCTTGGTGTCTGGCGCTGGCCCGCCAACTCGGACTGGATTCGGCGCAAGCGTGGTCGCGCACCATCGGCACAACTCCGTGCCTCATCGTAAAACGCTACGACCGGCAGGCCACGGATGGCAACCCGCCACGACGCTTGCATCAGGAAGACTTTTGCCAGGCCATGGGATTCTCGCCGGCCCGCAAATACCAACAAGAGGGCGGGCCTTCCCTGCGGGATTGTTTTGCCCTGATCCGCGATTGGTCATCGGCACCGGTGCTCGACATCATCCGCCTGCTCGATGCGGTCATCTTCGCGGCACTGACCGGCAACGCGGACGCCCACGCGAAAAACTTCTCGTTCCTCTATGACGGCGACACGCGGCGCGTGGCCCCCCTGTATGATCAGGTCTGCACCCTGGCCTGGCCCGAGCTCTCCAAATCCCTGTCGATGAAAATTGGCAGTGCCGGATCCTTGGCCGAGGTTTCTCCCGAACACTTCAAACAACTCTCCGCCGACGCCCGCCTCGGCTGGCCCATGGTGCGCGAGCGCCTCATCAACCTGAGCTCAAAAATGGCCGAAGCCATCCGGCGCGGGCAAACTCCTGCCAATGCCCGATCCTCTGACTGTGCGGCAAGTAGCCCGGCAAATATCATCCTGCCACGGGCCGACAGAATCCTGCGACTGATCGAGAAGGCGCGCTGAATCCTTCGAATGGATTCCCGCCCGTTTCGCAAGCTCTGGGTTCTCGATCATTCACCAAAATTAACATGGCCTCTGATTCCCGGCCAGTTTATGTTGAAATCTGCCTGGTTTTGCTCCGGCAAAAAAATCCAGTTTTGAACCAGCGCCGACAGCGCGCTATTTTTTACCTATCAAAACCTGACGCCATGATTTGGTTATAGGAAAACCTACAAGTCTAGTTCCGGCCATTCTGTTCCCATTCCTTCAACACCTCGGTTGCGAGAGGTTCTTTTCTGGGATCATAATGACGCCATAATTCATCGAGATTTTTCGCAACCTTGCCATGGATGAGCGGAGGCAAGGTGTCTTCGATCAGGTGTCCCGTTCCAATCAGAGCGAGGATTGCGGCCACTGCGGCAGCTGTATTTCTCAGTTACATATTCGGATGATCAATGCTGCGAGGATCCGTTCCAGGCGAGGTCGTATGGAAATGGCTAGCCGCCGGGTTTGGGCGGCGCGGGAGGAATGATCTCGGTGAGAAACTTCACCATGGGCTCCGCACCGGGCTTGGCGGGAGGACCGATCAAAACCATGTCGCGCCCGGTCGGTTGACCGAAAAGGCGGGTTTCAAAGATGATTTTGCCGTTGGCATCACCTAGGAAGAAGGGCAGAAATCCGCCCTTCTGCGAGACATTCGATTTGACGACGCTCATCTCACCCGCGGGCAATTTGTTGGTCTGCCCGCCGAATTTGACCTGCAGTCCCGCGCTGGAAAAGTTCACAAAGCGGAAGGTGCCGGGCGGGAAGACATCCAACGCGTCATTCACCCCGAAGACCCTGAGCGGCAATCCGCTGGAGTTGGCCACTTGGTCGATTAGAAACAACATCCGCCGGGCTCCGGCAACCATGGGTGCCTTACCCACCAGTTTGTAGGTCGTTTTTCCGTCAGCGCCGACCGCCATTTCATACAACTCCAATGCGGCCGACTCCTTTAATGGATAGAGCTGCGAACGGTTGCCGAGGGAGAACTCCAGCGGCAGGTAGTGTTTTCCATCCCGGTATAAGACCTTGCTGATAGAAGGCATCTCCCATACCACACAGGAGAATTCCACCCCGGGCGTGCCGGGCGCATCCTGGGCGCGCAGAAGTGCGGGACATCCCACCAGCGTCAGTATGCATACGGTGAAAAGGCAGCCGGCGAATTTTCGGATCATCAGGCGTGGGTGGTGCATGCTATTTGCGATCAGGCGGTTTCCGGCTGGAGCGAGGACTTGCGGGGATTGGGTCTGATAGAAACTTCATCACCAGCTCGGTACGCCCTTCGGCGGGCGGTCTGATGATGATCAGTTCGCGCCCCGTGGGCTGGGCGAAAAACCGGTTTTCAAGGAGCTTGCGGTCGTCCTCGTTCTTGATGATGACAGGCAGGAATCCGCCCGCCTTCGGGAGTTCGGGCGTGACGACTTGCAGCGCGCCTGGCGGCAGCTCGTGGGTGGCTCCGGCGCATAGGATGCGCAGCGGATTGGGCGTCTGGTTGAGGAACCGGAACGATCCGGCCGGAAAGGCTTCCAACGTGTCGTCCATTCCCAGCAGTTGGAGCGGCATCCCCGTGGAATCCTGCTTGGCCTCGATCAGGAACAGCATTCGTTTCACCCCTTTGAGCATCGGAGCCATGCCGACCCGGTTGTAGTTCCGGGCCGCACTGGGAGCCGTGGCATCGGCGGCCTGCGCTTTTCGGATGAACAATTCCAGGGTTTCAACGCCCTTGAGAGGATGAACCTTCGAGCGCTGTCCTGCGGTCAACTCGACTGGCAGGTATTCCGTGCCATGCCGATAAAACAGTTCCGGGAAGGGCAGGTTCTCCCAAACGGCACAGGAGAACCCGACGGCTTGCGAGTGGCCGGAGTCCTCTCCTTTCGCCAGCACCGTGGCGGAGGTGGCGAGCGGAAGGATGGCCAACCAAACAGCTGACAGAAGTATCGTGTTCATGAGGGACAACGGGTCACGCTTCATTGGAATTCAACC
>JBAXBG010000179.1:0-7129 GCA_037142115.1 Verrucomicrobiota bacterium | reverse complement strand
GATCTCACAGAAATCCGCGCAGGGGCTGTTGGACTTTCTGAGGCGCGACGGGTGACGGGCAAACGCCTCACTCCGGCTTGGGCAGCGACTTGTGGGCGCCGTCGCAGAGCGGAGGATTGGCGGTGTTTTTGCACTGGCACCACCACACGGTCTTCTTTTCCGCGACGTCGAATTTCACCGGTTGGAGGCCGGTGCCCTTGTGGGCGCCGTCGCAAAACGGCTGGCTGGCGGAACGCCCGCACGAACACCACCAATAGGTCCCGGCCTCGACTTCAAGCGCCAGCGGTTTGGTATCACACACAATCGGTTTTTCACTCATAGGTGGGTGAGGCTAGGTCCGTTTGTGGCTCAACGCGAGGCGGAAATCGAAAAAACCGCCGCGGCGGGCGTGTGGGCGGCCGCCGCCACAACCGGGGCTTGATGGCGGGTGACCGCGGTCACAGGGGCGGCGTCGGGTTTCTGATAGTGCGAGGGGGGCACATGAACCACGAACGTCAGTGCCAGCCACCCCGCTAGGATGACCGACGAACCACAGACAAAAGGACGGAGCTTCATCAGGTATTACGGAAATGTTGACGATGACCGTGGGCGGTATTTGGGCCAGATCTGGCGGACATGCAATCTAATTATCATCCTAGCAAGAGAATTGAAACCGCAGATGGACGCAGATGAACATTGATTTTAAGAGGCTAGCAGGAAATCAGCAAACCTTGTCCGTTCTCGCCCTGCGGCGCGCTGCTGGCGGTTTTTTTGGCGGTTAGCCGCCTGGCCGCGCCCGGGCGCGCCGGGCCCCGTGCTCAAAAGGAGGTTGTCGCCGTGGCCCGGCCTCGCTAGATTGGCGGCCACGAGCGCCCCGAGCGGGGCTCGGCCAGCATCCCGCACCTCACCACTCCCATGGGTATTTTCAGCAAACCGCGCCTGCGCAACTTCGACCGCCGTGACGACCAGCCGGAAGGACTCTGGCACAAGTGTCCGGATTGCGGCGCGATGATCCACAACCTCGAACTCCAACAGAATCTCCACGTCTGCCAGGGCTGCGGCCACCATTTTCAAATCGATTCGCGGGCACGCATCGAGCTGCTAGCCGACCCGGGATCGTTTGTGGAAACCGACGCGGATCTGGTTTCCGGCAACGCCCTCGGGTTCCAGGGGTATGCGGAGAAAATCGCGGGGTTGCGTGACAAAACCGGGCTGGGAGACGCGGTCGTCACCGGCCGGCTTGCGCTTGGCGGCCACCCGGCGATGATCGCGGTGATGGACTTCAAATTTTTCGCCGGTTCGATGGGTTCGGTGGTGGGCGAGAAGATCACCCGCGCCATCGAAACGGCCATTGCCGAACAACGCGGAGTCATCATCGTTTCCGCCTCATCGGGCGCGCGGATGCAGGAAGGCATGCTCTCGCTGATGCAGATGGCCAAAACCTGCGGTGCCCTGGCCCAGCTCGCGGAGGCCAAACTGCCCTACATTTCCCTCATGACCCATCCCACCACCGGCGGGGTGACGGCCTCGTTTGCCACCATCGGCGACATCAACCTGGCCGAGCCCAAGTGCATGATCGGTTTTGCCGGGCCGCGGGTGGTCAAGGAAACCACCCATCAGAATCTGCCGCCCGGGTTTCAAACCGCCGAGTTCATGCTCGAGCACGGTTTGATCGACGCGCTGGTGTCGCGCCCGAAGCTGCGCGAGACCCTGATCAGCCTGCTGGCGTACATGATGCCGCAGTGAGTGGCCTGGCCCTGGGGCCGCGAGCCTCCCAACTAACTTGACTTTTGCCATTGATATTCAATGGGTTGGGAAATGGTTTGCCGAGCAAATGGCGGCGCGCCCTGCCAAGTTAGTCCGGTGTTTGTCCGCCTAAACGGTGGATGCTCCAGACACGCCCGCGCAACGGGATGCCAATGATCCACCGCGGCACCCGCCATCCCTCACGCGACATTCCACGGTCTGATCGGACATGGGATTGTCGCGCGGCGCGGGCGGCGGGAGGAGCGGCACCGGCATTTTTGCTCCGCCCGGCGGGTGGCGACAATCCGCAAGGTGCTGAACACAGGTCTTGCATCCGGCGGCTCAGCCAAGTTGGATGTCGAAAATCACTTCCGACCCAGCCCGCAACCATGTCCTCCACTGACCCGTCTCCCAGCCTGCAAACTTTACCCTCCGACCAGCTTCGGGCCCTCCAGTGGCGGTTTGCGGATCGTTATGATCTGATGATGATCGTCCAAACCGTGCGTCCGATCGCCCGTGGTCCGGTAGCCCGTCTGGTCGCCCAAGGAGGCCGCAACACCCATGAGTGGACGGCTGAAAAAAATGACCTGCTCGCCATTTACGATGAATCGGGCATCACCTCGGCCTTCCTCAACCCGGAATTCGGGGGCTTCATCGAAGGCCCGAAAAACCTCGCCCTCGCCCTGGTCGCGTTCGAGCTGTCCTGGGTCGACGCCGGCGCCGCCACCTGCAGTCTGGCCAGCAATCTGGGCGTCGCACCGATCCATGAGCGCGGCACTCCGGAGCAAGTCGCCCACTACATGCCGCTGGTGAGCCCGCCCGCGCCGGGCGACTCGCGCCAGGCGACCCGGGTCGCCTTTGCGCTGACCGAGCCGATCCCGTTTGTCGGGGTGGAAACCGGGCTGTTGAGCGGGAAAATGCGCGTGGTGAGCTGGGAGGACGGCGAGGAGCCGGTTCTCAACATCGACAAGCGCGGCCGTTTCATCACCAACATGGACTTTGCCAATGTGGTCACCGCGGCCGTCGATTCCGCCGATCCGCGGATCAAGGGCAGCTGCATCGTGATCCTCGAAAAATCCGATCCGGGCTCGTGGGATGCCGGCGTGCCGACCCGCAAGATGGTCCATCAGCTGTCCTCCACCTGTGACCCGGTCTTCAATCTCAACGTCCCGGCCTCCCGCATTGTGGGCGGATACACGGTCAAGAATGGCGTGATCATTCCCAACTTCAGTCACAGCGAAATCATCGAGGCGGTGTTCCGCCGGACCCGCGTCACCGTCGGTCTGATGACCTCGGCCAAACTGCTTTCCGCCGTCGAGCCGATCATCCGCTATCAGCGCAGCCGCTTCCGTGGCGGCGAGACCGGCGCTCCCGGCTCACCGCGCTTCGACCTCGGTCTCCAAACCAAACAAGACGTCCTTCATCGCCTCATCGATGTCTGGGCCACCGGCGAGGCCGGTGCCGCCCTCGGGTTTGAAACCGCCCGCTTGTTCGACCGCCTCGATCCGCTCGACCGCGAAAAAGACCGCTTGTTTGCCGAACAGGGGCTCTCCGGCCGTGGCGCGCTTAAAGTGTTTGCCCAAATCCAACAGGACGCCACCGACTGCGTCGCCCTGCGCCGCCAGTCCGAGGCCGCTCTCGATCACAACCGCCTGGCCTTGCTGGAGTCCAACCCGCTGGTCCAATACGCGATCCTCGACGCCCAGGCCAACGTCTTCTGCCCGGCCTGCAAACTCTGGAACACCGGCTACGGGGCCACCATGATGCGCGAGGCGGTTAGCCTGATGGGCGGCTACGGCATCACCGAGGATTGCCCCGGTTTCCTCCCTCACAAATGGATGGATGCCCAGCTCGAAGCCACCTATGAAGGCCCGGAGGCCGTCCAGCGCCGCCAGCTTTCCATCACCATGACCAACGGCCTGTTCCTCGCGCAGTTCGAAGGCTGGATCCTCGACCTCGATGCCCTCGCCTCCGCCAATCCCGCCACCGGTGCCGGCGCGGTGGCCGCCGCCATGACCCTCTGGCTGTGGACCGTGCGCCACCTGCAGACCGCCACCGACGCCAATGGCGCCAAGCTCTATCAGTCGAACCGCCACGGCGTCACCTTCCCGCTCACCGACGCGCTGTGCTGGCTGCTCGCCTCGCGCCAGCAGATCCTGGACACCGTGCAGCTCGCCACCACCGGTGCCGAGGATCCCTCGGTGGCCGAGGAACTGCCCGGCACGCTCGCCTTCCTCACCGACCTGTGCCAGGTCCAGGCTGCCCGTGCCGCCGGCGAAACCAGCCGCATTTGCAGCGAACTGGCCTTCGGTTACCTCCCGCAGCCTGCGGGCGAGGCTGCCGCCTTGCCGGAGTTCGTCCGCCTGCGCTCGCGGGTTGATGGCTCGCTCTACGGCTTCCGCCTGGCCAAAGACCGTGCCGCCAACGTGCTAACCAGCGTCATGATCCCCGAAGCGCTGGACTACCCGATGTGATCATGAAGACCCAAGACGGCAAGACTCAAGACGCAAGAGAATAGCCCACAGGGTGCGCGGACTCTTCGCTTGTGTCTTCAAGTCTTGTGTCTTGCGTCTTTCCTGATACCCGACTCCCGATCGCCATGCCTCACACCGCCGCGCCCACCACCGCCCCCATCGACCGCCCCACCATGGAAGCCGATATCGTGTGCGTGGGTTTCGGGCCGGCCTCCGGCGGTTTCCTCACCACGCTGGCCGCGGCGGTCATGAATCCCGACGGCAGCCCGGCCCTCGAGAGCCCGTTGATGCCGGGCATGCCGCTGCAGGTGATGTGTTACGAGCGCGCCGATGACATCGGCTTCGGCGTCTCGGGGGTTGTGACCAACGCCACCAGCCTGCGCCAGTCGTTCCCGGACCTCGACCCCGCGCAAATCCCGATGGCCGCGCCGGTCAGCGCCGAGAAAATCATCTACCTGATGGATCCCGCCGGGGCGAGTCGCCGCCCGCTGGCGATGCGTGCCGCCGACAAAGTGCTGCGATCGCTGGGCGGCATGGTGGGAGTCAAGCACGAGGCCATGGAGTTGCCGTGGACCCCGTCGTTCCTCAACAAGCACGGCGGCCTGATTCTCTCGATGGGCCAGTTCACCCAATGGGTCGGCAACCAGGTCATGGCCACCGGGGCCGTTCAAATCTGGCCCGGCAGCCCGGTGGGCGAGGCGATCATTGAAAACAATGCCGTCACCGGCGTGAGGTTGTTGGATCAGGGTGTCACCAAGGACGGCGAGCCCGCCGACGGCTTCATGCCCGGCATGGAAGTCCGCGCGCCGCTCACCGTGGTCGCCGACGGCCCGGTCGGCGCCATCGGCCAGCAGTTAGACAAGGAGTTTGGCGTGCCAGCCGGCCACCACCTCCACGACTGGGCGTTGGGCATGAAATTTGTCGTTGATCTGCCGGAGGATTGCGAACTCCAACCCGGCACGGTGCTGCACACGATCGGTTATCCCGAGCCGGAGATCTTCGGGTTCCTTTACGTGCATCCCGACCGCGTCGCGTCGCTGGGCATCTTCGTTCCGTCGTGGTTTGATAGCCCCGCGCGCACCGCCTACCGCTATCTGCAACATTGGATGACCCACCCGTACCTGTGGCGCCATCTCAAGGGCGGCCGCCTCCGCTCGTGGGGCGCCAAATCCCTGCAGGAGTCCGGCCGCCGCGGCGAACCGCAACTCACCGGCGACGGCTTCGCCCGCATCGGCGAAGGCAGCGGCTCGACCAATGTTCTAACCAACTCGGGGGTCGATGAAGCCTGGGCCACCGGCGTGCAGCTGGCCGAGGCCGTCATCGAACTGCTCAAGGCCAACCAGCCATTCACCCGCGACAACCTCGACGCCACCTACCTCAAGCGCCGCCGCGCCAGCTGGGTGGAAGCCGAGGGCCGGATCGCCGAAAAAGCCCGCGATGGCTTCCAACGCGGGGTGATCCCCGGCCTGATCGGCACCATGCTCACCGGCCTGAGCAAGGGCGCGATCTCGATGCCCGGCCGCCCCGGTCCGCCTCACTCGCGCGTGCCCACCCTGGAAAATTACTACGCGGGGCGGATCTCCAAGGAGGAAATCGCCCGCATCCGCAAGGACTGCGACACCAAGGGCATCGCCGCCAACGGCCCGCTCATGGACCGCGCCGGTTGGCCGGCCATCCCGTTCGACGGCGAATTGTTAGTCTCGCATCAAGACGCCCTGCTCATGGGTGGCAAAGTCCAGGCACCCGCCGGCTACGCCGACCATGTGGTGTTCCTCTATCCGGCCGCCTGCGAATCCTGCGACAGCAAGATCTGCGTGGAAATGTGCTCCGGCCAGGCGATCACGCCCAGCGACAACGGCCGCCCGGTCTTCGACCGGGAAAAATGCATCCACTGCGGAGCCTGCCTCTGGAACTGCGCCAAAGCCCACCCTGACAACCCGGAGCACACCCTGGTCTCCTTCCAGGCCGGCTCCGGCGGCCTGCATTCCGGCGAAAACTGACCTTTCTGGATCGGTCGGATCCGTCGGATCCGACCGATCTGCCTCCAGCCTCCTCACTCACTCCTACCATGTCCTATCAAATCATCGTCTGCGGCAGCCTCGTTCCCGACCCCCTGCAAACCCTTGAACCGGTGACCGGTGCCACCGGCCCGGCTCTCAAAAACGAGATGATGCTGCCCTCGTCGCTCGACCCGTGGGCGGGCCATGCGCTCTATGAAGCCGCCAACCTGGCCGCCAAACATCCCGGCAGCAAGGTTTGGCTGGTGAGCCTCGGTCCCAAGGCAAAGTTGCAGCAGGTCATGATGACCGTGGCGCAGAAAGTCCCGTTTGAACTCATCGCCCTGGACGGCTCGGCCGGGGGCTTCACCGATGCCTCGGAAACCGCCGCCGCCCTGGCCGACGCGATCCTCGCCATCCCGGGCCTCGATCCTGCCAAGCTCCTGTTATTCGGCGGCTGGGAATCCGCCTCCCGCGGTGCCGGCGCCACCCTGCAGATCGTCGGCGAGCGCCTCGGCATCACCGACCAGTTCCAGGGCGTCGATTCCCTAACGGTCGGTGACGACGGCAGCCTGCGCGTCATGGAGCGCGTCGAGGGCGGCCAACATCAGATCTCGGTCTGCACCGCCCCGCCCGCCGTGCTCGGCTGGGCCACCGGCAGCCTGCCGGAACCGCGCAACAACCCGCAGGTCGGCATGGCCAACATGCGCGGCATCATGCCCGCCCTGCAAAAAGCCAAGCCCGCCGCCGTGGGCACCGGTGACATCGCCTTCACCTCGGTTGCCCTGCCCACCCAAACCCGGACCACCCTCATCATCAAAGATTCACCGCCCGAGCAGATCGCCGCGGAAATCGTCGCCTGGATCAAGGGCGCGTGAACCGATCCGACCGATCCGACCGATCCGACCGATCCGACCGATCCGACCGATCCGA
>JBAXBG010000178.1:0-7222 GCA_037142115.1 Verrucomicrobiota bacterium | reverse complement strand
TCACTGGTTCGAACCCAGTATCGCGCACCATTTGAAAATTGGAAGCCGCCAGGCAGTGCCCGGGCCGTTGATTCTACCAGACGCCAAGCGCGGTGAGCTGGGCGGTGGCGGCCTCGGCCCAGCCGCGGTTGGCGGCGGGCGAGGCGGGCGAGGGATGGAGGATGCGGCCGATGCAGGCGGGGCCGCCGTCACCCACGGCGCGGCGCAGGCGGTCCTCGGCGAAGCCGCCGACGCCGATGAGAAACGCCGGGCGCAGCAGGGCGATCACCGCGGTGAGATGCTCGAGGCAGGCGTCCTCGACCGGGGCCAATTCGGCGGCGGGGAGTTGGCCGGGGGTGAGGTTGGCACCGGAGGCGCTCATCCACACCAGCGGGCAATAGTTGAGCACGAAGTGATCGCGGAAAAAGGCCTCGGCGGTGCCGAAGCGTTGCGCGAACAAGCCCCACAGGCGGCGGCCGCTGACTTCCGAGCGCGGGCAGGCGAAGCCCTGGACCGGGCGTTTGGGATGTTCGCGCGCGGGCTTGCCCACCGGTTCCTGGATGCCCATCCAATCGCGGACGGCGGCCACTTCGCCGAAGGGCACGCCGGTTTGGACCATTCCGAACGGGCCGGGGTTCATGCCGAGCAGCAGCACGCGCTTGTGCCCCTGGCCGAACCTTTCCAGATAGCGCTGATAGGGCGCGCCCGCGTATTCCAGCGGGCGGTAAACACAGGCCACCGGGGCCGCGAATTCAAGATTGCTCAGCCGGGCGGTGAGACGGCGGGTTGCTGCGAGCCACGGTTTCATATCATTTCAGGATCGGCTTGGCCATCGGGTGCGGCGTGAGCATGCCGGGCGGCGCGGATTTTCCAATCCTTTCCCGCACGCCCGGTCACCGAACCTCCGGCACCTTTGGCTCGACTAGCGCCGGGTCACAGGCTAATTCGTCATCTATCAATGAATGCCCTGCGCTATTTGCTGCCAGCCTTGCTTCTCACCGGGATCGCACGCGCGGCGGAGACGCGCGCCTGGACCGACCTTCAGAACCGCACCCTCGAAGCGCGGATGGTCCGGTTGGATGGAGAATCGGTGATTCTCGAACTCAAGGACGGCCGCAAGGTGCCCTTGGCCCTGGACAAACTGTGCGAGGCGGACGTCGCCTACGCCCGCAGCCAGGAGGCTGGTGGCGCGTCCGGCGCGTCCGACCCGGCGGCTCCCAACTTTGACGCCCCCTGGCCCGAGCACATCAAGTTCGGCGATGATCCGGGGGTTACCACGGTGGTGGAGGACGCGGACAAAAAGCACTTCGTGTATGAAAGCACCAACTACCGCTATACCTGCGACGTGCGCCTCTCGAAGTCGGTGGTCAAAGGGTTCGCCGTGATGTTTGAAGCCACCCACCTGTTCTGCCGCACGCTGCCGCTCGGGCTGGATGGCGGGGAGCTAACAGACGGCAAGCTGCAGATTTTGTTGTATGAAAACTTTGACGACTACGTCACCGCGGGCGGGAAGCCTCACACCTCCGGGTATTTCATCGGCAGCAAGGCGGCCGTGATCGTGCCGCTCACCAGCCTGGGGGTGCGGCCGGTGGGCAGTGGCTACATGTTTGACCGGGAGAAAAGCAGCAAGACCCTGCCCCACGAACTCACCCACCAACTCACGCCGCACCCCTACTTCCAGTCGGGAGCTATGGGCTGGTTTACCGAAGGCCTAGCGGAATACGTCGCGGTGACGCCGTATCGGTCGGGCGCGTTCAGCGTTCGCAACAACCACAGCGACATCGTCGCCTACACCACCGGCTACGGCACCAAAAACTCGGGCGGCCGGGCGCTGGGCAAGGACATCCAGATGGCGGACTTGAAAGCATTCATGCTGCAGGACTACGCCAACTTCACGGCGAGCCCCCAGCTCAATTATGGCTGTGGACTGCTCATCACCTATTACTTCCTGCAGATGGATGGCGCGGGGGATGGCAAGCGCGTCAAGGACTTCCTCAAGGCGCTGCGGGCGGGCAAAACCGGCGAGGACGCGCTCGCGGTTCTGCTGGACGGGCGCACCTTTGACCAGCTTGCCAGCGAGATCACCAAAGCCTGGAAACGCCGGGGCATCGAGCTGGCGTTCCGTGCCGGCAGCTAGTTGAGCGCTTCGAGTTCGTCCCAGCGCTGATAGAGTCGGGCGACTTCGGCCTTGGCCGGGGCCAGGCTGTCGATCAGGGCGGGGATTTCCGCGAAATGGATGGCGAGGAAATCCGGGTCGTGGAGTTGGATTTCAATCGCCTCGACGGTCTGCTCGGCTGATAGGATCGCGCTCTCGATGGTTTCCAACTCGGCGCGTTCCTTGAAGGTGAGCTTGCGGGGTTTCGGGGCGGTGGTGCCGGCGGCCTTGTGGCGGGCGGCGGCTTCGCGGGCGGCGGCTTGCGCTTGGGAGCGTTCGGCGGCTTCGCGGGCGTGGCGTTTTTCGAGGTAATACGAATAATTGCCCGCCTGGACCCGGATCCCATTGTCCTCGAAGGCGATGATTTGATCGCAGATGCGATCCAGAAAGTAGCGGTCATGGGAAACGACAATGACCGAGCCGTCGAAATCCGCGAGCGCCTCTTCCAACATCCGCAGCGATTGCAGGTCGAGGTCGTTGGTTGGCTCGTCGAGTACGATGACATTGCCGCCGTTCTTGAGCACCTTGGCCAGCATCAGGCGCGCCCGCTCACCGCCGGATAGAAGGTCGACGCGCTCGTTGATGCGCTTGTCATCAAACAGGAAGCGCCGCAGGTAGTTGCGCGCGCCGAGCGGCTGGTTGCCGAACATCAGCTTCTCGTTGCCGTCGGAAATCTCGTCCAGCAGCGAGCCGGTGCCGTCGAGCTGCATGCGCGTCTGGTCGATATAATTGACCTTCACCCGTTTGCCGATGACGGCGGTGCCTTCGCTGGGGGGGATCTGGCCGAGGCACAACTTGAGCAGGGTGGTTTTGCCGACGCCATTGCGGCCGACGATGCCGGTGCACTGGCCCGGGCGCAGGTTAAGCGTTAGATGCCGGAACAGCCAGCGGGGCGTGCCCTTGGAGCCGACGTTGACCCCGGCATCTTCGAGGTCGACGACGATGTTGCCCAGATCCGGTGGCGGCGGAATAAGCAGGTCCATTTCGCGCTCTTCGGGCGGGGCCTCCATGCCCTCGATCTCGTAGTATTGGTCCATCCGGTGGCGCGACTTGGTGCCGCGGGCCTTCACCCCGGAGCGGACCCAGTCGAGTTCCTCGCGCAGGAACCGCTGGCGGCGGCGCTCGGTTTGCTCGGAAATCTGCCGGCGCACGGCTTTGGATTCCAGGAACGCGGTGTAATTTCCCGGGTGGGAAAACGCCCGGCCCTGGTCGATTTCGATGATGCGGGTGGCGATCACATCGAGGAAATAGCGATCGTGGGTCACGAAGATGAGCGCGCCCGGGAACCCTCGCAGGTAGTCTTCCAACCAGTGGATCGACTCGGCGTCCAAATGGTTGGTCGGCTCGTCCAGCAACAACAAATCCGGCTGGCAGGCCAGCGCCCGGCACAGGGCGACCCGGCGTTTTTCTCCGCCTGAGAGCGGGCCGACGGTCAGGTCCAGCGCGGGCGCGTCGAGGGCGGTGGCGGTGGCCTTGATCCGGGCGTCGAGATTCCAGCCGTCCGCGTGATCGATCAAATGCAGCAGTTCCTCCAATTCGGCGTCGCTGCCTTCGCCGTTTTCATAGCGGCGCACGGCCTCGACGATGTCGGCCGCGCCGGCGGCGATGTTTTCCTGCACACTGAGGGCGGAATCGAGCTCGAACTCCTGCGGCAGATAGCCGATGCGCAGCGAGCGGCGCAGGGCGATCTCGCCGGAATCCGCCGCATTCTGACCGGTGAGGATTTTGAGCAGTGAGGTTTTGCCGCAGCCGTTGCGCCCGACCATGCCGATTTTTTCCCCGGCGGAAATCGCCAGGGTCACCCCGTCGAGCAGCGTTTGATAGCCATAGGTAAGGCGGATTTCGTTGGCGGAGAGGAGAGCGGACATGCGGAGGGGCGCAGTTACAGCCAATTTGCCGCCAAGTGACAGTCTTTTCACCACGGAACGCGGCAGCCGCTGCGGCTCCGCGCACTTCGATCATATCTTCTGGGTCTAAGGGTCTGTCCCTTTTTCATCCGTGTAATCCGTGGTTTCCATTTTCCTTTCTAGGTCCAGACATGGTGGCGAGACGCCGCCATCACGGCCTGCCGCGAGACGCGGCAGCCACGGTGGAAGAGCACGTCGAGAAAACACCGCCGCGACCGGAGGCCGTCAGGCTTGGAACGGCAGCAGCGTGGCGTCGCCCCAGACCCGTACCAGGATGTGGCTGGCACCAGCGGCATCGTGGGCGGTGGCTAACAAGACCCGGGTGCCATCCTGCTCGACGTCCCAGGCATCGGTGGGGCCGGCGGGCAGCCAGC
Source organism: Verrucomicrobiota bacterium (assembly GCA_037142115.1). GTDB lineage: Bacteria > Verrucomicrobiota > Verrucomicrobiia > Verrucomicrobiales > Akkermansiaceae > Luteolibacter. The sequence continues at coordinate 2,807 of JBAXBG010000178.1, read as the reverse complement.
CGGCGGCCAGCAAGCGCCGCAACAGGTCCTCGCGCGTGGCGCGCTGGACCGCGAACTCATGTGCTGTAGCGGCGGTCTGCGACCGTCGCTGCGAGCGTTGCGGTTTTTCCCCGGCTGGGGTCGGTGGCCCCAACCCCAACCCTCGTGTTCCGCAGCGCGCCCAGGCCCGCAGCCGCGGGGCCAGGCAGACCACCACCCGCAGCGCGGCGCGCGCGAACCAGCGGTCGAAGCGCGGGGGCAGTCCCCGCAGCGGTTGCATGCGGTTGGTCACTGCCTGATAGCCCGCCGTGCCCATCTGGCCGTGATAGATGATCGAGTCCTCCATCACGCGCACCGGACCGCCGCCATAGATGAAGCCCTGCCACTTGGCGCAGCCGCGGGGCGAGAACTCGGCGGGGTGTTTGGCGATGAGCAGGCGTTCCGCGCGCCCGTAGCCGAGTTGCTGGCGGAGGAAGGCGCGCAGGCGGGGCCGCCGCCAGTGCCAGACAAAGGCCCCCGGCGCAAAACCCAAGCGGAATCCCGCGGCCCGCAGCCGCCAGCAGAAATCGACGTCGTCGCCCGCAGTGTGGAACTGCGGATCGAAGCCGCCGATGGCCGCAAACGCCGCCCGGGTGACCGCCAGATTGCAGCCCGGCAGGTGCTCGGCCTCCTCGTCATCGAGCATCACATGGCTGGGCGCGCCCGGGGCCGCGCCCACCACCGCTTCCCGCCAGGATTGCGGGCGAGGCGGCAGATTCGGGCCGCCCGCCGCCGCAAACCGACCGTCGGCGAAGACCCGCCGCAAGCGCATCAGCCATTCCCGGTCCGGTTCGCAATCGTCATCGGTGAAGGCGAGGATGTCGCCGCGGGCGGCGGCCGCCCCGGCATTGCGCGCCGCACTCAAGCCGCCGGGGGCCATGCGCAGCAGCCGCACCCAGGGGAATTTCTCCGCGACGAAATCGGCGGTGCCGTCGTTAGAGCCGTCGTCCACCACCAGGGTTTCAAAGTCGTTGCCGGTCAACTGGCTCACAGCCAGCAGGCACTTGCCGAGCCGCCCCCGGCCATTGCGGGTGCAGACGATGACCGAGACGGGCGTGGCGGTGGCGGGCACGGCGCAGAGAGCCGGCCGGGCTAACAGCGCGGGTTTGGCGTTGCCGGCCCGGTCGATGAGCCCGAAGTCCCAGTCGAGCACCTCGGCCCCGGCGTTCCACCAGCGGTCGCTCCAGGCATAGACGGTCAGGCCGGCGGTTTCCTCGTCGCGGGCAATGGTTTGCGCCCAGCTGAGCACCTCCGCTTGCCGCGCCAGCCCGTTGCGGCGGGAATCCAGGCCGAACTCGGAGATCACCAGCGGCCGGTCACCGGCGATGTGGTGCAGGCGCTTCAGGTATTTCCGATAGGTGGCGGGTGCCTCCAGATAGACGTTGAAGGCGGAAAAATCGGCGTTGGCAGGCTCCAAATACTCGGTGCTCGGGTAGTTGGCATACGCAAATAACAAGTCCGGAGCGGTTAGCCGGCCAAGCGCAATCAGCCGCTCAAGCGCTTGGCGCACCCGCAGCGGGCCGATCCAGCGGACCAGATCGGCCGGGATTTCATTGCCCACATACACGCCCGCCAGCGCGGCGTGGCCCGCCACCTCGCGCAGCGCCCGCACCAGCGCCGCGCGCGCCGCCGTAAACAGCGCCGGGTGGTGGTGAAAATCCGCGTGCTGGCCCCACTTCAGCCCGCCAAAAACCCGCAGCCCGTGCCGCCCCGCCGCGTCGAGCAAGCGCCGGTCCGGCATTTCAAACAAGCGGATCGCCTGGAAGCCGGCCGCCGCCATCCGGCCGAAATCCGCCTCGAAATCCGCTGGCCAGCCACCCGGCAACGGGCCGTAGGTCACCGCCCGCAGCCACACGCGCGCCTCCCCGGCCCGGAAAAACTTTCCGTCCGTGCGCCAGGGATGGATCTGCCGGTCAACTGCCACGGGTGCAGCCTAAGGCGCGCGCGGCGGATTCCCAAACTCAAATTCCCCGCGATTTGCTGCGCGTTGACATCGGCCGCCAGCGCATCCACCGTCCGGCCCATGGACACGATGAAACTTCTCCTTGGGGCGACTGTCGCGCTGCTATTGGGCGCGTTGGCGATGTCATGGCAGGGCATGAACACCGGCGTCAAAAACGCCCCGCCCGACGAAATCGCCCGCCTCAAAAAACAGGTGGCCGAACTCCGCCAGGAACAGGACAACCTCCAGCTCGAACGACATCTCCAACAGCTCAAGGCCGCCATCCCGCCCGCACCCGCCCCAGCCGCCAACGCCGCGGAAACCGAGGCGATGAAAGCCCAACTCGAAGCCCAAAAGGCCACCCTCGCCCAGCTGGAAACCGAAAAGGACAAATCCAAGCGCGACGCCAAGGTCGCCCAGGACGAGGAAGGCTTGCTTAGCCAGCGCGACCTTGAAAAAGGCGATGCCGAACTGCGCCGTGCCCGCATGATCGGCGAGGCGCTGCTCATCGGCAAGGTCAAGGAATTCGTCGAGGACGCCCAAGTCGGCGCCTTCATCACCTTCGAGATCGCCATGCCCGAGCAAGTCCAGGTCGGCACCGTCCTCGCCATCCGGCGCAAAACCGGCATCTTGGGCAAACTCAAAGTGTCCGACGTCACCGCCGATGGCGGCATCGCCAACCCGCTCCCGGGATTCGGCCCCGTCCAACCCAAGGTCGGCGACGAACTCATCCTGCCGCCACAATACTAAAAGCTGAAAGTTGAAAGCTGAAAGTTGAAATCATTTCAGCTTTCAGCTTTCCGAATTTCAGCTTTACCCTTTCAGCTTTACCCTTTCAGCTTTACCC
>JBAXBG010000177.1:0-7289 GCA_037142115.1 Verrucomicrobiota bacterium | reverse complement strand
TTGCGACCGGGGCGGCTTGGTGTTGGATATGGTAGCGCGCTCCCGATGAGAGCGCTGCGATTCATTAGCGCGCGGCCTCATCGAGGCCGCGCTATCTTTAACTCACTTTTTCTTGGCGACCTTTTTGGCGACCTTTTTGGCGACCTTTTTGGCGACCTTTTTGGCGACCTTTTTGGCGGCGGGCTTGGCCGGGGCTGCCTTGGCGTCCTCGATGGCAGCCTGGGCGGCGGCGAGGCGGGCGACGGGCACGCGGTAAGGCGAGCACGACACGTAGTTGAGGCCGAGCTTGTGGCAGAACTTGACGGATTCCGGGTCACCACCGTGTTCGCCGCAGATGCCGAGCTTGATGTTCGGGCGGGTGGAGCGGCCCTTGGCCACGGCGATTTCCATGAGTTGGCCGACGCCGGTGGTGTCGAGGGTGGCGAACGGGTTCTTGGCGAACACGTCGTTCTCGATGTAGGGCGTCATGAACGAACCCATGTCGTCGCGGCTTATGCCCAGCGCGGTTTGCGTCAGGTCGTTGGTGCCGAAGCTGAAGAACTCGGCGCCCTTGGCGATTTGGTCGGCGGTGAGCGCGCCGCGCGGCACTTCGATCATGGTGCCGACATGATAGTCAAAGGCGATTTTCTTCTCGGCCATGACTTCCTTGGCGACGCGGTGGACGATTTCGGCCTGAAGGTCGAATTCCTGTTGGAACCCGACCAGCGGGATCATGACTTCCGGCTTGACCGGGATTTTCTTCTTGGCCACGTCGGCAGCGGCTTCGAAGACGGCACGCGCCTGCATCTCGGTGATTTCCGGATAGGCGATGCCCAGGCGGCAGCCGCGGTGGCCCAGCATCGGGTTGAACTCGTGGAGGTCGGCCACGCGCTGGATGATGGTTTCCACCTTGACGCCGAGCTTGGTGGCGAGGTCGAGTTGCTGGCCCTTGTCGTGGGGCAGGAACTCGTGGAGCGGCGGATCGAGCAGGCGGATGGTGGCCGGGAAGCCCTTGAGCGCCTTGAAGATGCCCGTGAAGTCATCACGCTGATAGGGCAGCAGCTTGGCCAGCGCCGCCTTGCGGGCGGTCACGTCGGTGGCGAGGATCATCTCGCGCATGGCGTCGATGCGGTCGCCCTCGAAGAACATGTGCTCGGTGCGGGTCAGGCCGATGCCGGTGGCACCGAAGGCCATGGCGATGCGGGTCTGCTCCGGGGTGTCGGCATTGGTGCGCACGGCCAGTTTGGTGGCTTGCGCACACCATTCCATGAGTTGGAGGAAGCTCTTGAACTTCTCGGTCTTCTTGGCGGCCTTGTCGCCATGGACGATGCCGGCGATGATTTCCGAAGGGGCGGTCTTGACCTGGCCACCATAGACGATGCCCGAGGTGCCATCGATGGAGAGGTAATCCCCTTCATTGAAGGTCTCGCCGGAGGCGGTGACGGTTAGCTTGTCATAGTCGATTTCCACGGCGGAAGCGCCGCAGATGCAGACCTTGCCCATTTGGCGGGCGACGAGCGCGGCGTGCGAGGAAACGCCGCCCTTGGAGGTGAGGATGCCTTCGGCGGCGATCATGCCGCGCAGGTCTTCCGGGCTGGTTTCATTGCGAACCAGCAGGACTTTCTCACCGCGGGCTTCAGCGGCCGCGGCGCGGTCGGCATTCAGATAGATCTTGCCGGACGCGGCACCCGGACCGGCCGGAAGACCCTTGGCGAGTTCCTTGACCTTCTTGATTTCCGCCAGATCGAAGATCGGGGCGAGCAGTTGGTCGAGCTGGTCGGCGGGGTTGCGCAGCACGGCGGTCTTCCAGTCGATGAGCTTCTCCTTGACCATGTCGATGGAGAATTTCAGGGCGGCGGCGGCGGTGCGCTTGCCGTTGCGGGTCTGGAGCATGAAGAGTTTGCCTTCCTGCACGGTGAACTCGACGTCCTGCACGTCCTTGAAGTGTTTCTCCAGGGTGGCGCGCACTTTGAGCAGCTCGGCATAACTCTTGGGCATCTGCTTCTTGAGCTCGATGACCGGTTCGGGGGTGCGCACGCCGGCGACGACGTCTTCGCCCTGGGCGTTGATGAGGAACTCGCCGTAGAACTCGTTCTTGCCGTTAGCCGGGTTGCGGGTGAAGGCGACACCGGAGCCGGAAGCGGTGCCGGTGTTGCCGTAAACCATCGCCTGCACGTTCACGGCGGTGCCCCACGCGGCGGGGATGTTGTATTTGCGGCGATAGACGATCGCGCGGTCGTTCATCCAGGAGCCGAACACGGCGCCGGCGGCACCGCGCAGCTGGTCCCATGGATCGCTCGGGAAGCTCTTGCCGGTGCGCTCCTTGACCAGCGCCTTGAAGCGCTTGACCAATTCCATCTGGTCTTCCGCGGTCAGTTCGGAGTCGATGATGTCCTGGCCGTATTTCTCGTGTTTGAATTCCTCGATGACCACTTCGAAGGGCTCGTGGTCTTCGCCTTCAAGCTTTTGCAGGCCGAGCACCACGTCGCCATACATCTGGACGAAGCGGCGATAACAATCCCAGGCGAAGCGCTGGTTCTTGGTGGCGGCGGCCAACGCCTGGACGGTCTGGTCGTTGAGGCCGAGGTTGAGGATGGTGTCCATCATGCCGGGCATCGAGTCACGGGCGCCGGAGCGCACGGCCACCAGCAGCGGCATGCCCTTGGCGTCGCCGAACTTGCAGCCCATGATCTTCTCCATGTTCTTGACCCCGGCTTCCATCTGGCTCTGGAGCTGGACCGGATAGGTCCGGCGATTGGCGTAGAAGTAGGTGCAAACCTCGGTGGTCACCGTGAACCCTGGAGGCACCGGCAGGTTGATGCGGGTCATTTCCGCCAGGTTGGCACCCTTGCCGCCGAGGAGGGGTTTCATGCTGCCGTTGCCGTCAGCCTTGCCGGCGCCCCAGGTGTAAACGTATTTGACCTGTTTGTTAGGGGCGGATTTCTTCGCTGCGGGTTTAGCCGTCTTTTGTTTGGTAGCCATCGTGGTGGTTGATATCGTGGTGTGATCTTCGGGTTGCCGGGGACACGGGAATCACAAAATTCCGGGCACCGCGGCGAAATGCGCGGCAGGCTATGCGGAGTGCCCGGGCGGTGTCAATGAACGAGTTGCGGTTATAATCGATCCGGTCCGCGCCCGGGTGAATCGTTCGTTTGACATCCGCGGTGAATCCGGTTGAGTGGGTTTCGTCCGATGCGTGAGATCCAGTTGCCCCTATCCGAAGCGAAGCAGCGTTTGCTGGATGCGGCGGAACCGTTGTTGGCCGAGCGCGGCTTTGAGGCGGTCTCGGTGCGCGACATCACCCAGCTGGCCAAGGCCAATGTGGCGGCCATCAACTATCACTTCGGGACCCGCGAGGGCTTGATCGGGTGGGTGGTGGTGCGTCACCTCCAGCCGCTCAACGACGAGCGCCTGGCCCGGTTGGAGAGTTTGGAACGCAAGGGCGGCACTGCCAAGGCGGCGCCGGTCGAGGAGATTCTGGATGCGTGGGCGAGGCCGGTGGTGGGCCTGGTGCGCAAATCCAGCTTGTCCGAACGGCAGTGTTGCAAGTTGCTCGGGCGCTTGCTGGCGCTGTCGGGCGAGGGGTTTTCGCAGGCGATGGCGGACCACCGCCGTGCGGTGAACGATCGCTTCCTCCGCGCTCTGACCAAGTCGCTGCCGTCGGTCGCCCCGGAGGAATTGGGCTGGCGCATGCATTGGGTGACCGGCGGGCTGATCCACCTGTTGCTGTATCAGGAGCTGCCGGTGACGGGTGGTGCAGCGGGCGCGCCGTCGCTGGAAGCGGTGCTGGGGCGGTTCATCCGGTTTGCCGCCGCCGGGCTGCGCGAGGGCGTGGAGCTGGAACCTACGGCGGCCAAAAAGGGCCCGCAGGCGACGTTTGATTTCGGTTAGCCCGGTGGATTTTTTGATTTCGGCATGTTCAATTGGCGGGGGCGGCCTAGGTTGCCGGCGCCATGTCCGCTAAAATTCGTTTCACCTCCGCCTCCGCCACCGGGCTCGTGTTGGCCAAAGTCGGCCATCCCCAACGGGACGAGCCGCTCCAGACCTCCAAGGAAGTTTTCAAAATCGAGGAGGGCGATCAAGCGGCGCTGACCGCGATCTTTCTCAAGCCGTTCAAAAACCTCTCGGCCCACCGCTTCAGCCATCACGCCTCACTCGACCAGCACGAGATGAACGCCTGTTCGGCGGCGATCTTCGCCTCAGACAACGGGCTGCTGGAAAAAGGCTGCGAGATCGCCAAGCGGCTCTACGCCAAGTCCAACCATCCCAACATCAAATCCGGCGATCTGTGCGTGTCGCTGATCAAGGACATCGAGGTCGATGGCGCGCTGACCTCCGGCATCTGCATTCTCAAGTCCGAGAGCGTGGTGCCGTTCCTCAGCATCTCCACCCGCGACGGCGACCTGCAACTCCACACCGAGCAGGGCATCAACCCGGAACGCATCGACAAGGGCTGCCTGATTCTCAACCACCTCGCCCACAAGGGATACTACGTCCTCACCTTTGACCGGTCGGGTGCCGAGTCACGGTTTTGGGTGCGCGATTTCCTCGGCGTGGTGCCCGTCACCGACAGCCCGTTTCTAACCAACAAGTTCGCCGGCATGGCGGTGTCGTTCCTGGAGCAGGAGAAAAAGGCGGCTCCCCGCGGCGACGACAGCCCGCCGTGGGACGATCAGAGCGCCGGTCGCGACGCGCTCAGCTATTTTGAGGCCAAGGACCAGTTCAGCCTGCAGGAGTTCGAGGAGGAAGTGCTCAAAACCCCGGAGGCAGCAAGCAAATTTGCCGCGCACCGCGCCAAGATCGAGGAGGAACAGGGGCAGCGTTTCGATGACTCGTTTGCCATCTCCAAAAAGGATGTCACCAAGGCCAGGAAGAAAATCGGCTCCGTGATGAAGCTCGACACCGGCGTCGAGATCCGCCTCAAACCCGCGGTCATCGCCGATCCCGACAAGGTGTTAGAGCACGGCTTCGACCCGCAGCGCAAGATGAAGTTCCTCAAGATCTTCTTCAATGAGAACCTCGCCGATTGAGGCGCGGTGTTAGCCGATTCCCTCGAGGGTTTCCTGTTTGAGCCGGAGTTGGCCGCAGGCGGCGTCGATGTCGCCGCCTTTTTCGAGGCGCAGGGTGGCGGCGATTCCGGCGTTTTGGAGCACGTCGCGGAAGGCGCGGCAATGCAGCTCGGGCGGGCGCCGCCAGTCAAGTCCCTCCACGGTGTTGTAGGGGATGAGATTGACCTTGGCGTGGACGCGGCGCGCGAGGTGCGCCAGGATCGCCGCTTGTTCAAGCGCGTCGTTGACCCCTTGGATCAGAATGTATTCGAGGGTGAGCTTTTGTTTCTTGCGGGCGTTCCACTCGTCGAGCGCGTCGAAGAGTTCGGCGACCGGCCACTTCTGGTTGATCGGCATGATCTGCTGGCGGACGTCGTCGGTGGCACCGTGGAGCGAGATGGCAAGGCGGATTTGTTGCGGGTGGGCGGCGAGTTGGCGGATCTGCGGGACCAGGCCGGAGGTGGAGAGGGTCAAGTGGCGCGCGCCGAGGTGCAGGGATTTTTCGCCGGTGATCAGGGCGATGGCCGGCAGCAGGTTGGTTAGATTGGCGAGCGGTTCGCCCATGCCCATGAACACCAGGTTGTCGACGCGCTCGCCGGCGAGTTGTTCGGCGGCCAGCACCTGGCCGGCGATTTCAGAGGCATCAAGGTTGCGGGCGAAGCCGGCCAGGCCCGAGGCGCAGAATTTGCAACCGTAGGCGCAGCCGACCTGGGAGGACACGCACAGCGTGCGGCGGTCGGACTGCTCGCCGTAAAGCGCCGGGTTGGCGGGGATCAGCACGCTCTCAACGTAGCGGCCGTCGTGCAACCGGAACAGGAACTTGCGGGTGGTGTCGGCCGCACCCTGGGTCTGGGCGTGCTCCAGCGCTGTTAGCCGGAAGCTGTCCGATAGGCGCGCGCGCAACGCCGCCGGCAGGTTGGTCATCGCCCCAAAGGTCGTCACTTTTTTCTTCCACACCCATTCGAGGATCTGGTTGGCGCGGAACGCGGGTTGGCCGGCGTCCTGGAGCCAGGCGGCGAGGGATTCGGGCGATTGGCCGGTGAGCGCGGGCAGGGGCATGGGTGAGGTGGTAAAGCTGAAATTCGGAAAGCAAGATGCCGGGCTCAGGCTTGTAGCAGCTGGAGACTGAGGCCGTGGGGTTGGAACTGGCGGAAATCGGTGTCGAAGGTGACGAAGCGAAGATGGGCGGCAATGGCGAAGGCGGCGAGATACGCATCCATCCAGAGCTTGGGTGATGCGGCGGAAGTGCCTGCAAGCTTGAGCCAGAGGGCGCGGGTTGGCTCCGGTTCGGTGGCCACTGCGATATTATTCAAGTCAAGAAGGCGTTCAAGAATCCTGACGATGTCCGCGTTGGTCAAACCGGCGTTGTGATACTGGCGGAGCAGGGCGGGAGTGCTGGCGAGTCGCAGAAAACTTTGCTCGGTGGCCCGGCAGAATATCGCCGGCTTGGCTATGGTGTGCTCTTCCAAAGTCGCAATTGCCGTCTGGTAGGATGGATGGGCCGTGAAGGTCAGGCCGACCCAAACATTAGAATCAAAGAGCGATGCCGACGCGCTTGAGGTCTTCTTGGTAGAGGGCATCTTGTTCGAGTTGGAGGATTTGTTCGATGGTCATCGACGAGGCGGGAGCGTTGGGACTGCCGGTGACCACCAAGTGCCCAAGAGTGGGGTGTCTGGTGATCCGGGGCTTGGACATGGTGAGTGCCGTGGACTCCGGGAACAGACCGCAGCGCAGGGTTTCCGCCATCACGTCTTTCAGCTTCTTCCCCTGCTGCGCCGCGCGAATTTTCACCTCGCGCATCAGGTCATCGGGCAAATCCAAGGTGGTTTTCACCCCGGAATATTCCCATAAAAATGGGTTTGTGTCAAAAGCGAAAGCTGGGTTGGGCCGGTGGTTGAGGGTCTCCCCGCGCTGTCACCCGCGCGGCGACGTGGGAACCTGGCAACGTGGCCGCGTTCGTCAGAACGCGCTGGGCGCGGCCTCACCCCAGGGCCGAGCGCAGGTCGGAGGCGGCGCTGCGGGCGCTGGCGGGCGGCTCGGGGACGAAGGCGAAGTCATCGTCTTCTGAGGCGGCCGAGGCGGCGGGCAACATGCCCGCGCCACTGGGTGCGGGCGGCTCGGGGACGAAGGCGAAGTCATCGTCTTCTGAGGCGGCCGAGGCGGCGGGCAACATGCCCGCGCCACTGGGTGCGGGCGGCTCGGGGACGAAGGCGAAGTCATCGTCTTCTGAGGCGGCCGAGGCGGCGGGCAACATGCCCGCGC
>JBAXBG010000176.1:0-7471 GCA_037142115.1 Verrucomicrobiota bacterium | reverse complement strand
TGGAGGTTTGGCGGAAGAGGGCGAGTCTGGAGACTCGCGGTCCGGCGGGGCTGGAACTGCCGCCGGGGCCTTCGCGGGCACCGGCGCGACGGCGGCGCGACCGGGCGCGGTGTTGCCCGCCGCGCTGCTGCTGCCTAACGGATCCCAGAATACGTGCTCCTCTTTCCACTCGTTGGTCGGCTTGTAGCCGAGCTGTAAGAAGAACGCCGCCATGCCGGCCAAGCGCTCCGCCGGCCATGCCTCGGCCCGCGTCCCCATCAACGTCAGGGCCACCGCCGTGGCGATGCCGTCGGGTTTGCGGTTCTGGATGGCGCGGAAAAAGTTGACCGGCCCGACCCTGAAATTGCTGCCGCTGGCGGTGAGGAGTTCGCGGACGAATTGGTCATACGGCTTGTTGTCCGCGATCGAGGAGCGCAGCCAGCGGTGATAGGCCTGTGCCGCATTGGGCCAGAGATTGACGGGAAACTCCGCCTTGATGCGCAACACGTCACCCCAGCGCATCGCCCAGTAGTCGGAGAACTCATCGCGCTCCAGCAGCCGATCAATGAGTTGCGCACGTTTATTCACCAGATCCGGGTCCTGGATGAACTGCCGGGCTTCCACCGCGGTTGGCAGCGTGCCGATCACATCGAGATAGACGCGCCGCACGAAGACCGCATCAGAACAAAGGACCGGTTGAATGCCCAGCTTGGTCAAGTTGGCGGCCACCAAGCGGTCGATCGGCTGCAGCGGAACCGGCGCGGCCGCACTTTCAAAGGCACTCACGACCTCCCCGGCGGCCATGCCGGAGACCGCCCAAGCGGCAAACCAAAGGATCAACCAAGTCTTGTTCATGCGTGATGAAGTGAAACGAGCCAGCTTCGTGATAATCCATAAACCACAACGGTCGACAAACTACTTTTCTTTCCAAAAAAGATGGCCGGCCTCGTAGGCGCGTTCGTCAGAACGCGGGGATGCCCCTCCCCTGGCGTGCTGTCGCCAGCACGCCTACGGGACGTCAGCTCACGTCCACCACCCGCAGTGCCGGGTCTGCCAGGGAGTCGCCGACCCGCAGGCCGAGGAGATTCCGATAGAGCGCGCTGGCCGGAGTGACCAGGGTGATTTGCAGGCCATGATCCTCAATGACCAGTCCGCCCGCAGTCGGCACCAGCAGCAGCAGCGAGGATTCTCCGCGCAAGTCCACTTCCACCAGCGCCCCCGCATCAATCGGATCCTCCAGCGCGAAATCCGGCAGCGTCAGGACGTCGAAAACCCGCACCGCCTCGGCGAGCTCATCGACCTGACGGGCCTGGCCGGCCGCCAGATAGGACGCTTCCAGGCTGCGGGTGTCATATTTTCCCTCCGCCTTGCTGCCGGGATCGGTGGCTGCGGCGTGCGCGTCCATCGCAGCGTGGACCAAGCGGTCCAGACGGGCGCGCAGCACGAGGCGGATATTTTCCAGCAAGGTGGTTTTCATCATCAGCCGGCCACCATGCCCGGTCTCCGGGCGATGGCAAGATTCGCTTCACGGCCCGGAATGGGCCGCCCGGCGTCTCACAGCTGGTAATACTGGACCCACTGCTTGCGCGGCGGGACCCCGTCCAGCAGTTGATTGGCGAGCTTGTGGTTGGTGATCTGGCGGGTGTCGCGGTCGAATTCCAGCCTGGCGTTGACGCGCTGCGCGATGACGCCCAGGGCCATCGTCTGGCACAGCGGGCCGGCGACGGCGAACGACGACCGGCACTGTTCCTGGCCCTTGCAGGCCAGCAGGAAATTCTTGAAGTGATCCGAGTGCTGTTTGGGATACTCGGGCAGTTTGGATTTCATGGCCTCCGCTTTGTCCTTGGACAGGATCTGCAACTCCGAACCGTGCGACCCGCCCTTGAATGTCAGGTCCTCGCCGTAAATCACCTTGCCTGGCGGCGTCTTCTTGGTGTCGATCTTGCCGGAGGTCGGTGGCGGAATATTCCCGTCGACCACGGCTTCACCGAAATCCGCCGGCAGCGGCGGAGCATTGTGCTGGCCTTCATACCAGTCGAGTTCCAGCGCGGGCATCGACCCGCGGGCCGGAAACTTGAACGCCAGGGTGCTTTCCTGCGGGAAAATGAACGGGCTGTAGCCCTCGATTTTCACCGGGTCCACCACCGTGGGCAGCCCGAGATTGAGAAATTGGTGGGCGGTGTCGAAAATGTGGGCACCCCAGTCGCCCAGCGCGCCATTGCCGAAGTCAAACCATGACCGCCACTCGCCATTGATGTAGCCGTGGTTGTATTGATGGGCCTCGGCCGTGGCCTGCCAGACATCCCAATCGAGCGAATCAGGCACCGGTTGCCCCGCCAGCAAGCCGTCGACCTTCATGCCATGCCAGCGCCGCTTGCCGTTCATGTAGGCGGTCATTTTGGTGACGTTCTTGATGATGCCCGCTTCGGTCCAGGCCTTGAATTGGAAATAATTGCCCTCCGAGTGGCCCTGGTTGCCCATTTGAGCGGCCACCTGGTATTTTTTCTCGGCGGCCATCATCAGGTCGATTTGCTTGAAGCTGTGAGCCATCGGCTTCTCGCAGTAGACGTGCTTGCCCAGCGACATCGCCAACATCGCGATCGGAAAGTGGGAGAAGTCGGGCGTGCCCACGCTCACGGCTTCGATGTCCTTGCCCATCTTGTCGAACATCTGGCGGAAATCCCGGAACCGCGGCACGTCGGGAAAGAGTTTCAGGACGGCTTGGGTGTGCGGAGCGCCCATATCGGTGTCACACAGCGCGACGATGTTAGCCAGGCCGGTGGCGTGCAAGGCCTTGACCACGTCGGCTCCGCGGTTGCCGATGCCGCAGCACGCCAGGTTCACCCGCTCGCCGGGCGAGGCTTTTCCCGCCGCGCCAAACATCAATTGCGGAGCGAAAACGGTCGCGCCTCCGGCGGCGAGCGCGCCTTTGAGGAATGAACGGCGGTTGGCGGGAAATTCAAATGGGGTCATGGCTTCTGGTGTGTGGTTGAATTTGGTTCGCCGATCCATACGCCGCCCATCGATCAATTCATACGCCTAATTCGCGGATCAGTCACCCGAGTCACCTGGCCCTTGAACTACGGAGCGCCGACTTCAGTCGGCCATTGCCCAACGCCCTCACGCCCGCAGCCGCAACTCGACATGGCGGGTCTTGCCGCTGGTGGTTTTCGGCAGGTCGTCGACGAACTCAATCTCGCGGGGATATTTGTAAGGCGCGACCGCCTGTTTGCAGTGATTTTGCAATTCCTGCTTGAGGGTGTCGCAGGCTGCGGTGCCGTGGCGCAGCACGACGAATGCCTTGACGATCTGGCCGCGGATCGGGTCGGGCTTGCCGACCACCGCCACATCCAGCACCGCGTGATGCTCGATGAGCGCGCTCTCGACTTCAAACGGTCCGATCCGATAGCCGGAGCTCTTGATGACGTCGTCCTTGCGGCCAACAAACCAGAAGTAACCGTCGGCGTCGCGGCTGGCTCGGTCGCCGGTGAGATACCAGTCGCCGCGGAAGCGGTCGGCCGTGACTTCCGGATGGCGCCAGTATTCCTGGAACAAGCCAAGCGGGCGGTTAGGGAACACGCGCACCGCCACTTCGCCTTCCTGCCCGGCGGGCAACTCGTTGAGGTGATCGTCGAGCACGGCGACCTCAATGGCCGGGTTGGCCAGGCCCATCGATCCGGGGCGCACCTCGCCGCCGAGGCAGCGGAAATTGCCGATGAGCATGATGGTTTCGGTCTGGCCGTAGGCCTCATGAAAGGTCAGTCCGGTGGCTTGTTTCCAGATGGCGAGCACCTCGGGGTTGAGGGGTTCGCCGGCGGTCACCGCGTGGCGGAGATTGGGAAAGCTGTATTGCGTGAGATCCTCGCGGACGATCAGGCGCAGGGCGGTGGGTGGCGCACACCAGGTGGTGATCGGATAGGTCGCAAGCGTGCGCAGGGTCTTGGCAGGGTCGAATTTGCCACGGCTGTCGGTGACAAACAGGCAGGCCCCCATGTGCCAGGGAGCGTAGAAGCTCGACCACGCGGCTTTGGCCCAGCCGACGTCGGAGATGTTCCAGTGGAGGTCGTCGGGTTTGAGGTCGAGCCAATACTTGCCGGTCAGACGGTGGCCCAGGCCGTAACTGGTCTGGGTGTGCAGCACCATCTTCGGGTGGCCGGTGGTGGCGCTGGTGAAAAACAAAATCCCGGGCTCGTCGCCGCGGATCGGCTCGTCGGCATACTCGGTGGCGGCGGCGGCCACCCCGGCATCGAAGTCCAGCCAGCCGGGCGTGGCCTGGCCGGCGACCAGCCGCACCCCCGCGAAATCCGTTAGCTTGGCGGTGCCCTCCGCGTCGGTGATCACCGCGCCGATGTCGGCGGCGTCCAGGCGGTAGCGCAGGTCGCGCGGGGTGAGCAGAGGGGTTCCCGGCACCGGCACCGCGCCGAGGCGGATCAGCCCGAGCATGGCGATCCACCATTGCGGCACGCGGTGGAGCACCAACAACACCCGGTCGCCGCGACCGATCCCGCTGGCCTGGAAGAAATTCGCCGCCTGGCGGCTGAGCATCGCGAGTTGGCCAAACGTATATTTTTCCTCGCGTGCGCCATCGTCGGTCCACCACAGGCCTAACGCATCAGGGCGCTCGACGGCCAGCCGGTCGATGACGTTGCGGGTGAAATTGAAATGGAGCGGAACATCGGGCGTGGGTGTCATGGAATGGCGAAGAGGAGAAGCGACGGTCGCAGACCGCCGCTACAGGGTCAGAAAGTTTTGCAGGAGGTGTTTGCCGTGCTGGGTGAGGATCGACTCCGGGTGGAACTGGACGCCGTGGACCGGGTGCTGCTTGTGCCGCAGTCCCATGATTTCGCCCTCCTCGGTCCAGGCGGTGATTTCCAGGCAGTCCGGCAGAGTCGCGCGTTTGACGATGAGCGAGTGGTAGCGGGTGGCCACAAACGGGCTGGGCACGCCCGCAAAAACACCTTGTCCCAAGTGATGGATCGGC
This sequence comes from Verrucomicrobiota bacterium, assembly GCA_037142115.1. Classification (GTDB taxonomy): domain Bacteria; phylum Verrucomicrobiota; class Verrucomicrobiia; order Verrucomicrobiales; family Akkermansiaceae; genus Luteolibacter. The sequence goes on along the minus strand of JBAXBG010000176.1, from coordinate 2,511 downwards.
GAGGTTTTGCCGTGCATCAGGCGGTCGGCTCGCACCACCTCGCCCCCATAGACCTGGCCGATCGCCTGGTGGCCGAGGCAGACGCCGAGGATCGGGATGGTGGCCCCGAGCTGCCCGATGAGCTCGCAGGAAATCCCGGCTTCGGTGGGCGTGCACGGGCCGGGGGAAATGCAGATATGCGTGGGATTGAGTGCCTTGATTTCATCCACGGTGATCACGTCATTGCGGAAAATCCGCATCTCCGCCCCCAGCTCGCCGAAGTATTGAACGAGGTTGTAAGTGAAGGAATCGTAGTTATCGAGGATCAGGAGCATCTGCGGTTTTATTTCTCTGCCGGTTTTTCCGGGGCCAGCGTGCGGGCCAGGGCGACGGCGCGGAGCATGCCTTTGGCCTTGTTGACGGTTTCCTCGTATTCGTAGGTGGGATCGGAATCGGCAACCACCCCGGCACCCGCCTGGACGTAAACCTTGCCGCCTTTGAGCAGGCAGGTGCGCAGGGTGATGCAGGAATCGTGCGACCCGTCGAAGCCGAAATAGCCGACCGCGCCGGCGTAGGCGCAGCGTTTGTTTTTCTCCAGCGAGTTGATGATCTGCATCGCGCGGATCTTGGGCGCGCCGCTGACCGTGCCCGCCGGGAAGGTGGCGCGCAGCACGTCATAGGCGCTGTGCGCCGGATCGAGCTCGCCGCTGACGTTGGACACGATATGCATCACGTGGCTGTAGCGCTCCACGATCATGAAGTCGTCGACCTTGACCGCGCCGTGTTTGGCGATCCGCCCGACGTCATTGCGGGCGAGATCCACGAGCATCAGGTGCTCGGCGCACTCCTTGGGGTCGGCTAACAAGTCGGCCGCCAGGGCATCGTCCTCCTCCGGGGTGGCGCCGCGCCAGCGGGTGCCGGCGATCGGGCGGATGTCGATGCGGCCGTGGATCGAGCGGACGTGGACCTCGGGCGAGCTGCCCACCAGCGCGAAGTCGCCCAGCTCCAGCAGGAACATGTAGGGCGACGGGTTGACCAGCCGCAGTGCCCGATAGAGATCGACCGCCGGCAGATCAAAGTCGGTTTCAAACCGCTGGCTGGGGACGAATTGGAAGATATCACCGGCGGCGATGAACTCCTTGCCGGCGCGGACGATGGCCTCGTATTCGGCCTGGCTGGTGTTGCTGGTGGCCTCCACCGGCTCAACCTGCACCAGACCGTTGAGCGCCGGCACGTGCAGCGGCCGGTTGAGAATCTCGACCATCGCGGCGATTTTGCCCCGCGCCTCGGCATAGGCCGCCTCCGGCGACACCGCTTCGCCGATGAAGGCATTGGCCACCACTTGCAGGCGCCGCAGCCGGTGGTCGAAAACCAGCAGCGTGTCGGCCAGCACGAACAGCGCGTCCGGAATCCCTAACGGATCGGGCGGCGGCGGCCCCAGGGTCGGCTCGAACTGGCGCACCGCGTCATAGGAAAGATAGCCGACCATGCCGCCTGAAAACACCGGCAGCCCGCCGTGCGTGACCGGCTGATAGGCGGACATTTCGTGCTCCAGCGCCGCCAACACATCGACCTCGGCGGTAAAGGTGCGGGTTTTCGAGCCCTCGCGGATGGTGATTTCCTTGTCGCGCGCCTCGAACACCATCCGCGGTCCGCTGCCCACAATCGACCAGCGGCCGCCTTTTTCCGTGCTCTCCGCGCTCTCCAGCAGAAACGAGTGGCGGTTGTCGCGCAGCTTGAGGTAGGCGGACAAGGGCGTCTCGAAGTCCGCCGCCAGCTGGGTGTAAACGGGCACGACATTGCCCCGCTTCGCCAGCTCGACAAAGACCTCCAACGATGGTTCAACCGGAATGAAACTCACAACGCCGCGAAGCATGCCCGGGAATCCCCTCAGGGCAAGCCCGGAGATGGCTCGCGCACGGCCTTAAGCGGGATGGCCTAACTGGAGCGCGAGTCTCCAGACTCGCCGGGCAAGGCCCCGACCATGCACGAGCGATGGAAATAACGGTTCCCTTGGCGGGCGAGTCTGGAGACTCGCGCTCCTGGTAACGACCGGCGGCGTCCGAACCCAACTAAAAAGCATTGCCCCAACAAGGCGCGCTCACTTCTTACTGGCCCCATCCTTTGCGCCCTTCTTCGGTGCCTCGGTGGCCGGGATGGAGATGGGTGGCGTGGTCACTTCCATCGGGTGGGTGGTGGCGCGTGGCTGCGGCTGGGCAGGTGGTTGTGCGATCAAGCCACCGGGCAGTTTTTGGACGGAGCCGCTGGCCGGATCGGCGGCAGCGGGTGGAGTCGCCTTGGCGATGAGTTGCGCGCGGTCCTTGAGCAGGGGGTCGACGGTGGCCTTGGCGACTGCAAAGGTGCGCCCGGCCAGGGATTTCTCCTTGGCCAGCTTGTCGGTTAGGACCTTGAGGCGCTCGCTGAAGGCCGCGTCCTTGGTCTTGGCGTCCTCGGGCTTCTCGCCGGCCTGCTTCTTGCGCTCCTTGGGCAGCTGCGCGTCGACTGCGACGGTTAGCAGGTAGCTCTCGGCGG
>JBAXBG010000175.1:0-7539 GCA_037142115.1 Verrucomicrobiota bacterium | reverse complement strand
CGTTTGAAAAAAGAATGTGGCGCGGATCGAACGCAGGTTTGCGCAGCATCCGCCACTCTCCCCCCATCAAGTGCTTGGGAACGACGGGAAGATCATTCGCCGCCTGGCCCAAGTAACCGTGCGCAATCCAACCAAAAACCAACCATCATGAAAACCGAGAAGAATCGCCGAGCCGCCCGACAGACCGGCAGGCTCTATGCCCTGGCCACCAGCCTGGCGCTGACCACCGGCCTGCACGCCAGTCCGGTCGCGCTCCCCAGCACCTGGGGCGAGTATGACTACAAGCAATACCTGTATGGCGGCAGCGGCAATCTGGCGCTCTCCGGCCAGTCCGCCACCGGCTTCACGGCCCTGGTCGCGGTCAATGATGTGGACGCGCTCAACAACACCACCGGAGTGAAAACCCCGGACGGAAGCATCGATGCGGCCGGTCGGCCGGCCGTCTATCAGGAATTCACGCCGCTGGACTTGTCCCGCATCGGGGAAAAGGTCAGCGCCACCTTCAATCTCAAGTTCAACAACGCGCTGGTGGCCAACGACCAGGCGTTTCGCTTCGGGTTTGGCAATCCTGCCGACAACTCGGCCTTCTATATCAAGATGGACGCGGGCGAGGGCGGTGGCGACATCCTGGGCTTCCGCTCGGACAGCACCACCACTGGCACCGATGGCCTGACGCTAAAATCCGCCACCTTCGACCCGGCAGGCAATCTGGCCAATGCCGTGAACCTCAACGCTCCAACCGTCGGTGCGAATGGCGGGTTTGTGTCGGGTTTCTACAGCCACTTCTGCAACAGCGGTGGTTTGAACGCTCCCGGCAGCGCCTATCCGCTAAACATCGGCGGCAACTATCCCAACAACGTCGGCCTCGGCATGGCGGCCACGCTCGATGTCGTCCACACCATCACCTTGTCGATGGAACGCGTCGCGGGCGGATTGAAGATTGACGCCTCCTGGGGCAACAGTGCCGGCGCTGAAGTGCGCTCATCCTCATACTCCACCCCTTACATCGATGCGGATCTGCCCGCGGGTCACGGATCGTTGGCGCAAATCGGTCACCTGGGCTTCTGCATGTCGAAGGACGACCTGTTCGGGCTTGGCGCGGCGGGCGGCAGCTACACCGTGTCCAACTTCAGCCTCGACTACACGCCCGTGGCGGTGGCCACCACCACCTACAGCACCTCGGGCTTCACCGTGAATACCAGCGAGGATCTGGCCCTTAACGTGTTGCCAAGTGCCAGCGGACCCACCTATACCACCAACCTCGCCAGCCTCACCGACGGCCTGGCGCCTAACGCAATCCCGGGTTATGATGGCAACAATGTCCTGGGTAATGGCGCTGTCTTGACCTACGATTTGGGTGCAACGGCCGCGATCAACGGGATTCAAACCTACACAGCCTGGCCGGGCGACCGCTACCTTCAGGATTACACCGTGGACTTCTCGCAGGACGGATTCAACTGGACCAGCGGCGTGATTGCCGTGGTCAACCAGGGCACCGGCACGCTGGGCGGCTGGAACAACGTCAAAGTGGCGGTGGCTAACAGCGACAACTCACCGCTGGCCGCAAGCGCCCGCTATGTCCGCTTCAACTTCAACAACCAACAGAACGGTGCCGTGGGCTACACGGAAATCGTGGTCAACGGCGTCTCGTTTGTCTCGCCGGAGGCACCCAACTTTTGGGAAAGTCCGCAAAGCCAAACGGTCACCAGCGGCGACAGCGTGACCTTCACCGCACAGGCCACCGGCTATCCGGTCCCCGTCATCACCTGGCACTTCATCGATAGCAGCTCCGTGGACCATCTCCTGTCAACGGTCGGCGGCACCTTGACGTTCACCTCCAATCTCGGTTCCGCCGGCCAATATTACGCGGTGGCAAGCAACTCCCAAGGAACCGTCAACAGCACTCCGGCCGCGGTTCTCACGGTGAACCCCGGCATCGTGGAAAACGGCGACTTCTCCGAAAATGCGGCAAGTTTCACCCAGGGTAACAGCTACTTCGCAGCCCAAAGCCCCGGTAATCCGGCGTCGGCAACGGCATGGACGGGCGGCTCGGGAATCAATGGCATGTTAGGCTCGGCCCCCGACTATTTCGGACCGGCCTATCATTCCATCCCGAGCTATCTGTTCATGCAGGGAACCCAAACCGTGACGCAGACCATCACCACAACGGCCGGCAAGAGTTATCGCTTGTCATTCAAGGCAGCCTGTCGGGAGAACAATGTTTGCGGCCTGACGGTTTGGGCAGACAACACCAAGTCACCGGGACTGACCATCGCCGTCGGGGCCTTGAGCGGCGTCAACTTCCAAACCTACAGCTTTGTTTTCACGGGGAGCGGCACGCAGACGATTCAGTTCGTCAACAGCGGCACCGATGATTTCACTGCGGATTTGACCGATGTCTCGGTGACGGATCTAGGCTGGGCGGACCCGTTTGCCGCCTGGATCAACGGCCTCGACTGGTCGGGCTTCACCAGTCCCGACAAATCGGCCACCGGCGATCCGGACGGCGACGGCATGACCAACCAACAGGAATACGCCTTCGGCCTCGACCCGCGGTACGGCTCGTCGGCCAACCCGATCACCGTGCCGCTCGACCCGGCCACCGGCACGTTCAGCTACACTCGCCGCGCAACCCCGGCCACCACCGGCCTGGCCTACACCGTGCTCACCTCCACGGACCTGGTGACTTGGACGCCCGATGCGGGTACGGCCGAGTCGATCACAACCAGCGGCGACGTGCAGACGGTGACCTTCACGGTCAGCCACCCGGCGGCCAACGGTAAGCTGTTCCTGCGCGTGGCGGCGCAGTGAGGCATTGTAGCGGCGGTCTATGACCGTCGCTGATCGGAGATAGAGGATGGAAGAACATCCGCAATCCCTTTCCGGAGTTAATGGGTTTTCTCCGGGATCCCAGGGGCCGCCGGCGCAATCCGGCGGCCCCATTGGGTTGTAGCGGCGGTCTGTGACCGTCGCAACCCGTGGATAGAGGTTGATAAGATATTTGTAAGCAACTCTTGATGACCGTGGCCGGATCGTGTGGCCGGCCTCCGCACATTCTATCAACCACACGGCCATCATGACACCGAAAACACCATCAACCTCCACCGAATGAAAGACTACAATATGCGGGATAAAATGTTATTAAAGATGATCTCCGGAATGAAACGGGCCGGCCTCTTTTCGATTCTGCAGCTGGGTGCGCTCTGCCCGGCGCTGGCCGGCAACCAAATCCTCCCCGGCACGGGGCTGTGCGACCCGCATGTGGTGATTCATGACAACCGCGCGTATCTGTTTGCCACGGACGACGGGTCGGGAATGACCGACTGGTGGCTCTGGTCCTCCGATGACCTGGTGAACTGGCGGCATGAAAGCACCGTCAACCCCAAGGACGTCTTCACCCAGTGGAAACCGAGTGCCCTGGATCCCGAAAAGCATGCCTGCTGGGCGACGTTTGGCGCGTTCAAGAACGGCCATGTCTATTGGTATGTCTCCGCCGCGCCCATGGGCGTGCTCATGGCGGATTCCCCCGCCGGTCCGTGGAAAGATCCCATCGGCAAGCCGCTCATTCCTGAAGGCGTGACAACCACGTCGGCCTACGACCAGGATGTTCTAATCGACGACGACGGCAAGGCCTACCTCGTGTTCGGCTGCTATGATTACGACATCGTGCGGCTCAACGACGACATGATCTCGCTGGCGGAGAAGCCCCGGCACGTGCAGTTCGACCGCAAGTTCGGACCCTATGGCTTTGATCGCACCGATGACAAACCCTCGCTCCACAAGCGCAATGGCACCTACTATTTGTCCTGGTGCAGCTTCTATGCGACATCCACCAATGTCTATGGACCCTATACCTTCAAGGGATCGGTGCTGGCACCCGCGACGACCGCGCCGGAGTTCCTCCCGGTTGACACGGATCTGTGGTATGACCGCCACGGGAATTTCTTTACCTGGCACAACCAGTGGTTCTACATCTGCAACGACGTGAGCCAACCCAACCGCAAGGGGCGCGAGTCGGTCATCGGCTATGTGCATTATCGCGACGATGGCACGATGGCTCCGGTCCGGCTCGATTCGCTCGGGGTCGGCGCATACGATGCCGCCCGCAACATCGAAGCCGAGGATTACTTCGCCGCCGAGGGGGCTGACATCAAGGAGCGCCCGGCGGGCGGTTTCGAGGTGCGCAACCTTCATCAGGGCAGCTATCTGATTTATCCCAAGGTGCGGAATCTGACGGCCAATGCTTCCGTCACCTTCATGGTCTCGTCGCAAACGGGCGGTGGAACCATCGAGGTGCGCGAAAAACAACCCGCCGGCAAACTGCTGGGCTCTTGTCAGATTCCCACTGTCCAGAACCGCTGGGACGTCTATCAGGCGGTTAGCTGCGGCTTGCAGAACCCAGCGGGAACCATTGACATTTGCCTCACCTTCAAGGGCAACGGGGCCGAGTTGGTGCGGATCGACCGCTTCAAATTCCGTTGAAGAATGTGGCCATCCCTCCGTATGAGACCCGCGCACCTTGCCTCGCTAATTCTGTTAGCATCACCCGTTTTTGGGGGCGAGCCCACCCCTGGGCCGCCCAATGAATACGAGCTGTTGCGCTCATTTCCCCCGGGACGGCTGGCGGCGCTAAGCGCTTACGATCAACCGGATGCCATGGGACTCACCGGGAGCAACCGGACCCACGGGAGTTGGCTTGAAGCCGGTCCGCAGCGGGGCAGTTGCCGCGGCGTAGTAGCTGCCGTGGTCGCGGGCGACCTGGCCGCGGCGGATGCGGCGTGGCGCGGCATTGAGCTGGCGTTTGAGCATCAGCGCGAGGACGGCGGCTTCGACGCGGCGATCCGGCCTAACGGGCAGAGCGCGCGGGCGGGCGGCGCGGCGGTCGAGACCGCCTACTTTTTCCTACAGGAACTGGGCCGGGCGATCCTGGTAATCCGTCAATCGCCGCATGAGGCGCATTTCCACGCGCGCATCGCCGCGCTGGAACCGCGGATCCGGCGTGCCTGCGACTTCATCACCGCAGGCTATCCGACCATCATCCGCGACAGCAGCCACGCCGTGAACCGGATCATCATCGCGGCGAAAGCCTTTGGCACCTGCGGGCTCGTGCTACATGATGTAAAATTCATCGCCACGTCGCGCAAGCTCATCGCCCACGCGCTGACCCTGCGCGACAACGACGGGGTGTTCCTCGAAAACGGAGGACGGGATTCGAGCTACAACGTGGTCTCGATCTTGTATGGTCAGACGCTGGCACTGCATCTGCCACTGCCGGAATTCGATGCCGCGCTGCCCCAAGCGGTGGCGTGGCAGCTCACCAAAATCCGCGACAACGGCGAGGTGGATGTGACGGGCAACACCCGCACCGGTGTGGGCAAGGAGATGTCCTACAGCGGGCAACCCAAAGGCGTGAACTACAACGAGGTGGTGTTCGCCCTGACCTATTACGGGCTGGCCCACCACGATCCGGCCGCCCTGACCGCCGCCGGGCGCGTTTTTGCTTTTTCCCATCCCCCGTGACCCACGGGTTTCACGGACCAGGCAATTCCCCCGGAGAACAAACCAGAATCGTTTTCCCGATGGGATAGGATTGGTCCACGGGTGCCACGATGCAGGTTTGCTGCGGACGGAGGTCATCAATGGCCTGGTGAAAACCACGAGTGACGGTGGGCGCGGAAGACGCCTTGAATTCGAATGCCAGCCGCCGCGATCCCTTCTCGAGCACAAGGTCCATCTCCACCCCGGTCGCGGTGCGGTAATGGCTCGCCTGCCATCCCGGATAGGCCTGCAGCACTTGTTCCAGCGCAAAGCCCTCCCAGGAGGCACCGAAGACCGGGTGGCCGCGCAGGTCGCCCTCGGTTTCCAATCCTAACAATGTGTGGAGCAGCCCGCTGTCCCGCACATAGATTTTCGGGCTTTTGACCAGGCGTTTCTTCAGGTTGGGAAGCAGCGGCGGCAGGGTGCGCACCATGTAGGTTTGCGCCAGCATGTCGAGGTGATGGCCGATGGTGGCATGGGTCACGTCGAGCGACTGGCCGAGTTGTGACTTGTTGAGAACCCCGCCGTGATGATGAGCTAACATCTGCCAGAGACGACGCAGCGACTCCGCCGGCACCCGGAACCCGAGTTGCGGAATATCGCGCTCCAGATAGGTGCGGATAAACTCCTCCCGCCAGCGGTATGAGACGGCCTCCGTAGCGGCCAGAAAGCTGTCAGGAAATCCGCCGCGAACCCACAACCGGGAACGCTCACGCGATCCAACCTCCGCAATCTGGAGCGGTGCCAGTTCCACATGCGCGATGCGTCCCGCAAGCGACTCGCTCGACTGCCGCAGCAACAGCGGTGATGCGGAACCAAGTAGCAGAAAGCGCCCCGGCATCCGTCGCCGGTCAATGATCCCGCGCAACTGCGGAAACAGATCCGGCACCCGTTGCACCTCATCCAGAATTACCAGGCGCTCCGCCAAGGGATCCAGAAACGCATTCGGATCCGTCAGTTTAAGCCGGTCTGCGGCATTCTCCAGGTCCAGATAGAGACAAGGCTTGCCGAGCGATTGCCCAAGCTGATGAGCCAGCGTCGTCTTGCCGCATTGCCGCGGCCCGGTCAGCGCCACCGCCGGAAAATGACCGAGAAGGTCTCGCAGTTCGCCCGCCAACACTCGGGGGTATGGTTGCATGTCGGTATCCTGTCTGACAATATGCAACCATGCAAGCGGATTTTTGGGTGCTTTGCGCACGCCGGGCAAGCGCTGGAGATTCAGGTGGCGCGGCCCGGCCTGGGCAGCCATGGGATCAGACTTCCTGAGCTAGGCATTGAATTGTCGAGGAACTGGTCGGGATTCAACGAAACGCAGAGCCGCTGAGGTCGCGGAGGGATTCGCGGAGATTGTTGATGGAGGCTGACACCGGGTTGGCAGTCCCCGCCAGAACCTCTGCGATTTCCTCTGCTGGCTCTGCGGTTGATCCCGCCCTCCGGCGGTCCCCCTGCGGGGCTTTCGCTCCGCTCAAGTCTATCTCGCTCCGCTCGGTTCCGCGTTTCGATGACTTTGTTATCTGCGTGAATCCTGTGCATTTGCCTCATGCATTGGAATCAACGGTTCGGCCATTTACCTGCGGCTATCTCCACTTCGTTCCGGCTCCACTTCGTTCCAGTTCCGCTGCGCTCGGTTGTGGTTTCCAGTCTCAAGCCTCGTCACTGCGCCGCCGATGAATACCCGCAGCGCTGATAGAGATACATGCAGGCCAGCGCGAGGCAGGTGAACACGTGCCACAAGGCGTGGCCCTGTAGCCAGGCGTCGGGGCCGGTGAAATGGCGGTGGACGTCGAGTTGGCGGCAAATCACCGCCAGCGCCAAAGTCAGCGCCGCAACCGCCAGCCAGCACCAGGATAAGTGGGTGCGCCACTTTCTCCAATCCACGGCCGCGGCGGTGGCGACCGCCAGGATCAACGCGGTCAGGAGGTTTGCAGCGGAATAGGACCACTTGAACCGATAGAGCAAGCCGCAGGCGATCACGACGAGCGCCGCCAGCAGCGGCCAGGA
>JBAXBG010000174.1:0-7630 GCA_037142115.1 Verrucomicrobiota bacterium | reverse complement strand
GCTCGGCATTATCCGCGCCTGGACACGGGCGATCAGATATCGCCCTTCCTTGCCCTTCCGTTGAGCGAGCGCCCTTCCTTGCCCTTCCGTTGAGCGAGCGCCCTTCCAAGGAGCGGCGCATTCAGACTGCAATTACGCCGGCACGTAAACCTCCGCGCCAGCTTCCACAAACTCGCGGCTTTTCTCCTCCATCCCGCGCTGCAGCGCTTCCTCCTCGGAAATCGCCTGCTCCGCGGCATACTGGCGCACGTCTTCCGAGATCTTCATCGAGCAGAAATGCGGGCCGCACATCGAGCAGAAGTGCGCGGTCTTGGCGCCTTCCTGGGGCAGTGTCTCGTCGTGAAACGCGCGCGCCGTGTCGGGGTCGAGCCCGAGGTTGAACTGGTCCTGCCAGCGGAACTCGAAGCGCGCCTTGGACAGCGCGTTGTCGCGGTATTGGGCGCCGGGGTGGCCCTTGGCCAGGTCGGCGGCGTGGGCGGCGAGCTTGTAGGTGATGACCCCGACCTTGACGTCATCCTTGTTAGGCAGGCCGAGGTGCTCCTTGGGCGTGACATAACACAGCATCGCGCAACCGTACCAGCCGATCATGGCCGCGCCGATGCCCGAGGTGATGTGGTCGTAGCCGGGGGCGATGTCGGTGACCAGCGGCCCGAGGGTGTAGAACGGCGCCTCGTGGCACCACTCTAACTGTTTTACCATATTCTCCTCGATCAGGTGCATCGGGACGTGGCCGGGGCCCTCGTTCATGACCTGGCAGCCCTTGGCCCAGGCGCGGGTGGTCAGCTCGCCCTGGACTTCGAGCTCGCCGAACTGGGCGGCGTCGTTGGCGTCGGCGATCGAGCCGGGGCGCAGCCCGTCGCCGATGGAAAATGCGACGTCATAGGCGGCGCAGATGTCGCAGATGTCATCCCAGTGGGTGTAGAGGAAGTTTTCCTGGTGATGGGACAGGCACCACTTGGCCATGATCGAGCCGCCGCGCGAGACGATGCCCGTCATGCGGCTGGCGGTCATCGGCACGAAGCGCAGCAGCACCCCGGCGTGGATGGTGAAATAATCGACGCCTTGCTCGGCCTGTTCGATCAGGGTGTCGCGGAACAACTCCCAGGTGAGGTCCTCGGCCTTGCCGTTGACCTTCTCCAGTGCCTGATAGATCGGCACCGTGCCGATGGGCACCGGCGAGTTGCGCAGGATCCACTCGCGGGTGGCATGGATGTTCTTGCCGGTGGACAGGTCCATCACCGTGTCCGCTCCCCACTTGGTCGACCATCGCATTTTCTCGACTTCCTCTTCGATGGACGAGGCGACGGCGGAATTGCCGATGTTAGCGTTGATTTTGACCAGGAAATTGCGCCCGATGATCATCGGTTCACATTCCGGGTGGTTGATATTGCACGGGATGATGGCGCGGCCGGCGGCGACCTCACTTCTCACAAACTCGGGGGTGATTTCCGCCGGGATGCGCTGCGGGAAACGGCCGAACACGCCGGGCGTGTAGGCGGATGGAATTTTGGATTTTGAATTTTGGATGTTGGATTCCTGGGCCGATCCCGCGTGCTGCTTGTGCAGGTCGTTGCGCACGATGTCGGCTGCAAGATTTGAGATTTGAGATTTGAGATTTGAGATTTCAAGGTTTTCGCGGATGGCGATGAACTCCATTTCCGGGGTGATGACCCCTAGGCGGGCGTAGTGAAGCTGGGTGACCGGGGTGCCCAGCGCACGCAGCGGCTGGCGGCGTGCGGCGGTCAGCCCGGGGAATTCCAGCAGCCGGTTGGAGCGCTCGGTCTGCGACGCATATTCGGCATGGTTGGCGGTGAGGTAGCCGTTGTCCTGCGGTTGGACCGGGCGACCGTCGTAGGCCTCCACGTCGCCGCGGGCCAGGATCCACTCGCGGCGCAGCGCCGGCAGCCCTTGCTCGGCGGTGCCGGTGAAGGCGGGATCGCCCCACGGCCCGGAGCAATCATAAACGCGCACCGGCGCGTTGGCCTCGACTCGGCCATTGAACGCTTGGGTCGGCGAGAGCTCGATTTCGCGCATCGGCACCTGCACCGCCGGGTGGAGCTGGCCCGCCACATAGATGCGGGTGGACGCGGGGAGTTGGGCGCGGGAGGCGTCGTGAGCGGCGGTGGTGCTGCTGGCAGCGGCGAGGGCGGATTCTTCCGGGCGGATCATGGGGTGGCGTGGTGGTCTCGGTGCGGTGAAAAACAAAAATGCCGTGCGGGTGAGGCACGGCCGGGGAGGAAGAGCGGGGACTCGACTTCCTACGGCGGCACGACCCGCGTCAGGTTCGGAGGGTCTTTTCCACGCGGCGGAAAATCTCGGCTCTGCGATCGTAGAGCGCCCCTGTCGTCGCGGCCATCTTCGGATTGGCGACCCGCCCTGTCAAGCGGTCCAGGCACGGTTTCAGCCAGATTGCAGATTGCGCGAAGTATTTCTTGCTTCACACCGCGGATTGACCAAGGGTCCGCCCGTCGGCGGGGCGTAGCTCAGCCTGGTAGAGCGCCTGCTTTGGGAGCAGGAAGTCGTCAGTTCGAATCTGGCCGCCCCGACCCCTTGAAAACCAGCGAAAAGCCCTAGGTTCTAGGGCTTTTTTCGTTTGGCCCTTAAAGGCCATAATCCGCCGCCTGGGGCATTTGTGCGCGGAAATCCGAAATAACGGTGCATTTTTAGCAACTGATTTGGCAACGGGTTAAGACTGCCTGTGTTGTGTGCCGACCCGCCGCTGCCGATTCACGCGCCGCTGGCGGCGCTATCATTTCAGCTTTCCGCTTCCCGTCATCGTATTTTCTTGCAAATCCAACATCGTAATGTTGTTTTTGCACAATGATTGCGCGCCGGGCCTTTGCCAAGCTGGATGAATTGTTGGGACGGTTTCCGGTGGTGGTGTTGTTGGGTGCGCGGCAGGTGGGGAAAACGACGCTGGCCAAGCAATGTGCGGCGCAGCGAGGCGGGATTTACCTGGATTTGGAGAGCCAGCGGGATTTGGTCAAACTGTCGGACCCGGAAGACTACTTATCGCAGCGCGAGGATCGGCTGGTGATTTTGGATGAGATCCAGCGGCTGCCGGAGTTGTTTCCGTCGCTGCGCGGACTCGTGGATGAGGGGAGGACCCGTGGCTTGCGCGCAGGGCGGTTTTTGTTGCTGGGATCGGCCTCGTTGGAGTTGATCCAGCACAGCAGCGAGACCTTGGCGGGACGCATCGCGTATTTGGAAATGCAGCCGTTGGACACGTTGGAGGTGGGGCGCGATGACCTGGGGCAACTGTGGTGGCGTGGCGGCTTCCCCGACAGCTTTCTGGCGGCGAGTGACGAGGCGAGCTCGGAATACCGGGATTTCCTGATTCGTTCCTATCTGGAGCGCGAGATGCCGCTGCACGGGGTGCGCATGGCGGCGGGTAAACTGTGGAATTTGTGGACCATGCTGGCCCATGCGCAAGGCGGGTTGGCCAACGCCGCCGCGCTGTCACGCAACCTGGAAGTCGATGTGCGCACGGTGCAGGCGCAGCTTGATTTGCTGGAGAATCTATTTTTCCTGCGGCGGCTGCGGCCATGGCACCGGAACACTGGCAAACGCATGGTCAAGTCGCCGCGTCTTTACATCCGCGATTCCGGGTTGGTGCATGAGTTGCTGGGAATCGGCAGTTCGGAAGCCTTGGCCGGTCATCCGGTGGTGGGTGCCAGTTGGGAAGGGTTTGTCATCGAAAACCTGCTGGCCTGCGCGCCGCCGCGCACCGAGGCCTCGTTTTACCGCACCGCCACCGGCGAGGAAGTGGATCTGGTGCTGACCTTTCGTGACGGCAAGACCTGGGTTGTGGAGATCAAACGCGGACTCGTCCCGGTTTTAAGCTCGGGCTTTTTCGCGGCCTTGAAGGAGGTCAAACCGGACCAGGCGTTCGTCGTCTATGGCGGCGACGAGCGATACCGCCTGAAACCCGACGTCGAGGCGATCCCGCTGCTCGACTTGCAGCGCGAGCTGCTCAGCGTGTGACGCCCTCGGCAAGGCGCTTGTATGTATCACCCCCATGCGGACAGTCCGATGCACCCGGCGGCCATCCGTGTAGCGATTGCTTTTCATGGCCGACACTCCTTGATCGCGGTCAACTCGAAGCTCTCCTTCAACCGGATATCAGCGGAGGATGTGCCGACGCGGATTTCGAAGTCACCTGGCTCGACCGTCCATTGGTGTGTCACCGGATGCCAGAAGCGGAATGCTTCTTCCCCGAGTGGAAGGGTCACCCGCTTACTTTCATTGGACTTCAGGAAGATTTTCCGGAATCCCCTTAACTCCTGAAGTGGACGCGGCACGCTGCACACCTTGTCGCTGACATACACTTGCGCAATCTCGGCTCCATCGCGCGCGCCAGTATTTTTAACCGTAAACCCGATGCATACGGTGTGGTCGCCAGTCTTCTCAACTTTCAACCCCTCGTACGCAAATGTCGTGTAGCTCAGTCCATAGCCGAACGGGAAGCGCACAGGGATCTTCTTTGACTCGTACCAACGGTGTCCCACGAACACGCCTTCCTGATAATCGATTTTGTAGACGTAGAATTCCGACTTCTCTTTGTTGGTGAAGAAACTATCCTTCACATAATCTGGAAATCCAGCACTCGCATACGGACGGTTGGTGTCTGGTACACCATTCGTGACAGCCGCACCTGGCGAGTCTTGCAGTTTGCATTCGATCGTGAACGGCAGCTTTCCTCCTGGATTTACAGTGCCGGTCAGCACATCCAGCAGCGCGGAAGCCCCCGTTTGTCCACCGTAGAGAGCGTGTACGATTGCGGCTGGCTGATCCACCCAATCCATCTGCACCCCGCCGCCTGCCGTCAGACAGACCACCGTCTTGTTGTTTAATGTTGCACATCGAGCGATCAACGCATCGTCCGGCAATATAAATGGCCGGTCACTTCCTTCGCCCTCATACGGCTTGCCATCCAGCAGAAACCCCGGGAAGAGCAGTACCAAGTCTGCAACCTTAATTTGCTCATCGCTCGGACTGTTTGTAGAGACCACCTTTGCATTCGGAAAATGTTCTTGTATTGCCTGCCCATACGACTTCGGATTGTACCCCTTCACATGCCCCGATCCGCCACCTGAAAGCTCATCGCGCTTAGCGTTGTTACCGGACACCAGAATCACTTTGCCTGCAAACGTCTGTGACAGAGGCAGTATCCCATTGTTTTTCAGCAGGATGATGCCCTCATGATTGACCTTTCGCGCGGTCGCCTCCCATCCGGCACGCTCCGATTCTAACTCTGCACGCTTAAAATCAGGCTCGTAAAACCCCGCATAAATACAGGTCTTCAGCACATTCAGCACCATCCCATCAAGGGCTGGTCCGCCGATTACCCGGTCGCGATCTTTCTTCAGCGACCATCCGTTAGGCATTTCGAGATCCGTGCCGGAGTTGGTCAGCGCGACGCCATCGTAGGTTCCGATCCAGTCGGTCATACTGATCCACTGGAACCCAAGCTGGTCTCTGAGTAACGTCTTTCCAGTATATTTATCCTGCCCGCACCAGGCACCGTTCAACTGGTTGTAAGCGGTCATGATCGCCCATGCGCCTGCCTGGATACCGGTTCTGAAGGGTTCAAGATAGACTTCATTCAATGCGCGTTCATCGATGCGAGAATCACTGCCGCGCCGATGGAATTCGATCTCGTTTCCAACCAACACCTTCAGGGTCGCTGCGACACCTGTGGACTGAAGGCCTTTCACATAAGCCTCGGTCATCTTTCCTGCCAAGTGGGGATCTTCGCCGGGGTACTCCCAGTTCCTTCCACAGACAGCAACGCGATAGAAATTCACCGATGGAGCCAGCAAGACATGCGTGCCCCCTGAACGGCACTCCTCGCCGATGGAGCGCGCGTAGGCCTCCGCGAGTGACGTATCCCAGGTGGCGGCCAGTAGTGCAAGGCAGGGGTATGCGACCGTCCGTGCATGGCGGCTCTTGACCGCAGCGTTGTTGTTGTTGATGCCTGCACTCGCATCGCTAAAGACCACCGGTGGGATGCCTAGTCGCGGGAAGCCCGGCAGCCCGACTGCGCCATCACCGCAGACCAGCGCGAAGCGTTCTTCCTGAGTCATTGCGGACAAAAGTTCGCGGGCCTGTTTCTCAGCCTGCGCGGGTGTGGAAGCCTTACGCGTCAGATGCCGATACTTGGCAGCCTCCACAGCAAGCCGCTCCTTCCATCCCAGCGCCTCTTGGCTCTTCACGGGATTTGTCAGGTTTTTTTGCCCGTTGTCGACATATACGTCATCGATCCAGATGTCGGTCAAGCCGCTCTCGCGGGATTTCACTAAGCCGATAGTCCCGAAGATGCCACGGTCTTTTCCGAAGGGTCCCGCTACAATTCCGGGGATCTCCTGAACGGGCGTCTCCTTGCCCTCTTCTTGCAGATAAGCCTTGGAGGGGTTGCCCTCACCTTGCTGATGCTCGATGACCAGCCAAAGGCGATACCACGTATTCCGCCGTACCGGGAGGCTGGGAGTATGCGAAGCCGACCGGATGCCGTACGTCGTGCAATTCTTCCCGCCCACCCATACGCCTGCCCAACAATTGCCAGCATTCAGATCCGTTTCGCTCACCCCGAATTTGAGCCCGAGATTTTCGGCCGGCTTGTCACCAGTGGTCGATCCCAGCGTCGTGTCCAACCCACTCTCCGCTAAAAATCGGAGAAAGACCGTGCCGGTCTGTCCCGGCGCGATGTTCACTGCGCCTTGGTGGTAGATGACATCGTGCTGATCGGATTTGACATTCAACAACCGCTGTACCTTCAGCGCCTGATTTGCGGGGTCGGCGGGGTCGGCAGCCACCAGCACACGTGAAACATCGGGCCGCGCCAGCGTCCAGCCATTTGTCTTCTTGGGCAACAGATCCGGCGGATAACCTTGAAAATCATCAATTTTGACCCACTCGCCCAGGCTCAAGAGCGGAAAAAGGAACACCAATGTGAAGACATTCTTCGTGATCATGTTTATAATGATAGGAATTTGCTAATCGGCACCTCCAACCATCCCGCCTGCCGGCGTGTCATGGACCTTGTGGCCGTCGCGGATGGCGGCGCGGTTGCGCAGTTCGATGCCGGCACGCAATTCATATTTTTGCTCGCGCAGCCGGTCGGTTTCGCAGGGGACGAATCCTGGTGAGTCGGGGTTGGGGTTTTGTGTCAGCGCGGCCTGGCCGGCACGGATGATGGCGAGGGCCTCGCCGTAGCGCGCATCGGTGATTGGCAGATTTGCCAGGCCGGGGCTGATTTCCGGCCGGTCGAAGCTGAGGTCGATATTGCCAGTGGCCACGCCGAGTTGCTTGAGCCGGTCGATCTGGACGTTGTTGAGCGGACTGCGGCCGAAGCAGTTTTTCGGATAGGCGCTGGCATAACTCGGATAGTAGGGGGCGTTGAGATCCACCCAGGTGACGATGCGCCCGAGTTCCTCCGGGGTGAGTTTCACATCGTGGTGCGGCCTGGCGGCAGTTAGAACCTGGGTCAGCTTGCTGGCATGGGAGCCCCAGGAATACGCCTGTTGGATCGCAGGGGGGCCGGCGCCCACCACATGGAGAGCGCCCTTGGTCCACAGAGGGACAATTGAGAATTTAGTGGGTAAATCACTCTAACATTGGCGATTCACAC
>JBAXBG010000173.1:0-7777 GCA_037142115.1 Verrucomicrobiota bacterium | reverse complement strand
CAACCATCCAGGTGCCTTGCACCATCGCAGGCCAGCCACCGGCGATCTCGTTCGGTCCGCAATATCTGGCCGATGCGCTTGTCATCGGGTCCACCCTGCGCCTGAGCGACGGCATCAGTCCCGGCGTCGTCACCGGTCCCTCCGGTTGCTACTGTGTGCTCATGCCTAACAGCGTCGTCACGGAGGCGGTCACGGAGGCGGTCACGGAGGCGGTCACGGAGGCGGTCACGGAGGCGGCGTGCGAGTCCCCGACCCAGGCCATGGCGGCTTGAATGTCGACAGGCGATGCGCACCACGCCCTCACGCCAGTCCCAGCGGATTGGCGGGAGGGCAACCGGCGGCGATGACAAGCAAGTATCGCCCTTTTTTAGCTCAACCACATTCCCCGGCCTCAGCCGCTAGCAAGTGACGGCCATTCTCGACGGCTCGACCGGCGTCATCCAGCGCCCGTCATGAAAAACGCTGTCGGCGAACTCGTCGTGCCCGGGCTGATTGAAGTCAGCGATGTCCAATGGGACCTGGGATTGTCGCTGCGCTGGGTTTGGGTAAATCGCATGGGAAGAGGACCCGGTGAGTGGCGTGGCAGGTGCCCGGTGGCTTGACTTCCAATCCAACTTCCGTCTTCTTCCGTCGAGGGTCGTTGTGTTGGAACGCAACCGGGCAGCATCGTGCCTACCGACGGCTGCGATGGACCACCCCGACCTGCCAAACTCCGACCACAACCCATGACCTCCCTCGAAATCTTCCACTCTCCCTCAACCACCGCCAGCCCGACCGGATCTGCGTGGACTTCGGTAGCATCTGGATCTCCGGCATTCACGCGTCGTTGGTCCATAAGCTCAATTAGCGGCTCTCCGCGCCCGCCGCTGCGGCGTGGGCGTTGACCTACGATAATCATCTGACAGAACGGGTTAAATGACGCGCGACATGGATGACTCCTCTCCAACCGATGGTAGCAAACCAGCCGCTCGGGTGGCCTTGTTCGCCTGCGAAGTGTTCGAGGATGAGATCGAGCTGTACGCTCGGGACGCGGCCCACATCGTGGAAACCCACTGGTTCGAGATCGGCCTGCACGACCGGCCCGACCAACTCCGCGCCACCCTGCAAACCCACATTGACGAGATCGCGGAGCGGACCGACATCACGGCGGTGGTGCTGGCCTACGGGCTGTGCGGCCGGGGCACGGCGGGACTGCGCGCGGTCCGCCACCCGCTGGTCATTGCGCGCGCCCACGACTGCATCACCATGTTCATGGGCAGCAAGGAAGCATACAGCGCGCACCAGCGGCGCTGCCCTACCTGTTATTACTACACCCCCGGCTGGAACCGCGCCCGCCGGGTGCCCGGACCCGACCTGATCGAACTCAAACGTGCCGAGCTCGCACTGCGCTTCGACGCCGAGGACGTCGAGTTCCTCATGGACAGCGAGCGCGAACAACTCGCCATGCACGACACCGCCACTTATCTGGACCTCGGCACCGCCAATGCCCAAACCGAGGCGGCTTACGCGCGCTCATGCGCCGGGTGGCTGGGCTGGAAGTTCGAACATCTGCCGGGCGACCCCGCGCTGCTGCGCGACTTGCTGTGGGGCCGCTGGGATCCCGAACGTTTTCAAATCATCCAACCCGGCATGCAGATCGGTCACGCCCCGGACGAGACGATCCTGCGCGCCGAGCCGGCGCCGACCCAAGCACCAGGCGCATGAGCGGGACGATTCTGATAGAAGCGGTGTTGGAATCCGGCGAGCTGCGGCAGATCGCGGCACCCGGCGCTGCGCGCTTGCTCGCCGAGGTGCTTGCCGCCCACGACCTGCCGCTCAACACGCGCTGCGGCCAGCGAGGCCTGTGCCGCGGCTGCGAGGTGACGCTGCTGGAAGGTTCGTTGGAAATTGAGAACGCGACCGTCCACGCGCCCGCCACCGTGCAGGCCTGCCGCTCCCGGCTCACGGGCGACGTGCGGCTGCGGGTTCCGGCGCGCTCGCGCCTCGAGCACCGGCCGCAGGTCGGCGAGACCTTCGAGATTGCCGTGCCCTACGCCCACCAGCCGTTGTTTCCGCCGGTGGCCGGCGGGCGCGACACGGCGTTCGCCGTGGATGTGGGCACCACCACGGTGGTCGTTCTGTTAGTGGACCTGTTCACCGGCGATGTGCTGTCGCGGGCGGGCGCGTTCAATGCCCAGATCCGCTTCGGCGACAACGTGGTCACGCGCATCGACGGCGCGCGGGACCCGGCGGCGCTGGCCGCCATGCAGCGCGCCATCGTGATGGAAACCCTCCAGCCGCTGCTGGTGCGGGCCGGTGAACGGGCCGGGCGCGCGATGGAACGCATCGCCGGAGGCGCGATCGCCGGCAACACCACCATGTTGCACCTGCTCGTCGGCGAGGACCCCACCCCGCTGGGCGTCGCGCCGTTCACACCGCGCTTCATCGCCGGACGGCGGGTCACCGCGTCCGCAATCATGTTAGAAGCGGCGGGGCTCGCGCCGGAGACCCCCATCCAACTGCTGCCGGGCATTGCGGCCTACCTCGGCGCGGACATCACTGCCGGGGTTTATGCCAGCGGGATGGTCTTTGACCCCGCGCCAAGCCTGTTGGTTGACATCGGCACCAACGGCGAAATCGTCCTGCAGAGCGGCGGCCGCCTGACCGCCTGCGCCACCGCTGCAGGGCCGGCCTTCGAGGGCTGCGGCCTGCGCTGCGGCACCCGGGCACGCGATGGAGCGGTGAGCGACCTGCGCCTCACGCTCGACCCGTTCGGGCTGGAAACCACCGTCATCGGCCAGATCCCGCTGGCATGCGCCGCCGGCATCTGTGGATCCGCCTACATCGATTTCCTGGCCACCGCGCGCCGCGCCGGCCTGCTCGCACCGAACGGGCGCTTCGTGGCCGCAGCCTGGGACAGCCTGCCCGCCCGCCACCGGATGGTGGATGGTGGCGAGCGGGCGTTGCGCCTAACGGACGCGGACGGCGCCGGCGCCTTGTGCATCAGCGAGGTGGATGTGGCGTTGTTGTTGCAAGCCAAGGCGGCCATCGGCGCGGGCATCGAAATTTTGTTGGACACCGCGGGCATCCGCGCCGCGGACTTGAGCCGAGTCTATCTGGCCGGCGGCTTTGGCATGCACCTCAACGTGGCCAACGCCATCGCCATCGGGTTGTTGCCCGGGTTGCGCGAGGATCAGGTGCGGGTGGTGGGCAA
The DNA here is from genome assembly GCA_037142115.1 of Verrucomicrobiota bacterium. Classification (GTDB taxonomy): domain Bacteria; phylum Verrucomicrobiota; class Verrucomicrobiia; order Verrucomicrobiales; family Akkermansiaceae; genus Luteolibacter. The sequence goes on along the minus strand of JBAXBG010000173.1, from coordinate 4,584 downwards.
CACCGCGTTGGCCGGTGCCCTGCTGGCCCTGGTGGACGGCAGCACGCTCGAGGAAATGGAAGGCCTGCGCGCGCGCCTGGAAATCATTGAATTGAACCTGGCTGAGGATTTCGAAGATCATTACATCGACCACCTGATGCTGCCATGAATGACTCGCCTGCCATCAATGATTTTCCCGCCATCCCGCTGCTCGAGCACCGGCCGTATGACCGGATCCGCGAGCTCTACCTGTATCAGGAACCGGCGCTGCTGGCCGCCATCCGGCGCGGCGACCGCGGCGAGGCGCGCCGCCTCATCAACTACGTGCTGGTCCACATCTACAGCGCGGGCGAGGAACGCAGCGATCTGCTTAAAGGCCTGCTGCTCGAACTCGTGGTGATGATCTCGCGCGCCGCAGTCGAGGCCGGCGCGGTCCAGTCCGCCGTGCTGGGATCCAACTTCCGCTTTCTCACCGAGCTCGCAGAGATCCAGGACGACGAAGAGCTGGCCGCCTGGCTGCGCAAGGTGCTCGAGCACGTTATCTCGACCATCGAGCACCAGGAGGATTTCACCCCGCCGCTGCTCATCGGCAAGGCGCTGGATTTCATGCGCACCCATCTGCACTGCGACATCTCGCGTGACGAGACGGCGCGACACGCCGGAATATCACCCAGCCATTTCTCGCGCCTGCTCAAGGAGCGCACCGGCCGCTCGTTCACCGAGCTGCTGCGGCAGTGCCGGGTGGACCTCGCCTGTGAGTTGTTGCGCGACGCGGACCGCTCGCTCGCTGAGATCGCCAATGCCTGCGGGTTCTGCGACCAGAGCTATTTCACGCGCGTCTTCCAGGACGTCAAGGGCGTCACGCCCAAACAGTTCCGGGCTGGCGGGTGACAGGTGGCGCGGCCTCGATGAGGCCGCAGACTGGGAGAGGGCAATGGATATCGCCCAGGAAATGCCTGAAAGTCTCCGTCAGGGTCGCTGCTGCCACGGGCCGTTGGCGTGCGCTCTCATCGAGAGCGCGCCACCTGTCAGTCCGGGCGCGCCATCTGGCGCACCGCGCGGCTCATGGCGGCGAGGTGCGCGGGCGTGGTGCCGCAGCAGCCGCCGATGACGCGCACCCCGGATTCTAACAATCTAATGGCGGTGGCGGCCATTTCGCCGGGCGTGGCGCGATAGACGGTGTGGCCGTTCTCGATGACCGGCGAGCCGGCATTGGGCTGCACGATGACCAAGGCGCCGGCGGCGGCGGCGACAAGTTGGCCGGCCAGGACCACATAGTCGTCGAGGCTCAGGGCGGTGCCGCAGTTGGCACCCACGATGTCGGCCCCGGCATCGTGGGCGCGGCGCACGGCCTCATCCACGCGGGTGCCCATCATGGTGCGGAACTCGCCCGGAGCGGTCTGTTGGAAGGCATAGGTGACGATCACCGGGACCGCAGGATTGCAGGCTTTGGCGGCCTCCACGCCAACCATCGCCTCGGCGGGATCGCTCATGGTTTCCACCAGGATGGCGTCCGCCCCGCCATCTAACAACGCCGCGATCTGCGCGCCGAACACCTCGCGCAATTCATCCGGGGTGACATCGCCCACCGGTTCCAAAAAGTCACCGAAGGGACCGACATCGCCGAGCACCCAGCCGTGGTCGCCGGCGGCGGCGCGGGCCACCTGCGCGGCGGCGCGGTTGAATTCCGCGGCGCGGGCGCTCAGGCCGTGGAGTTCGAGGGCGAAGCGGTTGCCGCCAAACGAATTGGTGGTGATGAGGTCGCAGCCGGCGTCGCGGTAGGCGAGATGGATGGCGCCGACATCGCCCGGGCGCTCGACGTTCCAGAGCATGCCGCAGCTGCCGCTGGCCAGACCGCGGGCGAACAATTGGGTGCCCATGGCCCCATCACAGCAGAGGGGGCGCCGCGCCAATTCGTCGAGCAAGGTGTTGCGTTGCATATGTGAATGCGTTGTAACCCGCCGCCGCCGCCCACGCAAGCCGCCGGGCATGAATAGCACGGAATCACCAAAAAAACGTCCCGTATTACAAGACGAGCCCGGCGCGACTGGCTAGCGTGCGGCCGTCATGAACGCATCACATCCTCTATCCGAAGCCATCATCGCGGGCAAACGCAAGGAAGTCCCCGATCTCGTCCAAGCCTGCATCGATGCGGGCGAGAGCGCCCAATTCATTGTCGAGAGCCGCCTGGTCTCGGCGATGGCCATCGTCGGCGAGCGCTTCAAGAACAACGAGATTTTCGTGCCCGAGATGCTGATAGCGGCGCGCGCGATGAAAGAAGCGCTCAAAGTGCTCGAGCCGATGCTGGTGGCCGCGGGCATCCAGCCCGAATTCAACGCGGTGATCGGCACCGTCGAGGGCGACCTCCACGACATCGGCAAGAACCTCATCGCCATGATGTGGAAAGGCGCCAACATCGACGTCATCGACCTCGGGGTGAACGTGCCGCCCGCCAAGTTCGTCGAAGCCATCCGCGACAACAACGCCAAGCTCGTCGGCCTGTCCGCCCTGCTCACCACCACCATGCCCGCCATGCGCGACACGGTCAAAGCGATCCGCGATGCCGGGCTGACCCCCAAAATCCTCATCGGTGGCGCTCCCATCACCATCGAATACGCCCGCGAGATCGGCGCGGATGGTTATGCCGCCGACGCCGGCAGCGCGGTGGATGCCGCGATGGCGCTGCTGCGTTCCTAACCCAATTAGTCGAGCGCCATGGACCGCCAATACTATCTGGATCTCGCTGCGGCCGGGGCGAGCATGCCCATCGGCACCCACCTTGTGCTCCACGAGCATGCCGACCACGAACAAATCGTGATGAACGGCCCGCGGCTCGGGCGGGTGGTGGCGGAATCAGCCCGGCGTTTCCGCATGCCGCTGGCGTTTCCGCTGATGGATCTCAAGCTCGAGAAGGAGGCCATGCTGTTAGCCCGGGGGGTGGCGCCCGCGGCGGTCGATACCTATCATTTCTCGCAGGTTCCCGAGGATGATGCCGAGTTGGCGCTCACCGAGAGAATGACTGCGGTGTGCGAGGCGATCGGCTATGTTGCCACCGAGACCGACCTGATCCCGGTGGGCATGGGCATCGGCCCGTTTTCGCTGATGACCAAACTGGTGTCCGATCCGATCACGCCGGTGTTCCTCGCCGGCGATGGCGCCACAGCGGACGACGATGAGGAAGTCGCGCTGGTCGAGCGGCTGCTGGAGTTCGCCTCCAGGACGATCCGCTTCTACCTCGCGGCGCAGATCCAGGCCGGTGCCAAGGCGATCATCCTGTGCGAACCGGCCGCCAACCAGGTCTATTTCTCGCCCAACCAGCTCGCCACCAGCTACGACGTGTTCGAGCGCTACGTGATGGATCTCAACCGTGAAATCCGCGCCCAACTCGCCGCCGCCGGCGTGGATCTGATCTTCCACGACTGCGGCGAGCTGCTAGACGGGATGGTGCAGCGCTTCAGCACCCTGGATCCGGCGGTGATGAGCCTCGGCTCGTCGCGGCGGCTGTGGGAGGACGCCGCGCTCATTCCCAAATCCACCGTGCTCTACGGCAACCTGCCGACCAAACAATTCTACTCGGACGAGTTGGTCAGCGTGGCCAAGGTGCGGCAACTCTCCGACGAACTCACCCGACGGATGAGGGCGACAGGCCACCCGTTCATTCTGGGCAGCGAGTGCGACGTGCTCAGCGTTCCCGGCCACGAGCAATCCATCAAGGCCAAGGTGGACGAATTCCTGCGCGGCGACTGATCACCCATCCAAATGAGTTCCCATGCCATGGTCGGCGGCGGGTTGTATGGTTTGGGCTATCTGATCGCGGCGTGCGCGTTGCATATCGGCAATCTTCCCCTGCTGTATCTGGGTTTCGGTGTGATCGGGGGCATCGGCTTGGGGCTGGGTTATGTGACTCCCGTGGCGACGTCCGCCCAATGGTTTCCCGACAAAAAAGGCTTCATCACCGGCATGGTGGTCATGGGTTTTGGCTTCGGCGCGCTGTTCATGTCGAAGCTGATCGCACCGGCGCTGATGACCTTGACGGGCGAGCGCCTGGTGCCGGTGTTCGCGCTCACCGGGTGCGTCCTGTTAGTCCTGGCGCCACTCGCCGGCGCGTTTTTGCGGAGTGCGCCCGCCGGCTACGTCCCGCAGGGATATACCCCGCCGCCAGGACCGGCGGCCCGCGCAACCGATGCGGCGCTGACGTTGGGGCAGTGCCTGAAATCCGCGCGTTTTCGGCTGATGTGGATGGTTTTTTTCTGCAACATCACCGCCGGCATCATGTTCATCGGCTTCCAATCGCCGGTGGTGTATGGCACGATGCTCACCGCCTGGTCGGCCGGTGGCATCGTCGGCCCGCAGTTGGCGGCCTACATCAAGGACGCCCATGGCGCGAATGCCGCACACCTCACGTTCGCGGCGGGGCAATTCTGTTAGCCGGCGGATTGCTCGCCGCGGCCTGCTTGCATCACCCGCAGGCCGCGGGCCACCACACCCGGTCCCAACCCCGCTAGCCGCCGTGCGGCCTGCGGGTTTACTTATATTTTCCAGCCATATGTCACCCTCACCCACCGCCCCGCCTCACGGAAATGGCCGTATGGATTTCCCTTATCC
>JBAXBG010000172.1:0-7780 GCA_037142115.1 Verrucomicrobiota bacterium | reverse complement strand
ATCCTGCGTCGTAAGAAGAAACCGCCTGAAGGCGGTACTACATACCTCCCCAAGCAACGTCGGTTCCAGCGTAAGTAGTCCCGCCTTCAGGCGGACTCTGCCATCCCTCCCCCCGAGCACGCTGCATCCTGCGTCGTAAGAAGAAACCGCCTGAAGGCGGTACTACATACCTCCCCAAGCCACGTCGGTTCCAGCGTAAGTAGTCCCGCCTTCAGGCGGACTCTGAATCAACCCAAGCCATCCCGCATCAGCCGCGCATCAACTGCAGGCCCCACCAGACGAGGGCGCAGGTGGCGGCGAGGAGCAGGAAGATGAGCAGCAGGTCGCGGTTCTGGGTGCGCAGGATGTTGCCGACTTCGCCGCGCGAGACCGATTGCTCATGGAGGATTCTGCGGGCGCGGTCCTGGACCTCGTCCAGCGGGGGCATCGTGCGTTCCCGCTCGCTGCGCTCCTTGACCAAACGCTCGCGGTTGGCGGAGGATTCCTTTTCCTGCTGGCGGAGCAGGTCCTCGCGCTGGCGGAGTCGGGTCAACTCCACTTCCTCCCTGGATGGCGTGTGGCGGCTCATCGCGGGCGTGTTATTTTTTCAACAGCATGACCACTAGCCACACGCTGCCGAGCACCAGCATCGGCAGATGGAAAAACAGACCGTTGCGCAGGTTGGTCATCCACTCGGTCGTGGCACCGGGCGATTTGCGCGTGCGCCCACGTTTCGATGCATGCCCGAAAATCGCGCCGCTGCGCGTCCCCTCAAAATGGGCCGCCGCCTGTTCGAACTCGTCTTCCGCGAGGTCGATGGTCGCGGTCGCACGCTCCAGCTTCTCCGACAGGTTGTCGCGGGTCCAATTGTCCGGATTGAATTTCTGGATTTTGTCGAGGTGGGCGGCGAAGCAGGCGCGGCACTGTTCGATGTCCTCGGACTCGCCGTGCAGCTCCTGCAGGGTGCGGTCGATCAGCGTGACCGCCGACATGAATTTTTCGGTGAGTTCGAGTTGTTGGGAGACGAACTCATGCTTGCGGGTGGTGAGCTCCTCGAGCTCGAGCTTCTTGCGTTCCAGTTCCTCGCGTTGCTCTTGGATGCGCTCCAGTTCATCCTGGGCGTCCCGCAGCTTGCGGTCGTAATCTTCCGTGCGGTCCGAGCGATCCGTGGAGTGCATCTCCATCTGGGTCGAACGGATTTTCAGATGCTGGGTGTGTTCGGTGAGGGAGGCCATGGGTGGGATGGTTGGAATGACGTCAGTCCTTTACCCCAAACCCATTCATTCAGCCAGCTAAATATCTTACTTTTCTTGACAAATCTCCAACGAGCGGTTTCACGCCGGCTGGCGGGTGCGATTTCAGATGTAAAACATCGCTCCGCCCGGACTCTGGGTGAGGGATTCGAGGGTGATTTGATCGAGCGCGTGGAGCAGGGTGGCGGTCACCTGATCCCAGGCGTGGCGCACGGCGGCACCGGATTCGCCCTCGCGGGACACCGAGCATTGAAGCAGCGAGGGGTCCACGGCATTGACCACCTGGCGCAGGGTGATGGTGTCCGGCGCGCGGGCGAGCAGGTAGCCGCCGGACTGACCGCGGCGGCTGTCGATCAGGCCGGCGCGGCGCAGATCGCTGAGAATTTGCACCAGAAAGTTGCCGGAGACGGCTTCTCGTTGCGCCAAGTCCTCAAGGCGTGTAAGCATCCGCGTGTCGTGGTGCTTCGCGAGTTGCGCCAACGCCCGGCACGCGTATTCCAATTTCTGTGAAATCTTCATGAACGAATCCCACCAAACCGCAACCGATCCGGCGAGCAAGAATCCGGATAAGCTGTGCGCCTCCCAAACCCACGACCTCAAGCGGGTTTGGGACGTCCTGCGTGCCGACGCCGCGCGGGTGGTCGCGGAGGAGTCCGCACTGCGGCATCTGGTGGACGACGTGATCCTGTCGCGCGACACGCTGGCGCGGGCTCTGGGTGCCCGCCTGGCCCGGCGCTTGGGTGGCGAGGACATGCCGCGCGCGGCGATGGAAACGTTGCTCATCGGCGTTTTTGAGGACCATCCGCACATCGTCCACAGCGCGACGCGCGACATGCAGGCGATGTTCGAGCGCGATGCGGCCTGCTTTTCGTTGTTAGAGCCGCTGCTGTTTTTCAAGGGGTTTCTGGCGCTCACCAGCTACCGGGTTTCCCACCAACTCTGGCACGACGGCCGGCGCTGGCTCGCGCTCTACCTCCAAAGCGTCGCCAGCGAGTCGTTTGCCGTGGACATCCACCCGGCGGCGCGCATCGGCTGCGGGATCTTGTTGGACCACGCCACCTCGTTCGTGGTCGGGGAAACCGCGATCATCGAGGACGACGTGTCGATCCTGCATGAAGTCACGCTTGGCGGCACCGGCAAGGTGACCGGCGACCGGCATCCGATCATCCGCTCCGGCGTGCTGCTGGGTGCGGGGGCCAAGATCCTCGGCCGGGTGGAGATCGGCACCGGTGCCAAAGTGGGCGCGGGCAGCGTGGTGCTCAACGACGTGCCGCCGCACACCACCGTCGCCGGCGTGCCGGCCGTCATCGTCGGTGAGTCCAGCGAGCAGAACCCGGCCAGCGAAATGAACCAGAACCTCGACTGCGGCAGCGCGATCTAACACCATGAAAACCCGTGGCGGAGTCATCCTGTGCTGTGTCCTTGGTGCGATGGCGTGCGGCAAGGTGAAATCCGTGGTGGTCAAGGCCGCCACCGACGCGCGGCAAAAAATCGCCGGCTCAGTCGGCACCAGCAAGTCGGCAGTGGCCCCGGCGATCGCGGTGGACGTGGAGTTGCAGAAACTTGTCGATCAAACCGCGGAGGGCGCCATTTTTCGAAAGGATCTGCCGTTTCCCACGCGGTTGGACGTGCGCGCCACCGAGCGCAGCGAGCTGTCCGGGCGGTTCTCCCAAACCTCACCGTTAGGCCGGCAGGCCGCCGCGGCCAAGGGCACCCGGACGAAGATCACCCACTTCGAGCGCGCGGGCGACCAAGTCCGGTATACGCTGGAAAAATCGGACTTGGAACTGCCCCCGCCCGCGACCTCGGAGGCGGTGAAGCAAGCGCCACCCGCCCTCGCGGAACCGCCGCTGCCCCCGCCTGTGACCTTCCGCAAGACCGGCAAGTCCTGGGGCGCGGACCACCGCGCCGACTTCCACGCCGTGGCGCTGGCGCAGGAACTTGCCCCGGCGTTTGACCAACTGCTGATCGAAAACGCGCTGGCACCCCGCCCGTTGTGGTTCGCCAAGCACCGCTTCAGGATCGGCGACGAGCTCGTCGTCTCGGGCAAATTGCTGCCCATGCTGCTGCTAGGCAACGCGACCGGCTCGCTGACCTTGAAGCTGGAATCCTTCGAACCCGTGGAAGGGCACCCCTGCGGCGTGTTTGCCGTCACCGGCGATTACCGCCGGCACCAAGTCCCGGACTTAACCGGCTCCTTGAGCGACGAGGATGTCACTATCCAAACCGGGAAATTGTGGCTGTCGCTCATCTATCCGGTCATCATCCAACAGGAACTCGACACCATTCAAAGCGTTCAAGCCGGGGGCCATGACGGCACCGTCATCCGCAGCCAGGGCGCGTGCAAGGTTTTCCTGACGCGCGCCTGGAAGCGTCTGGAGCCCTGACTTACAATTCGTGGCGAACGTTTTCCATATTCCCATTTGGCACCATAACCCGGCGCGCTGGGTGCGAAGCGCCTGAGTCGCTCAGGCGGCTTGATCAGCGGACTCAAGGAGGGGCGATATCTGATCGCCCGCCCGTGGAAAGCCAATGGCTAGCGGCAGATGCCTCCCATTGGCCCGGCATGGGCTGGGCGGACGGATTCCGCCCCTCCGTGGGAGGCCGGCCGTTCGCAGCCGTAGTCCGAACCCGCGCACCTCAACTCCTTTTGAATGCAACGAATGAACCACAAGTTCCTCGGAAGGGTAGTAAGTGGGTCGAACGGAATCAGGGTCGGGAGGTTCCTGCCCCGTGGATTTTCAACCCTGAAACGCATCAACCCCGCCATTGCTGGCGGGGTTGATTTCTTGAACAGGATGGCGGAGCGGACGGGGCTCGAACCCGCGACCTCCAACGTGACAGGCTGGCGCTCTAACCAACTGAGCTACCGCTCCATGTCCTGCTCGGAGGCGCGGAAGCTATGGGCCGACTTGCCGGCACGCAACACCTTTTTTGCGATCCGGCGGAAATATTTCAGGCTCCCGCGGCGGACAGCGTCGCGACCACCGCTTCCAGGCTGGCGAGATCCTCGACCGAGTGGACCACGGTGTCCTTGTCGATTTTGGCGACCAGCCCGGCGATGACCTTGCCGGGTCCGAGTTCGAGGAAATTGCGGTGGCCCATGGCGATGAGCGCCTGGATCGAGGCCGTCCAGCGGACCGAGCCGGTGACTTGTTTTTCCAGCATCGAGCGGATCTCGGCGGCCTCGGCCACGGCGGTGGCCGCGAAGTTGCACACCACCGGGATGGCGGGCGTCTGGAACGTGACGCCGGCGAGTTCGGCGGCCAGTTGGTCCTGGGCGCTTTGCATCAGGCGCGAGTGGTAGGCGCCCGCGACGTTGAGTTTGATGGCGCGGCGGATGCCGAATTCCTTGGCCTTGGCCACTGCGATGTCGATGTTGGAGGAAGTGCCGGAGAGCACGATCTGGCCGGGAGCATTGAGGTTGGCGACGTCCACATCAGCCGCCAGGGCCAGCGCGCGGACTTGTTCTTCCTCGCCGCCGATGAGCGCGGCCATCGCCCCCTGGCTGGCCAGGCAGGCTTCCTCCATGAAGGCACCGCGCTTGCCGACGATGCGCAGGCCGTCCTCGAACGAGTAGGTGCCGGCGGCGGCGTGAGCGGTGAATTCGCCGAGCGACAGGCCGGCGGCGGCGACCGCAGTGAGGTTGGGCAGGCGTTCGCGGATCAGGGCCAGGGCCATCAGACCGTGCAGGTAAAGAGCGGGCTGGCAGCGCGAGGTTTTTGTGAGTTCCTCGTCGGGCCCCTCGAACATGATCTTGGAAATCGAAAACCCGAGCGCTTCATCCGCCAGCGCGGCCATGTCGCGGGCCGCCGTGGATGCATCCACGAAGTCCTTGCCCATGCCCACCTTTTGGGCGCCTTGTCCGGAAAAAAGAAGAACGATCTGGCTCATGTCGAGGGGCTGTCTAGGGGAATACCCCCGGCGTGCAAAGCGGAAATACCAACCTGCGGTCCCCGTTTTCCTTGGCGGCACCGGAACCCGCGCTGGGCTCTGCGGGAAAAACGTCAAGTAACTACGGCTGAAGGATGGAGCGCCGGCTCGCTTCACGCGCCGGTCGCTCTCCCGCCTGTCCTCACTGTCCTCACGCCCCGAGGCGTTGGCGCTCGGCCAACATTCCTGCGAGGAACTCGGCGGGGGCACGGTCGGTGGTGGCGACTCTGAAGTCCACGCGCAGGGCACCGCAGCGGGCGCGGAACGATTCGATGGCGGTGGTGATGGCTTCTCGGTAGGCGTGGCGGATCATGGCGGTATCGGTCTCGAGGCGTTCGCCGGTTTCCATGTCGATGAAGTCCGAGACGCCGTCAAACGGCAGGTCGAGTTCGGCGGGGTCGAGGACCTGCACGAGCACCACGTCGTGGCCGCGGCGGCGGAAGTGCGCCAGCGCGCGGAACACCGCCTCCGGATCATCCAACAGGTCGGACATCATCAGCACCAGCCCGCGGCGGGCCATGCCCTCGGCCAGGGCTTGCAGCGCCTTGCCGGTGTCGGTGCGGCCGCCGGGTGGGTGGGTGGCCAGAGCATCGAGAAAATGGCGGACCTGGCGGCTGCCGCCCTTGGCCGGCAGCCAGCGGCGGACCTGGTCGTCATAGATGACCAGGCCGATGGAATCCTGCTGGTGGTGCGCCAGATAGGCGGCGGCGGCCGCCAGTTGGCGGGCGAATTCAAACTTGGGCATCAGCCCGGAATGTTGGAACGCCATGGACGCCGAGGCATCGAGCACGAACTGGACGCGCAGGCTGGTTTCCTCCTGGAATTGTTTGATGTAATAGCGCTCGCTGCGCCCGAACACCTTCCAGTCGAGGTGGCGCAGGCTATCGCCCTGGACGTAGTCGCGGTGGTCGCGGAACTCAACGCTGGCCCCTTTCAACGCGCTGGAGTGGCGTCCGGCGCGCCCGCCCTCGGCCGTCCAGCGCGACCCGAGCGCCAGGTGGTCGAGCCGGCGCATCGTCTCGGCTGATAGAAAGTCGCTGAAGCCGGCCATGGAGAAGAAATTTTGAATTCTAAATTCTGAATTTTCAATTCAACATTCAACATTCAACATTCAACATTCAAAAAGTGTCTCAGCGCACCAGCGCGTGGAAGAGGATATTGACGCCCAGCGCGGTGGAGTCTGCGGCCTCGTAGCCGATGGCATAGGGAGCGGGGGCCTGTTCCCAACCGGCGGACAGGTCGCGCGGGCAGTAGATCACGGCGGAGGCGCCGTTGATTTCAGAAACCAGCAACTCGGGGGCGGTGGTCTTGCGGTTGTCGAGTTGGGCGGCGAGCGCCGGGCGGACTTTCACGGTGGCCACCTCGTTGGGCTGGTGGAGCAGCGGGGAGCCCGCGGCCACCGCGGCCAGCGGGTGGTCGGGCAGGACGCGGGCGATTTCGGCGCGGAACGCGGTGTCGAAGGAGGCGCGGCCGTCGCCGGCCTCGGCAAACAGGACGCCGCCTTTCATGAGAAACTGGCGCAGGTTGGCGCGCTCGTTTTCGCTGAGGGCGAAGTCGGTGGTGCCTGTCAGATAGAGCAGCGGCGTCTCGAAGAGCGAGGCGTCGGAAAGCGACACCTCGCGCCAGTCGAAGGACACCGGCGCGCCGGTGGACTCGTTGAGTTTGCGCAGCAGCATCGGCATCGCCGCGGGCCGGGTTTTCCACGGGCCGGCATGGGCGACCCAGCCGATGTGCAGGCTGCCCGCCTTGCTGCCGCCGGCGTCGGCCAATTCCACGCTCTTGCCGGCGCTGCGGCCGGCTTCCTGCATCGCGGTGACATAGGACAGGATGTTGGCGCCGAGCCGGCGCGCGTCGGCGTCCTCGTAGCCCCAGCTGTCGTAGCGGTTTTTCTCCCAGCCCATGGCGATGTCGAAGCGCGAGATGATGATCGCGGTGCGGTTGTCGATGTCCACGCCGTCGATCCACGGATAGGCGTCGCTGACCACGCCGTCGCGGATCGCGCGCTCGCGGTATTTGACCTCCTTGATTTCATGATAGGAGCGGAACAGCGGGTGATCGAGCCGGAGGCGGTAGACCGGGCTTTCCGGCAGGATCTGCTGCGCCGCGGCGACCGCCGACTGATAGAAGTCGGGATGGCCGACGAGCGCGTTGAAGATCAGCGTGCCGCCGTTGCGGAGGTATTCGCGCAGGCGGGCGACCTCCGCGGGCTCGAGCTGGAACGGCTTGTAGCCGGAGCGGTAGAGCACCGGGTTTTCGCGCGGGTTGGTGGAGACTTGCGCCCAGGTCTTGATGTTGGACGTGAAGCTCGCGCCCATTTCGCCGCTCATCCATTCCAGCAGTTTTTTCAGATCGCCGGGCGTGCGCGCCCAGTCCTCGGGGTCGGAGGTGCGGATCTTGGTGAGCAGGACCGGCGGCTGGGGCGGGTTTTTGCGTTCCTGGCGTTTTTGAGCGACGACCGGATAGGGCAGGGGTGGCAACCCTTCCGACGACGACACCTGCGCCGGCGGCGGCTTGGGTTTGACCATCGGCGGCGGCTCTGGCGGCTGCGGCAGCGCGCTGGCCACTCCGGGCAGAATCACACAGCAAAGGATCGCTAGCGTTTTCATGACTGGAGG
>JBAXBG010000171.1:0-7857 GCA_037142115.1 Verrucomicrobiota bacterium | reverse complement strand
GCTTGGGGAGGTATGTAGTACCGCCTTCAGGCGGTTTCTTCCGTCAGCCAGACTCACTCAAGCACGGCATCCAGCTATTGCACCGGCCCGCGGTCGACATCGATGCGGAACGGGCGGCCGCGCAGGCGGGCATTGCGGGTGCGGTCCATGACCTGGCCAACGAGTTGTTCGGGCACATCGACGAGCGAGTGCTTGGGAAACAGGGTGATGCGGCCGAGGCAACCGTCGGGCAGACCGGCCTCACGGTAGAGCATGCCGACAATTTCCTTGGCCATCACGCCGTGGGTCTTGCCGAGCGAGAGGAACATGCGGGTCATGCCTTGTTCCTGCGGGACCGGGCCGCGCTCGAAGCGGTTGTCGCCACGCGGCGGGCCGCGGTCGTCACCGCGATCATCGCCGCGGTCATCCCGGCGTTGCGGGCGTTCGTCGCGCATGACGCGTTCGCGGCGGGCCGGGCGATCCGGCTCGCGGTCCTCCTCGATGAGCGAGCCCTCGCGGCCGCTGGCCTCGCGCAGCAGGGTGACCAGCGCGCCGGCGATGTCGGTGGGGGTGTGGCCCTGTTCCAACAGGCGGTCGATGTTGTCCTGATAGGCGGCGAATTTACCCGATTCGAGCCGCTCCTTGAGTTCGTCGAAGATCAGGTCGGCGCGGCGGCCCTCGACTTGCTCGACCGACGGGATGCGCTCGCGGCGGATCACCGAGCGGGTGTAGCGCTCGATGGTCTGGAGCCGATAGATGTCGCGGCCGTAGGCCAGGCTCACGGCGCGGCCCGAGCGGCCGGCGCGGCCGGTGCGGCCGATCCGGTGGACGTAGTCCTCGGGGTCGGTGGGCAGGTCATAGTTGATGACGATGTCGATTTCGTCGATGTCGAGGCCGCGGGCGGCGACGTCGGTGGCCACCAGCACCTCGACCGAGCCCTCGCGGAAGCGTTTGAGCACGCGCTCGCGCATCTGCTGGGTGATGTCGCCGTGGAGGCGGTCGGCGGCGTAGCCGCGGTTGACGAGGTCCTCGGTGCATTCATCGACCGAGCGTTTGGTGTTGCAGAAGATCAGGCCGAGGCGCGGCGGGTTCATGTCGAGGATGCGCGAGAGCACCTCGACTTTCGAGCGCTGGCGGACCTCGAAATACGACTGGTCGACGGTGGAAACGGTGCGCGATTTCTGTTGGATCTCGACGATCTGGGGCTCCTTGCCGAAGCTGCGGATCAGGCGCGACACGCCCGGGTTCATGGTGGCGGAGAAAAACAAGGTCTGGCGCTCGGCGGGCAGCGCGCCTAACAACTCGTCCATTTCGTCCTTGAACCCCATGTCGAGCATGCGGTCGGCCTCGTCGAGGATGGCCATTTTGATGTGCGAAGGATCAAAACTGCCGCGGCGCAGGTGGTCGAGCAGGCGGCCGGGGGTGCCGACGATCAAATGCACGCCGTCGCGCAGGGCGCGCAGCTGGCGGTCGATGGGAGCGCCGCCGTAAACCGGGGTGGCATGGAGGCCGCGCAGCTTGGCGCCGAGGCGGTGGACTTCCTCGCACACTTGCACCGCGAGTTCGCGGGTCGGGCACAGGATGAGGACCTGCGGGTGGTGGGCCTTGAGGTCGAGCAGGGTCAGCGCGGGCAGGACGAAGGCGGCGGTTTTGCCGGAGCCGGTGGCGGACAGGCCGACGATATCCTTGCCTTCCAGGGCGGGCGGGATGCTCAGCGCCTGGATCGGCGAGGGCCGCTCGTAACCGAGGGTTTCGATGGCTGCGAGCAGCGGAGCGGGCAGGCCGAGTTCTGTAAAAGGAGGTGTTTCCATGTGCTAAAAGAGAGTCGAATCCCGGTGCGCCAGGCGGTTTTTGGCCCCGGGTGGGGCATGCTATCGCTGATTTTTTGCGGAAAACAAGCACCGATGTGTCACTTGCGCCGGATCACCGGCAATGGCGGGCGGACGATCGGCGGCGGTGGGCGGTCCGAGTGCAGGCTTGCCAGCGCGCAGGATCTAAGGGAAAACACCCGCCCGCGCCGCCACGCCGCTGCCAATTCCGCCCATGACCGCCCCCTCCCTGACCCGCTTTGCCTGGATTTCGATTGGCGCGGCCCTCGTCACCATCGTGTTGAAAACCACGGCCTACTATCTGACAGGCTCGGTCGGGCTGCTGTCCGACGCGCTGGAATCGCTGGTCAACCTGGTGGGCGGGATCATGGCGCTGGCGATGTTGACCATCGCCAGCCGGCCGGCCGATGAAGACCACGCCTACGGTCACAGCAAGGCCGAGTATTTTTCCAGTGGCGTGGAAGGTTCGCTGATCCTGGTGGCGGCGCTGAGCATCGCGTTCACGGCGATTCCGCGCCTGTTCCATCCGCAGGCGCTCGAGCAAGTCGGCGCGGGGCTGGCGGTTTCGGTGGTGGCATCCATCGTCAACCTGGGGGTGGCGCTGCTGCTGTTGCGGGTTGGCAAAAAAAACCACTCGATCACCCTGGAAGCCAACGCCCATCACCTGCTGACCGACGTCTGGACCTCGGTGGGCGTGCTGCTCGGGGTGGGCGCGGTGGTGCTCACCGGCTGGCTGTGGATGGACCCGGTGGTGGCCCTGCTGGTGGCCGCTAACATCGTCTGGACCGGCTCACGCATCGTCTGGCGCTCGATCTCCGGCTTGATGGATCTGGCCCTGCCCAAGGAGGACCTGAGCGCGATCCGCGCGATCCTCGACACCTATCAAAACGACGAGGTCCAATTCCACGCCCTGCGCTCGCGCCAGGCGGGTGCGCGCAAGTTCTTCTCGGTGCATGTGCTGGTTCCCGGCGCGTGGACGGTCCATCACGGCCACGAACTGCTGGAACGGCTCGAATCGAGCATCCGCGCGGCGCTGCCCAACATCCATGTATCGACCCACCTCGAGTCGCTCGACGACCCGGCGTCCTGGGAGGACCAGGACCTGGACCGGGGGTGACGCTCGGGCATCCCGCACTCGGCGGAAATGCCATGAGTGCTGATGGAGAGAGGCGGCGGGCAGAATGCCCGCGCCACAGTGGCCCGGGCATTCTGCCCGGAGCCCAAAAAAGGATGGCCGATGCTCAGCCGCCGATTTCGGTGCGGCCGGAGAGCTGGGCACCTTCCTCCATCGAGAACACCTTGGATTTGATGTCGCCGTTGATCCGGGACTTGTCCTTGAGCTCACAGCGCGAGGAGGTGATTTTGCCCTCGACCTTGCCGTAAACTTTCACCTCGCCGGCGGTCACGTCGCCTTTGATGACCGCGTTTTCGCCGATGGTCACCCGTCCCTTGTCGGAGGTGATCTCACCTTCGATTTTGCCATCGATGATCATATCGTTGGAGAAACGGATGGAACCGATGATTTCGATGCCGCTGGAAAGGACGTTGGTCGGGTTGGCCATGACGGTGGAGAAAGGAGCAAAGCCCCGGCCACTTGGCAATGGCAAAGATTGCCGATAGAACAATGCGCCCTCCGTCAACCCGCCGCCGCACTCTGGAACACCCCGCCGCCTAACAACCGCCCGCCGTCGTAGAACGCGCAGATCTGGCCCGGCGCGATGGCGCGCTGCGGGCGCTGGAATTCCAGGCGGAGCGAGCCGTCGGCCAGCGGCTCGATGACGGCGGGCTCGGCTTTCGCGCGGTAGCGCGGCTGGGCCTCGATGCGCCGGCGGGTTGTGAACGGCTCATTGAGCGCGGACAGGGTGCCCACGGTGCAAACCTGGGCATAGAGGCCGGCGGAGTCGGGGGTGTCCCAGCCGACGATGAGCCGCCGTGTCAGCGGGTCCTTGCCGACGACCACGTAGGCCATGCCGTCGCGCGGCGAGGCGATGCCGTGACCTTTGCGCTGGCCAAGCGTGTAAAGATGGAGTCCGCGGTGCTCGCCGAGGATGCGGCCCGCCACATCGACGATCTCGCCCGGCGCGTCGGCCACATAGTGGCGCAGGAAATCGGTCATTTTCACCTGCCCGAGAAAGCAAATCCCCTGGCTGTCCTTCTTGTCAGCCACCGGCAGGTTGAAGCGCCGCGCCACCGCCCGCACTTCGGGCTTGAGCATCTCACCGGTCGGAAACAACGCGTGCGCCGCCTGCCGTGGGGTCATCAATGACAGGAAATAACTCTGATCCTTGTTCGGATCCGCGCCGCGCAGGATCGCCGCCGTGCCGTCATCCAGCGTCCGGCGCCGCGCGTAGTGGCCGGTGGCGACCTGCTCGAACCCCTGCCCCAGCGCGTAGTCGAGAAACACCCCGAACTTCATCTCGCGGTTGCACCACACGTCCGGGTTGGGAGTGATGCCGGCACGGTAGCCTTCTATCAGATAGTTCACGATCCGGTCGCGGTAGGCGTCGATCAGGTCGATCACCCGGAACTCGATGCCCAGCGTGCCGGCGACGGCCCGCGCGTCATCGATGTCCTGCTCCCACGGGCAATCGCCGGGGATCCCCTCGTCGTTGATCCAGTTTTTCATGTAGCCGGCGGTCACCGCG
Source organism: Verrucomicrobiota bacterium (assembly GCA_037142115.1). Lineage (GTDB taxonomy): Bacteria > Verrucomicrobiota > Verrucomicrobiia > Verrucomicrobiales > Akkermansiaceae > Luteolibacter. Next base: position 3,404 of record JBAXBG010000171.1, on the reverse strand, counting down.
TGGCCCTGCTCGACCAACAGCGCCGCCGCGGCCGCGCTGTCCACGCCGCCGGAGAGTCCTACCAACACCTTCGCCATGCCCGATGATGGCCCGGCAACTCCCCGCCGTCGATGCCGGAACGCGCGGACCGCACGGATCCTCAGGCGGGCTTGCGCCGCAGCGACAGCCACACGATCAGGCCGGCGAAGGCGAGAAACGCGCAGGCCACCACCCCCAGGACGCTGAAAAACCGGTGGCTGGCGGAATCGACCTGGCCGTTGCCGATGACGTCGGACGGGGTTTCGCCGGGCACCCGCGTCAACACCAGTTTGCCGTCGGCAAGCCCGAGCCGCGTGAGTCTGGCCATCGCCGGGCCCAGCGTCAGATCGGTTAGGTAGCGCTCGCTGATCCGGTAGGGTGACATCTGGTCGATGAACTCCTGCGGCACCTGCGCGCCGGCAACCTGCAGCGCGTCGATCTGCAGGACGACCTCGCGCTTGGATAGCACGGGCCGCGCGATGAGCGTGCCGTTGAGATAGCGGGGATCGGAGGTGATCCAGCCGCGTTCCTGCTTGCGAGCCAGGCGGGGTTTGCCATTGAGCGGGAAGGCAATCGCGAGGCGCAAGGTGTCGCCCTCCACCGCGGTGACCCGCAAGGTGCCACGGAAGTCGCGGAACGGCTCGTAGGCGGCGATCGCCAGGTTCATGTCCGCGGGCGTGAGCGCGAGCACCGCCGGTTCGTCGCGCGTGAGTTGCTGGCGGAAGGTCTCCAGGCGCTCGGCCAGCGCGTTGAGCGCCGGCTCCTGGTTGTCCAGCGCCGCCACCTCGACGGGCACCGGCCTGGCCGCGGTGAACTTGGCAATCTCATTGAATTGGCGGAACAAGGTGACCGTGGAAAACACAATCAGAAACACCATCACCAACAACGCCGCGATGAGAATGGCACAACCCGCAAACGGCGAGCGGGCGCTGGCATCGACGGGGATCTTGAGCCGGTTCATGATTCTAACGAAAGTGCGGCCGCCCTCAGGCCACCGGATCGTGCGGCTTGACGGGAGGCTCAACCACGGGCGGAGCTTCCTCGGGAGCGGCTTCCACAAGAGGAGCTTCCACAAGAGGAGCTTCCACAAGAGGAGCTTCCACAAGAGGAGCTTCCACGGGCGGAGCGGCTTCCTCCGGCGGGAAATAATCCGATGGCAAATAGTGCGAGGTGTCAGTCAGGGGGTCAGTCACCGGGAACTCGGCGGGTTCCGCTTGGACATGAAACTCCTGCTGCGGATAGGCTTCGTGAGGCCAGCCGTCATCGCCTGACGCGGTGGCGGAAGGATCCGGAGAGTCGGTGGCTTCAGGTGCCGGGGTGACCGCCGGTTCGGTGGCGGCGGGCTCGGAATCGCCCAGGAGGGCCACTTGTTGCGCGTGTTCACGGGCCTCTTGCTCCTCGATGCGGCGGTTTTTGCGGCGTTCGAACCACGCCAGCCAAATGCAGATTTCGTAGAGCACGATCATCGGTGCCGCCATCACGCACTGGGTCGGAATGTCCGGGGTGGGGGTGAGGACGGCAGCCGCCACAAAGATCGCCACGATCGCATAGGTCCGGGTCTTGGACATGGTTTCGTAACCGAGCAGGCCCAGTTTGACGAACACCATCACCACCACCGGCAACTCGAAGGCCACCCCGAACAGCAGCGTGAACTGGGTGGCGAACGAAATGTATTCGCCGATCCGCCAGTCGTTGGAGATGCCCATGTCGCCACTCCATTGATAGAAAAACAGCAGCGTGCGCGGCAACACCAGGAAATAGGCGAACATGCTACCGCCAAGGAACAGGCCGAAGCCCACCGCCATCGCCGGCCACAGCACCCGCTTCTCGTTGCTGTGCAGCCCCGGCAGCACAAACTGCAGGATATACATCAGCAACAGCGGGAACGACACCACGATGCCCGCCACAAACGAGAGCTTCATCGAGAGCATGAACCCCTCGGTCGGCTTGAGCGCGGACATCATCCGCAGGTTGCCCTTGCTGTCGCTGTCGGTCGTGGGCTTGGTGCGCAGCAGGGCCTTGATCTGCTGCTTGAACTCGTCGGTTTCGGCCAGCGAGTTGACAAAGCCGTCGCGTTTGTCTTCCGGCAACGCCTGCGCCGCCCGATAGAGGCTCACCGCGCGGGCTTGGAACACGAGCTCGTCGCTGCCCAGCGACTGATAGAACAACTCGCGCTGCGGCGCGCTGAGATTGGCCGCCGCGTGTTCGACTTTGCGGGCGCTTTCCCATTTTTCGACATCGAGCGGGCGCGGCGCGTCGGTGGGCAGGGTGGCCTTGGTTTGGGTCAGCAACACCTCGTCGACCGGGTGGCGGAAAAACTGCATCAGCCGGTTGTTGAAGCTGAAGCAGAGGATCATCGAGACGACCAGCGTCACCACGATGCGGAAAATCATCGTGCGCAGATCCTCAAGGTGTTCGAGGAACGGTTTTTCATGATCCGGGTGCGAGTGCTCCCGGAGCGCGATGATTTTTTTCAGCAGATTCATGCCAGCGGCCGGGGATTCAAGCGACCCCGGGCTGATCCGGCAAGGGCGGATCTGCGAATTATGCGTCGCCCGCAATATTCGGCACCCAGCCGTGGTTCAGGCACCGCGCCTGATAGTCCGCCTGCGTCAGCACCACGAACGCCCACGCCCCGACCACGCTCGCATCGCCGTCACCCTCGTCCAGGCGTGACCTCCACTTGCCATCGAAGGCCAGGCCCAGGGTCGCGGCCGAGGACCCGGCGATCAGACGCGACCAGTTGCACGTGGAGACGACGGCCACCGCCCCGGCGCTCAGGCCGCTGGCACCATTGAGCTCAAAGGCGATGTCGGCATTGAGAAAACGCAGAGCGTCGGGCGCGGGCATCGCTTGCTCGGGGGCGTGGCGGGTGCCGGTGGCGAGCGAGAAACTCACCTTGTTGCGCGAGTCGCGCATGACGATGACGCGACAATCGCCGCTGCCCGAGGAGGTGCTAACGGACCCACCCCAGGTGCCCGCGGCGGGCCTGGCGGCGGCGTGGACGCTGAGGTCCAGGGTGAAACTGCCGCGGGTCGCCCAGCCGGCAAAGCAGCGCGGCGCGTTCATTTCCAGCACCGCCTCCAACTGCCAGAGGCGCGCGGGGTCGTCGGCAGCGGCCGGGACCGTGGCGCGGACGATGGTGCTGGAATCGCCCACGGCATCGAACGGATCCTGCAGGCAGACCAGCAGCCAATCCGCCTCCGGCGGCGGCGGGCCGGCGATCCGCCACGGCCGAACCGGAAGTGGCCCCTTGCCGGTCGCGGCCGCCGGTTTGATCCCCATGGGTTTTTTGGTGCTCATGGCGGGCCTTATCCCAGAAATGGCGGCGCGGGTCGAGATGAAAGGCACCGCCGCTCACTCGAAATCAAAGGTGGTGCGGCGCG
>JBAXBG010000170.1:0-7861 GCA_037142115.1 Verrucomicrobiota bacterium | reverse complement strand
TTGCGCCGCGCCGCCATGGAGCAAGCGGCCCTCACCGGCCTGGTCACGGCCTCTGCACCCGCGACCTTGAGCGCAACCGGCAACGGTCCAAAAAACATGGTGGTTTGCCGGCCTGTCTTTGCCCATGACGATCGACACCGCCTGATCGGTTTTGCGTTGGCCGTATTGCGGATGGAATCCCTGCTGCGCGACACCGTCCCCAATAGCACGACGATCGTGAACCTCGCGTTGCTCCACGGGAATGCGCCGCCCGAAGCTCTGGCCACTGACCGGGACTCCGCCAACCTCCCAGGCATCGACCTATCCTTGACTCGCCCCGTGTTTGCCTTTGGCCAAGTCATTGCCATCACCGCCCAGGCGGGACCGGATTTCGGGCGCGTCCACCCGCTCCACGCAAGCTGGCTGGTCGCTCTCTCGGGACTGGGATTCACGGCGGGGCTGGTGATGGTCTTTAACCTGCTGATCCGTCGGCGCGAGAAACTCGAACGCCTGGTCATCGCACGAACCCATGAGCTCCGGGAAAACCAAAACGTGATCCAGCTCAGCGAGCAGCGCGCCCACCAACAACGGATCGCCATCGCCCGCTTGGCGGTGGACGAGGCCTTTGTCAACGGGAATGAGCCGGCGGCCCTCGGGCGGCTGACCGAAGACGTTGCCGCCGTGATGCAGGTGGAACGTGCCAGCGTGTGGATGTTGTCCGAGGATCTGCAGAGCTTGCGCTGCGCGGCCTTGTTTGAAAGCAGCACCCGCCACCACAGTGAAGGCACCCTGCTGCAAAGCAAAGATTACCCGCGCTACTTCGAAGCCATCCGCAGCGAGCGCCAAATCCGCGCCAACGACGCGCATGCCGATCCGCGCACCAGCGAATTCACCGCCAGCTATCTGCTGCCATTGGGCATCACTTCGATGCTGGATGCGGGCATCCAGGTCGATGGCAACCTGATCGGGATCCTGTGTTTCGAGCATGTCGGCGGACCCCGGGCATGGCATTCCGACGAAGAGGCCTTCGCCGCCACCGCCGCCTCGCTGGTGGCTCAAATGCTGGCCAACGCGGTGCGCCGACAAACGGAGGCCGCACTGCGTGACAGCGAAGCCCGGATGCGGGCCATCACCGACTCCGCGCAAGATGCGATCCTGATGATGGACCCCGCCGGCCAATTGTCCTATTGGAATCCTGCCGCCGAACGCATTCTTGGCTACACCAGCCGTGAGGCCATCGGCAACAATCTGCATGAACTGCTCGCACCATCGCATTATCATGCCGCACACCGCGCCGCCTTTCCCCGGTTCCAACTCACCGGCGAAGGCGAAATCGTCGGCAAAACCCTCGATCTGACCGCCATCCGCAAAGACGGCTCCCAAATCCCCATCCAGCTCTCGCTCTCCGGCGTCCCGATCGATGGCAGCTGGCATGCCGTGGGCATCTTGCGCGATATCACCGCCCAAAAGCACGCCGAGCTAGCCCTCCTCAACACCAACCGCGATCTGCATCATGCCTCCGCCCGCGCCACCGAGATGGCGATGAAAGCCGAGCAGGCCAACGTCACCAAAAGCGAGTTCCTGGCCAACATGAGCCATGAAATCCGCACTCCCATGAACGGCATCATCGGCATGACCGGGTTGCTGTTAGACAGCGACCTCAGCGACGAGCAGCGCCGCTATGCCGAGACCGTCAATGCCAGCGGTGAGTCCTTGCTCAATCTGATCAACGATATTCTCGACTTCTCCAAGATCGAAGCCGGCAAACTCGAATTGGAAGCCGTGGATTTCGATCTGTCCACCGTGCTGGAGGACTTCGCCGATGTGGTGGCGCTGCAAGCCGTCGAGAAAAACCTCGAGTTCATCTGTGCCGCCGCCCCGGAGGTGCCGCCTCATCTGCGCGGCGATCCGGGCCGGCTGCGCCAAGTGCTGCTCAACTTGGCCGGCAATGCGATCAAGTTCACCCAGCGCGGCGAAGTGGTGGTTCGGGCCGCCTTGGCATCGGTTACTGACGACGACATCGTGGTGCGCTTCTCGGTGCGCGACACGGGGATCGGCATCCAGTCGGACAAACAAGCCAATCTGTTCCAGAAATTCAGCCAGGTGGACGCCTCGACCACCCGTCATTACGGAGGCAGCGGCCTTGGCTTGGCCATTTCGAAGCAACTCGCCCATCTCATGGGCGGCGAAATCGGCGTCATCAGTGAGGTCGGGCAAGGCTCGGAATTCTGGTTTACGGCCCACTTTGCCCGACCCGAAGGACCGTTGCCCGTGCTCCACCAGCCGTCTAACATGTACGGCCACCACATCCTGGTGGTGGATGACAACGCCACCAACCGCGAAGTGCTCACCACCCAACTCCGCGCCTGGGGGATGCGGGTGGAGGAAGCCCCGGACGGTCCTGCCGCCCTCAAAGAACTGGTCCGGGCCAGCCAGGCGGGCGACCCCTTCCGGACCGCCATTCTCGACATGCAGATGCCTGGCATGGACGGCATCTCCCTGGGACTGGCGATCCGGGCCGATGCCGCGGTGAAAGCCATGCGTCTGCTGCTGCTCACTTCGCTGGGCCAGCCGTCCAGCAGCCAGGCGCTCACCGACGTCGGGTTTGCCAGTTGCCTGACCAAACCGGCGCGCAAGTCGGATCTGCTGCGCAGCTTGCTGACCCGCACGCCGTCGGCCATGCCGCAAGCCCTGCCACGGCTGATCCACAATGCACAGGGCGGGACGTTCCGGATCCTGCTGGCCGAAGACAACATCACCAACCAAAAAGTGGCCGCAGCCCTGCTCAAAAAATTGGGCCTGCGGGCCGATGCCGTGGCCAACGGCAGCGAAGCACTCCACGCCCTCGAAACGCTGCCTTACGACCTCGTCCTGATGGACGTGCAAATGCCCGAGATGGACGGTCTCACCGCCACCCGGATCATCCGTGACCCCGCGTCCAGCGTGCGCAATCGCCGGATCCCGGTCATCGCCATGACCGCCCGCGCCATGCAGGGCGACCGCGAAATCTGTCTGGAGGCGGGCATGGACGACTACGTGGTCAAGCCCGTCACCCTCCAGTCACTCGCCAAGGTGCTGGATCGATGGCTGGCACCGACCGCAGAGCACCCGCAAGCCGCCGGGACCGACGACGCCCCAGCGCCGTCGCCCCTCGTGGCGGGTGAACGCCTCCTCAACTTAGGCTAGCGCGGCGGTCTCAAGGAAGGGCGATATCTGATCGCCCGCCCATGGGAGGGCATGGTCATCGGCCAACTCCACTGCATTGGCTGCGCATGGTCAGGGCGGACAGATTCCGCCCCTCCTTGAGAGCAGACCGCACGCGGCGGTCACCCCCCCCAAAAAAAACAGCCGCCGGGGAATCCCCGACGGCTGTTGAAATTGAGGATCTAAAAATCAGACCAGCTTGCCTTCGGGTTTCTTGTCGTCTTCACCCTTTTTGCACTTGCCGCACTCGGCCAATTTGCCTTCGGCTTTCTTGTCCTTGTCGCACTCGCCGTCTTTCTTGCACTTGCCGCACTCGGCGAGTGTGGGTTGATTTTTCTGCGAGGAATCACACTGGCTTTGCGCGCTGTCGCGGGCGAAGGACAGCGGAGCGAGGATGAACGAGGCGCATAACGCGCAGAGGAGTTGTTTCATGAGGTGGTGTTGGTTTGGTGGTGATTGCAATGAAGCACAGCAATTTGCCCCGCATTTGGAGTTCCGCCAGTGGAAAATAATCAAAATCCCCCGGCGGCGGCCCCACCTGCGGTCCGTGCCATGACGAGAACTCCGCACGGGTGACTGAATTGTCAGTGAAATCGTGAGGATCGCACATGGTGCCTTCCTTCGGGCGATTGGACTTGGCCGCCAGCAGGTTCTGGCCTATGTCGCTGGGCCAGCCGTGTCCTTTTCCGTCCTTGCCACCGATCCCTCGAGTTGCGCCCGCGTCGGCCGACTGGTGCTGCCGCACGGGGTGGTGGACACGCCGACGTTCATGCCGGTGGGCACCCAGGGCTCGGTCAAAACCCTGCATCCCACGGAACTGGAAGAACTCGGAGCCCAAATCATCCTAGGCAACACCTACCACCTGTGGTTGCGCCCCGGTCATGAATTGATCCGCGACCTCGGCGGACTCCACGGATTCACCACCTGGCAGAAACCGTTTCTCACCGACTCCGGCGGCTTCCAAGTCTGGTCACTGGCCAAGCTGCGCAAGATCACCGAGGAGGGCGTGCGCTTTCAAAACCATCTCGACGGATCAAAGATGTTGCTCACTCCCGAATTGAGCATGGAAATCCAGGGAGCTCTCGGCGCGGACATCGCCATGCTCTTCGACGAGTGCCCACCCTACCCGTGCGATGAGGCCTACGCCGCCAAGTCGCTGGCGCTCACCACCCGCTGGGCGCGCCGCTGCAAGGACTGGGTGACCACCCACGAACCGCGGTCGGGAACCGGCCGCCAGCTCCATTTCGGCATCGTCCAGGGCTCGGTCTTCGCCGACCTGCGCGTGCAATCGGCCCGCGAGCTGGTGGAAATGGGCTTCGATGGCTACGCAATCGGCGGCGTGTCGGTGGGCGAGCCCGAGCACGAGATGTTCCGCGCCATCGATAATGCGGTGCCGTTTCTGCCGACCGACCAACCGCGCTACGCCATGGGGCTGGGCACGCCGCCGCAGATATTGGAAATGATCGCGCGCGGCGTCGACCTGTTCGACTGCGTGATGCCCACCCGGGTCGCCCGCCACGGGGTGGCGTTCACCCTCGACGGGCCGCTGCACATCAAGAACCTGATTCACGCCAAGGATCCGCGCCCGGTGTGCGAATCCGCCCACCCGCACGTCGCCGGATTTTCCCGCGCCTACCTCCGGCACCTGTTCCGGGCAGGGGAAATCCTCGCTTTGCGGTTGCTTTCCTTCCACAATCTGCATTTCTACCTGCGCCTTGTTGCCGGAGCACGGGATGCGATTGCCGCGGGAGACTTTCCCGCCTACAAAGATTCCTTCATCCGGCGCTACCACCGATCCGAAATTCCATGACACCGACCCACACCCTGTTCTCCGCCCCCCTGCTCGCTCAAGCCGTCGCCCCGCCCAATGGTCCGAGCGGCTTGCTGGGCAACCCGCTCATCATGATGGGGCTGATGGTCGTGATGTTTTACTTCCTGCTGATCCGTCCGCAACAGCGCCAACGCAAGGAACAAACGGCCCGCATCGCCGCCCTCCAAACCGGCGACAAGGTCATCACCACCTCCGGCATCCACGGCATCGTCCACAATGTGAAAGAACATACCGTCGTGATCAAAGTCGCCGAGGGCACCATGATCGAGTTCGACAAAGCCGCCGTGGCCGCCGTCCACAAGAAGGAAGTGGCGGCGAAATAACCGCCTACCCGCACCCGGTTTCAAAAAATCCCCGCCTCAAGCCATCCATCCGACGCCATGTTTCTCGCCTCCGCCTTCATCGAAGACCCTCTCACCGTGTTTGGAATCGGACTCACCCTCCTGGTTCTCTTTTTCTGGTATTTCGCCAGCGAGGTGGAACGGCGCAAACGCAATGTCGGCACCTTCCTCACCATCGGCATTTGCGCGCTGTGCCTGCTGGCCGCCAGCCCACCCAAGGAACGGCTTAAAGGCGGCATCGACATCCTCGGCGGATCGTCGTTCTCGCTGACCATCCAACCGCGGTCCGACGCCAATGGCGAGGCGATGCCCATCACCCCGTCGCAGGTCGACCAGGCGATCATGGTCATCGAAAAGCGCCTCAATGGCATGGGCACGGCCGAACCGATCATTGCCCGCCAAGGTGCCAATGGCATCCTGCTGCAAATGCCCGGCGTCGAACCAGAAGAATCCGCCCGCATCCGCACCACCCTGGAAAAGGTCGCCAAACTCGAACTGCGCGAAGTCAGCCCGCGCAATGAAGAACTCGGCCCTGACCACAAGAGCCTGGCCGCCCGGGTGCTCGCCGGCAGCGAAATCATTCCCGGCTACCGCGCCTTCAATCACAAGAGCAAGGACGAGGACGGCAAGGAAATCCTCCGCCCGATCCTGCTCAGCCGCCGCGCCGCCCTCGGCGGATCGGACATCGCCCTGGCCACCGCCTCACCGCAGCAGGCGGATGCCGTGGCCATCACCCTCAACGGCGGCGGCACCGACAAGATGATCGCCCTGACCAAAAACATGCGCCCGGGCGTCGACCGCATCGCCATCGTCCTCGACGGCGAAGTCATCAGCGCCCCGGTGGTCAACCAGGTTCCGCTAGGCAAGCAGTTCGTCATCGAAGGGCTGCGCGAACCGGGCGAAGTCCAGAGCCTCGCCAACTCGCTGATGAACCCGCTGGAAAACGCCCTGGTTGTCGGCGAATTCCGCTCGGTGTCGCCCACCCTCGGCGCGTCGGTGGTCAAGCAAGGCTTGGTGGCCGGCGCGCTGGCGCTAGGCATGACCTTCCTGTTCGTCTTCATTTACTACCGGGTTTCGGGCTTCATCGCCATCATCGGCCTGATCGTCAACACCATCATTTTGTTCGGGGTGATGGCCATGTTCGGCTTCACCTTCACCCTGCCAGGCATCGCCGGCATGGTGCTCACCATCGGCATGGCCGTCGACGCCAACGTGCTCATCTACGAGCGCCTGCGCGAGGAAATCGATGGCGGCAAATCGCTCAAGCACGCCATCGAGACCGCCTACGATCACGCGTTCTCGGCGATTTTCGACTCGCACATCACCTCGCTCATCACCGCGGTCATCCTGTTCGGGCTGGGCAGCGGCACGATCAAGGGCTTCGCCGTCACCCTGATCATCGGGGTCACCGCCTCGTTGTTCTCCGCAATTCTGGTCACCCGGGTGATCTTCCGCTGGGGGATCGATTTGGGCTGGTTCAAGCACCTGTCGTTCCTGCATCTGATCAAATCCGCCCACTATGATTTCATGGGCAAACGCCGGGTCTGCATCCTCGGCGCGCTGGCCACCATCGTGGTTTCCATCGCCGCCTTTGGCGTCCGCGGCGAACGCGCGCTGGGCATCGACTTCACCGGCGGAACGCGCATCATGTTCCAGCTGGGCAAGGAAACCAAGATCCCGATGGATCAAATCCAAAAGGCCCTGGATTCGGTCAAGCTGTCCAAGGCCGCCTATCCCCAGCAGGAAAGCAACCCGACCACCGGCACCCTGCTGACCGTGCGCTGCGCCACCGATGACGCGGCCAAGGGCATCAAGGACACTTCCAACATCATCGCCAAACTGCGCGAATCCATCCCCCTGCTCGGCCAGAAGAAGGCGGATTCCCACGACTATCTGATTGATGTCAGCAAGGAGGAGGTCTCGGCGCTCATCGGCGGCTCGTTCCTCTATCAATCGCTCATCGCCATCGCCCTGGGCTTCGTCGGGATCGTTGCCTACATGACCTTCCGCTTCGAGTTCTCGTTCGCCCTGGGCGGATTCATCGCGATTTTCCACGATGTCATCATCTGCCTCGGGATGGTCGTCCTGATGGGTGGTGAACTCTCGCTCATCCACGTCGGCGCCGTGCTCACCATCGCCGGCTATTCGATCAGCGACACCATCGTGGTCTTCGACCGGGTGCGCGAAATGCTGCTCATCCGCAACGACTCGGTGGAAAAGATCATGAACGAGGCGATCAACGCCACGCTGTCACGGACCTTGCTCACCTCCGGCGCCACTCTCATCAGCGTCGCCATCCTCGCCTTCCTCGGTGGATCAGCCCTGCGTGACTTCGGCATCATCATCTTCATCGGCATCGTCGTCGGCACCTTCTCCTCGATCTTCATCGCCTCGCCCATCACCCTCTGGTGGAGCAACCGCAAGGGTGCCAGCATCCGCGAGGATGTCCGCGCCACCGTCGCCAAGGCCGAGTCCATGTCCGCCGCCCCCTGACGGCCAACCGCCT
>JBAXBG010000169.1:0-7880 GCA_037142115.1 Verrucomicrobiota bacterium | reverse complement strand
ATTCGAACGCGGGGGTCGCTGGTAGCGACATCAAAAAAACGCGCAGCGCACCTTGTGTGCGACGACAATTAAGACTGCCCCCCGACGACAATTAAAACTGCCCAGTTGGGAGGGTGGATTTTTGGGGTGAGACAGCATGCTGTTTGACACCGGTTGGGGCGGCGGGTGCTGCTCTGGGGTTGTGGTCAAAAGAACCCAACTCACCAAGCTCGTTCACGAGCGCAACCAAGGAGCCAACATCAGCATGAGTGCAATGAAAGCGGGCATGTCCCGCAACACCGGCCGCAAATATTTGCGGCAAGACAACGTTCTGGAACAGCGGCAGGTGCCGCACACCTGGAGGACGCGGGCATCCGGCTGTGATGCGGCGCGGCCTGGGTGGGGTGGTAGCGGTTGAGTTCCCAGTTCAGGCGGAAGCCAATCCGCGCGGTATCATCCAACAATCCGGCGGCTTCTTCCTGGCGGGTGAGCTTGGCGAACTTGTCATGCAACGGGTGCTCCGGCGGCAAAAACGTTTCCTTGCGGTGGAGAATTGGCAGATTGGCACGGCCACGATAGTCGTCGCGCCGGATCTTGCCAGTCACCAAATCGACGATTACCGCCTCAGCGCCCTCCCCTCATTGGATGAAAATAGAGGAGAAATGGATGGAAACGGATGGAAATGGAGGTATGCTCGCGGTGCTCCATGCTACCTCCAGACATTCAGCCCTCCAACGAGATGCTCCGTCTGATCGCGTCGATTGACGAGTTCAAGGGTGAGTGGCGTGCGGTGGCAAGCATCAAGCCCGAGCGGCTTCCATCACTCCGGCGGGTGGCCACCATTGAGAGCATCGGTTCCTCGACCCGGATCGAGGGGGCTAAACTCAGCGACCGGGAGATTGAGAATCTCCTGAGCGGACTGAAAACCGAATCGTTCGGCTCCCGCGACGAACAGGAAGTGGCCGGCTACGCCCAAGTGATGGAGACCATTCAGGCTTCGTGGTCGGACATGGCCGTAACCGGGAATATCGTCCAACAACTCCACCGGGATCTTCTTCGCTACAGCACGAAGGATGAGCGCCACCGTGGTGAGTGGAAATGCCTGCCAAATCATGTGGTGGCTATTGGTCCCGATGGCAAACAGCTCGGCGTGGTCTTCGAGACGGCATCACCGTTCGACACCCCAAGGCTGATGGAGGAGTTGTTCTCCTGGCTGGCGACAGAGGAACGCGATCACAACCTGCATCCGTTGCTTCGGATCGCCGCCTTCGTGGTGGTATTCCTTGCGATCCATCCGTTTCAGGATGGCAACGGTCGCCTTTCGCGAATCCTCAACAATCTGATGCTGCTGCAAAGTGGTTATTCCTTCGCCTCCTACAGCTCGCTGGAATGTGTCATCGAGCACAACAAGGAAGCCTACTACCTCGCGTTGCGGCGCACGCAAACGACGCTCAGGTCGGATACGGTCGATTGGGATTCGTGGATCCTGTTCTTTCTGCGTTCGGTCCAATCTCAAATCGACCGTCTACGCACGAACCTTGGCGCGGTCGTTGCGCAGGAGGAACATCGGGACCTCTCACCGTTGGCGGAGCGATTGGCCGTTCTACTTGTCGAACGCGGCACGCTCACAGTCGCGGATGCGGCAGCGGCGACAGGGGTAAACCGCAACACGATCAAGGATAAGTTTACCGAGCTTGTCGGCAAGGGGCTTGCGACGCTTCACGGCAAGGGGCGCGGCGCTCACTATCGACCGTCGATTCGTTGACACCCGCGTCCGGGCATGGCCCGCGGACTCTTCATCACCGGATTCACTGTCGCCGAGGTGCGCGCCATCCAGCAGCGCGCCAAGGAATTGTTGCTGGAAGGCAAGACGATCATGAACTGGAACGACGCGGACACGTCGGTGTCGAAGCAGTTCGCGATGATCGTGGCGGAAGTCCTCGATGAATGCGGCCAGGCGGATGGCTCCAATTCATGGGACAAGGGAGTGGCAATAATCGGCCAGCGAGTCGTGCGGCAGGGTGAGTTCCCCGACGCGGCCCGCGCGTTCGTAACGGAGACGGTGGAATTGATGGAGGTTGAGCAACTCGTGCTCGACTTGAAATGGGTTCATGAGGAACTGATGACAGCGATCCGAGGCGATCAGGCGGTCGGCACGGGGCGCGACCTCCCACAAACTGTAGATGGCGTAGAAGAGCGCGTCTTCCAGGATACCGTATTCAACCTCTGCGCGAACAGCCTGGACTGGACCGCCCGCAAACTCGACCCTTTCATGCCCGGCCGACAGGGGCTCAGGCGCGCTCGTTGTTCGAGTTGGGAAAGACCACTGAATCAATGTGATCGGAGGTGATGGTGTCGATCTTGTCCAATTTCATCAGTTCCTGGAGGGCGGTGGCGGAAATATCTTTGGATAGCAGCAGGACGTTCTGATCGAAATCCCGGGACCGTTCCGCTTCCATGGTCACCAGTTGCATCTGGTTGAGATAGTTCAGCAGGATGTGATAGACGCCCTGCACAGTTTTTTTGAAGACCGCAAGCTTCTCGCGGTCCTGGGCGAGGGCCTCCTGGAAGGACTTTTTGGTGAGGTGGAAAATGAGCATTCCGGACACCCCCACAAAGCACCAGCCCTTGATGGTTTGGAGGAACGTCAGGAAGTGCATGTTGTCGGCGACCGCGGCGGAGACCTTGTCGGATAGAAAGATCCAGGTGACGCCAAACCCCAGATACCACAGTGTGATTTTCCAATAAGGTTTCATGGCTGAGCGGCGGTGTGATGGGATCGCTAGCCCCGTGGTTCGACGCGGGAAGCCTGCACTTCACGCAGTAAAGGACCTAGCGCCTGGGTCTTGAGTCCACAAGCATATTCTTGCGCGCCCGCGCCTCCCGGCGGACTCAAGTTAGCGCTTCAATCCGCCGCCCGATGTGGCATCCTGTGGCTTGTTGCACCTCCGTCTGTCAGTCACCCGGTGCCTCGTTCGCGGGGCCGGCGCCGCCACCCTCGCGCTGGCCGTGTGGTGGGTCGCGCCATGGTGGGTGGCGGTGCCGCCGGGGTTGCTGGATCCGCCGCCGGCCTCGCCGGTGGTGGTGGACCGCCACGGCTGCCCGCTCGCCCGCGGGACGCTGGCGGATTCGTCCCGCGCCACGCCGGTCGCGCTCGCGGACTTTCCGCCGGACCTCATCGCCTGCACGCTGGCCGCCGAGGACAAGCGGTTTTACGACCACGCGGGGGTCGACTGGCTGGCCACCGGGCGGGCGCTGCTGGACCTGCTTTCTAACCGCAGGGTGGTTTCCGGGGCGTCGACCCTCACCCAGCAGTTGGTGAAAATCGGCTCGCCGCCGGCCATGCGCACGCCGTGGACGAAGCTACACGAGGCGTTAGCCGCCCGGCATCTGGAACGGCAGTGGACCAAAGCCCGGATCCTGAGCGCCTATCTCAACCGCCTGGATTACGGCAATCTGCGCACCGGTGCGGCCGAGGCGGCGCGGGGGTATTTCCAAAAACCGCTGGCCGATCTCTCGCTGGCGGAGTGCGCGCTGCTCGCCGGGCTGCCACAAGCGCCGTCCCGGCTCAATCCCCTGCGCCACCCGCAGCAGGCGCTGGCGCGCCGCAACCTGGTGCTGCGGCGCCTCGCCGCCAGCCAGCATGCCGACCCCGGCCGGATTGGCGCCGCGCTCGCGGAACCGCTAGCGCTGCGGCCGCTCGAAGCCCATGAGCCGGCACCATGGCTGGTCTGCCAAGCCCTGCCGGGACCGCCGGCCTCCCCGCCAGCGGTCATCCGCACCACCCTGGAGCTGGGGTTGCAGCGCGACCTCGAAGCGATTGTCCGCGAGGAAACCACCAAGCTCAGGGACGCCAACCTCCGCCACGCGGCGGTGGTCGTCATCCACAATCCCACCCGCCAAATCCTCGCGCTGGTCACCTCGGCCGCCTGGGGCGATCCCCGGGGCGGCCAACTCAACGGCACGCTGGTGCCCCGCTCGCCGGGCTCGGCGCTGAAGCCGTTCACCTATCTGTTGGCGATGGAGCGCAACCACCGCACCCCGGCGTCGATCCTGGCGGACATCCCCAGCCCGTTCCGCACCCCGCAGGGCATCGACCTGCCGGAAAACTACGACCACGCCTACCGCGGTCCGGTCACGCTGCGCAGCGCGCTGGCGTGCTCGCTCAACGTGCCGGCGATGCGCGAGCTCAACGCGCTGGGCGGCCCGGCGCCGCTCTATCAATTGCTAGGCTCGCTCGGACTCACCACGCTCGGCCCCGACCCGGCGGCCGGCGGCCTCGGCTTGACCATCGGCAACGCGCCGGTGCGGCTGTTGGAGCTCACCAACGCCTACGCCACCCTGGCGTGCGGCGGCCGCCACCTGCCGCCGGTCCTGTTCCCCGGGCAGGCCGCGCCGCCCGCGGCTTTCCAGCTGCCGTTTGCGGCCACCTCGTTCTATCTGATCGGCGACATCCTGGCGGATCCGGCGGCCCGCGCGCCGGCCTTTCCGCCCGGTGGACCGCTCGACCTGCCGTTCCGTTGCGCGGTGAAAACCGGCACCTCGTCGGACTTCCGCGACAACTGGTGCCTTGGCTTCACCCCCGAGTTCACCGTCGGGGTGTGGGCGGGCAATTTTGAAAACCAACCGATGAAAGGCCTGTCCGGCGTGGCCGGCGCGGGGCCCGTCTTCCACCGCGCCATGCTCCGCCTCCACCGCGACCACGCGCCAACCTGGTTTGCCCGTCCGAACGGGTTGGTGGAGGTTGCCATCGACGCGCGCACCGGCAAGCGGGTTGCCGCCGACTTGTGCAACCCGCAGCTGCGCTCCGAGCTGGTGCCGGCCGGGCTGGTGCCGCCCGCCGCCACCACGCGCGATTGCGACGCCGCAGGCAGGGCGCTGCTGGACCCGACGTATGCCGGGTGGTTTGCCAGCCGCCACAACCTGCGGCGCGGCGAACTGGCGCTCGACCCCGCGCCTGAAATGTTAGTGCCGCTGCAAATCCTCACCCCGGCCGACGGCACCACGTTTCTGCTGGACCCGGAAATCCCCTCCGGATCCGCCCGCTTGCGGCCCGTCACCAACCTGCCCGGCACCGCCCGCTGGTCCTCGCCCACCCTGCGCATCGAGCCGGCCACCCCCGAGCCGGTCATCCATCTCACCCCCGGCACCCACACTCTAACTGCTACCGACCCCCGCACCGGTGCCGCCCGCGTCCTCACGCTGCACGTGAAGCGGATGTGATCCCGCTTCCAAGCAATCATGCGCCAAAACGGCAGGCGGCCCGGGGGGGGCGTCGAAAGTCGAAAGTCGAAAGTCGAAGGTCGAAGGTCGGAGAGAAGAAGGAAGGGCGTGAAACTCGTTGCTTCTGCGACCTTTGACTTTCAGACCTTTGACTTTCAGACTCTTCCCCCTGACCCCTCAGTTGTCCCGGGCGTCGCATTCAGCTCACGAAGCCGTAGTCGTAGGGCTTGCGCATTTCGCGGGTGACATGGGAGTTGGCGGCGGCGGCGTTGGCGCCGACAAACTGTTCGGCGGCCGGATCCCACTGGAGGCTGTGGCCGGTGCGCAGCGAGATCGCGCCGAGGTGGCAGACCGAGGCCGAGCGGTGGCCGACTTCCACGTCGCAGATCGGGTCCTTGCGCGAGCGCATGCAATCGAAGAAGTTGCCGATGTGATCGTTGCTCACAAACAGGCGCGCGGCGGTTTCCGGCAGCGGCTGTTGCAGCAGTTCCATGTCGCTGGCCTTGAGCTGGTCGCGGTTGACCCAGATCCAGCCGTCGGAGCCCTCGAAGCGGATGCCGTTGCGCTGGCCAGCGGGCTTGATGACGCCGCCGAATGGGGTGTCGTCAGGGGTGGAGCGGACCTTGAACACCACGCCGTTCGGATAGGTGAACTTCACCTCGTAATCGCTGATCGTGGTGAAGCCGCCCGCAATCGGCGTGGAGAGCGCCTGGCTTTCTATCAGCGTGGGCGCGGGCAGGCCGACAGCCCAATAGCCGATGTCCATGTGATGGGCGCCCCAATCGGTCATGGTGCCACCCGAGTATTCATACCAATAACGGAATGAACGGTGGCAGCGCTGCGGCATGTAGTCGGCCTTGGGTGCCTGGCCCTGCCAGAAATCCCAGTTCAGTTCCGGCGGGACCGGCTGGCTGGTGAACGGTCCCTCGCGCAGACCGGCGGGCAGCCACACCGTGACTTCCTTGAGTTGGCCGATGCGGCCATTTCGCACCAAGTCGCAGGCCATGCGGAACCGCTGCATGCTGCGTTGTTGGGTGCCGGTTTGCAGGACCACCTTGTGGTCGCGCACCGCTTTGACCACGTGCTTGCCTTCGTCGATGGTCAGGGTCAGCGGTTTTTCCGAATAGATGTCCTTATTAGACCGGGCGGCGGCGATGTTGACCAAGCTATGCCAATGGTCGGGGGTGCCATTGATGACGCAATGGATGTCGGCGCGCTCCAACAGTTTGCGGAAGTCGGTGAATGGCGCCGGCGCTTTCCCGTCCTTGGTGAACTTCACCACCGCCTGGTCGAGATGCTTTTGGTCGACATCGCACACCGCCACCACATCGGCCAGGCGCAACGCGTTGACCGCATCGCTGGTGCCCTGGCCACCGCAGCCAATCAGCGCCACCGCCGGGCGGTCATTGGCGGATAGCGCTTTGGCGGGCTCGGCGGCTCGCGCCAGCTCGCGCTCGACAAACCACAGCGGCAGACCGGTGGCGGCGGCCGTGGCCGAGCAACGGTGGATGAACGAGCGGCGCGAAATCTGGAACGACTTGGTAGAAGGCATCGGATGATGGGTTCGGTGTGGCGGGTTACGCCAAAGAGAAAAAATGCATCTTGGGTTACGCAAGCGGGGGCCAGGTTCTGTCAGTCAGATGGCACTTACGGCAGGGTGGCTTGCAGGCGCAGGAAATAACGGGGTTGGCCGGAGGCGCTGTCCGGCCTGCCGACTTCCACCGGCAGGCGTCCGCCGACGCATGTGCCCAGGCTGATGCGCGAGGTATCGCCGCCCAGCCAGGTCCAGCTGGCGATGCCATCCTTGCGGGCGAGCGGGGTCCACGCTCCAGTTAGAGAGGTGCCGCCCTGGACGACATAGGTGACATCGGCCATGGCGGGGTCCGGCATGTCCAGATGAAGCCACGGGATTCCGGAGAGGGTGACGAGATAACCCGCGCCGCTTGGGCCGTCGCTGGCCGTGCCGACGACGGGATTGCGGGCCATCGCGTATTCGATGAGATTGGGGATCCCGTCATGATCGGGGTCGCCGGAGGCAGAAGCATCCGCCAGGCCGGTGTAGGTGCCGATCCACGCTGCGTATCCGGTAACGACCACGACGGGAGTGGTCACTTTCAACCTGCCGAACAGGGAGGCATTCGTTCCCGCCGGGATGCTCACGGTCACGGCCTGGACGCCATTGGCGTCAGCGACACCCAAGGCCACTCTGACGTCGGTCGGAGACGTGATCACCGCATCGGTCCAATGACTCAGGTCGGTGCTGTATTGGAAAATCTGGGTGGTGTCTTGCGCTGATGCTGCACGCCGGCTGAACTTGAAGACGAAGTTGCCCGCGGCTTTGGTCACGGCTGGCAGGATTGCCGTGGAGGCAATGCTTGGGTTGCCAGTGAGCACATACTCCAACAGGTTGGGGATGCCGTCATGATCCGGGTCGCCGGAGGCCGTCGTATCCGCCAACCCGGGGTAGCTGACAATCCATGAAGCGTATCCACTGCTGGCACTGGCGGTTCGCGTCACGGTAATCGAGCAGGTCGATTGTGTGGTTCCATCCTGTGCCGTCACCAGCACAGTGATCGGGTTGGTTCCCACGGCAAGCGTTATCGCTCCGCTGGAAGCTCCAGAGGCGACCGTCGTTCCGTTGACTTTGATCGTCGCCGTCGCGTCGGTCACGGTGGGTG
>JBAXBG010000168.1:0-7892 GCA_037142115.1 Verrucomicrobiota bacterium | reverse complement strand
CCCCTGGCCTCACCCCTGGCCTCACCCCTGGCCTCACCCCTGGCCTCACCTTTGGCGATAAGTGTTTGTGCAATGGTCATGGCTGCGTGTTGAGTGGCGGGTTCTTGGTGCAACTTATCCAGAATGCTCTCGGTGTCAAGATCCACATCGGCATGGAATGCGTAGAGCAGCAGGGTTTTCAAGAATCCGTCGGGCATTTGCGTGGCGGAATGCCGCAATGTTGACGCCAGTTCATCAAAAAAATCCGCGCCCAGCTGTCGCGCCCGCGCCAACTTCATGAGAGACAACACGACTTTGAGCACCGCATCACCCTCGTCGGTGGCCGGATCGCGTTGGGAGAGGTCGAGCAAGCCATGGCGAAACTTCGGCAAAAACGGCGCCAAGCCGGTGGCCAGATGTTCCGGCAATTCAAACAGATCCTCAAAGCTCGTTGAGACCGTCCATCGCTCCGGCCCTTGATGCAGGACAAACGCGAGCACCGGCGGCAATGGCAGGCCATGGCGGCGCTGGTAATTGAGTAAAATCTCGGTGATGTAGGCGAGCAAGCGCAGCGGCATCACCGGATCGACGGTTGTCTGGTGCTCGAAGAGCAAATGCAGCAGCACCTCGCGCCCGGCGAGTTGTGCCCTGAACAACAAATCGGCATGAGCTTGGCGCAAGCTGCGTTTGACAAACGTAGCCGGCAACAATTCCAGCGAGTCCCAATCCACCTGTGCCACCACGGCCGGCGGCAGGTGCCCCCGCAGTAAGGCGGCGGTGCGTGCCGGATCGGAAAACACCGCCTTGAAAAACGCGTCGTGGGGTTGCGCGGCGAGGTCGAAGTCGGGTCCCGATGAGATGTCGCTCATAATCCCAACCCTGAAACCCAGCCAGGGCTCTGCCAAGCCTCAAAGCCCAGCCACAACCCGTCCTGCTGTTCAATGTGCGCGGTTTTCACAACTCCCAACCATGACTGCGGCTCCCGCCGCATGTAGGCCCAGGCTTACAAATCGTGAAGGCCAGGCTTACGAAATCACGTAGGGCACGGCCTACAACGAAATCGTTAGGTGAATCCGCGCGCAGGTTCTATAACCCACGCCGTCGCGTCGCCGCAGCACGCGGCGCGGTGGCGATACCTATCTGACGATTTAACAGCCTCTCATCCGCCGCCAAGGCGTACCACCCAGATCTTCCAATACGGCACCGACCTGAGCCATTGGACGGATGTGAGCGTCACGGGAACCAAAGGCCCGGAGGTGACCTTGGGCCCTGCCGACGGCGCTGGCGGATGCAATCCGTGACAGTGACCATCCCCCAAGGTGCCGGCGCCACGATGTTTGGCCGGATCAAGGTGACTCCGCCATAATCTTCCCGGCTCAATGCCTATTCGTCCTTTCAATAAGGATAAAAGCAGTCGGTCATCGACGAGCTGGTGCAGGCGTTCCTCACCTGAGGAGCTGGTGGCGCGCTCTCGCCGAGAGCGCACTCCCATGAATCGCTTACGACCCGCCCAGGCCAAGCCTTCCGGCCATGAATCTGGCATCCCGGTCTCCTTCCATGATCTGCGGCCTCATCGAGGCCGCGCCACCTAATTAGTAATAGCACTAGGGCCCCGCCGCCCGGCCATTGGCGCAAGCGCGGCTTGCGTTCGTGCCGTTAGGCTGCCAGTGTCGCGCCATGAGCCATGACGTGATCGCGCTTCTCCAGCAGCTAGTCCGCATCCCCTCGGTCAATCCGGACAACGCGCCGGGCACGGCGCTGGTCGGCGAGCAAACGCTGGCGGTGTTCCTGGCTGGCTGGCTCGAGTCCATCGGCGCCGAGGTGGTGCTTGAGGAGATCCAACCCGGCCGGCCGAACCTGATCGCGCGCTTCGCGCCGCTGGACGGTCGGCCGCGGATCTTGTTCGGCCCGCACCTCGACACGGTGGGCGTGGCCGGCATGACCATCGAGCCGTTCGGCGGCGAGGTGCGCGACGGCAGGCTGTGGGGCCGCGGCGCGTGCGACACCAAGGGGCCGATGGCCGCCATGCTGTGGGCGCTGCATGAAAACCGCGAGCGCCTGGGGGAGCTGCCGGTGGCAGTGGACTTCGTCGCGTTCATGGGCGAGGAATCCGGCCAGTGGGGATCCAAGGATTTCGCCGCGCGACACGGCGCTGACTATCAGTTCGCGCTGGTCGGCGAGCCGACGTCGATGGCGGTGGTGCACGTGACCAAGGGCTCGCTGTGGGCCACGCTGCGGGCCACCGGCACGGCCGCCCACAGTTCGCAACCCGAACGCGGCGACAATGCGATTCTCAAACTCACCCGCGCGCTCGACCGGATCGACTGCCACCTCGGCGCGCAACTTGCCACCTTCACCCACCCGGTGCTCGGCCGCTCGACCCTCAACGTGGGCGTGATCCGCGGCGGGTCGCGCCCTAACATCGTGCCGGACCAGGCGGAGGCCGAGCTCGACATCCGCATCACCCCGTCACTGGCCGCCGCCGGCGGCGCGCTGCAACTGCTCCGCGACACGCTCGCGTTCCACGAATTGCCCGTGGTGATTGTCAATCCGCATGAAAACCCGCCGATGGAAACCCCGCCGGAGCACCCGATGATCCGAGCACTGCTCGCCACCGGCAGCACGCTGGCCGGCGCGCCCTGGTTTTCCGACGCCGCCCACCTCGCCGACGGCGGCATCCCCAGCATCTGCATCGGCCCGGGGTCCATCGACCAAGCCCACACCGCCGATGAGTTCATCGAAACCACCGCCCTGGCCGAAGGCGCGGAATTTTTCACCCGCTTCATCCGCGGTCTGGCAGGCGCGTAAATGCCACCACGCGGGATCATGAAAAAAGCCCTTTGCGCTGCGGAGCGAATGGGAGGCCGTGGAGCTCCCCCCAAATGCAAGATTCCACAAGATTCTGCTTGGCAATCCGCGGCGGATCATTCAGTTTCCGCGCCCGCCCGGCATCCGGGCGAGCTCAACTGAGATTCACCATGTCTGTATCACTACGCCTCAACCGCAAGGGCACCAAGGACCGCCCTTATTATAAAATCGTCGCCGTTGACAGCCGCAAGCGGCGTGATGGTCGTTACATCGAGCAACTTGGCACCTACGATCCGCTCAAGGAAGGGGTCAACTACACCATCGATCTGGCCATCGCCGATAAATGGCTGGCAGTGGGCGCCAAGCCGTCCGAAACCGTCAACAGCATGATCCGCAAGGCCCGCACTGCGGCAGCCTCCGCCTGATCGGTTGTTCACCACCACTCTCTGGCAGCCGCGCTCCGCAAGGACCGCGGTTGTTTTGTTTGATCATGGATCCCCACGACCCCATCCCCTTCGAGGAGTTCATGCGCCGCGCGCTGCATGACCCGCGCCACGGATATTACGCGCGCCGCATCAGCCGGGTCGGCCGGCGCGGCGATTTTACCACCGCCCCGATGCTCTCCGCCGCACCCGCCAAGGCCATCGCCGCCTGGGCCGCCACCGCCCTGCGCGAAACCGGCTGCCGCGACCTGATCGAAATCGGACCGGGCGAAGGCACGCTCGCCGCCGCCGTGCTGCAGCATCTGCCGTGGCACCTCCGCTGGCGGACCCGCCTGCACCTGGTGGAATCCTCCGCCCCGCTCGCCGCTCTCCAGCGCCAGATGTTAGGCGGCCGGGCACGCTGGCACGCGTCCCCCGCCGCCGCGCTCGCCGCCTGCGCCGGGCGGGCCGTGATCTTCTCCAATGAACTCGTCGATGCCTTCCCGGTCCGCCGCTTCCAGCACGCGCCCGACGGCTGGCGGGAACTGGCCGTGGCCATCGACGCCGCCGGAACCGTGGTCGAATCGCTGCTGCCCCCCGCCCCGCTGCCCGCATCCAGCGGTTTCTCCCCAAATCACCCGCCGGGGCAATGGATCGAGGTCCACGACTCCTACCGCCGCTGGCTGGCACAATGGCTGCCGCAGTGGCGCGCCGGCCGCCTGCTGACCATCGACTACGGCGCGTCCGCCTCCACCCTCTATCACCGGCAACCCCGCGGCAGCGTGCGCGCCTATCTGTTTCAGCAGCGGCTCGAGGGGCCCGCGATCTATCAAAACCGGGGCCGCCAGGACCTCACCGCCGACGTCAACTTCACCGACCTCATCCGCTGGAGCGAACCGTGGGCCACCGCGCGGCGCCTCCAGTCGCTCGCCGACTTCCTGCGCGCGGCAATCGATCCGGCCAACCCCGCCGACCAAGCCCTCAGCGACGAATTCGGCGCGGGC
This sequence comes from Verrucomicrobiota bacterium, assembly GCA_037142115.1. Lineage (GTDB taxonomy): Bacteria > Verrucomicrobiota > Verrucomicrobiia > Verrucomicrobiales > Akkermansiaceae > Luteolibacter. Next base: position 3,679 of record JBAXBG010000168.1, on the reverse strand, counting down.
GGGGCTTTTCAAGTGCTCGACCAGCAATGCGCCGCGGGGCGATGAAGAAAGGTAGGCGTGCTTGTGACAGCACGCAGCGGCGTGGGTAGAGCGCAAGATGCGGCACCCGCCCGCGTTCTGACGAACGCGCCTACGACCCCTACGAGCCCAGCCATCACGGCCCCGGTGGCCGGCCGCCGCCGAAGCCCCGGCCGCTGAGGATGCGCTGCTTGGCGTTCTCGGACAGGGTGGTGGATTGCTGGACGTAGGCGGTGGCCGCCACCGAATCCTCGCGCATCCAGCGCGCCGCCGCCATCCCGAGCGCGCGGTCACGGTTCCCCGCATCGGTGACGGTCTCCGCGACCTTCACCAGATCGGACGGAGCCGCGGTGTTATTGCTCATGATGTAGGGAAGCAGGGCGCTGTCTCTAACAGCTCCGGCCTGGAACGTATTGGCGTAAGCCAGCGCCGCGGTGGGATCCTGCGCCGCCCAGGTGGACATCAACGGGCGCATTGAGTTCTGTTGGGCTTTCTCGCTGTCCTGTTGTTTGATGAAATCCGCCGCAGCCTGGGGGCTCACCCGCGCCAAGTCCCCGGCCACGATCGCCGCCGCGCTATCCTTGGCGTCGCCGGCGGCCATCAACTTCACCTGCTGGGCCGCGGATTGCGGATCGGTATTGGCCAGCCCGCCGATCGCCGACGCCATCGCCGACGCCTGCTCCTCGGCCGGCAGGGTGCGAACCCAGGCTTGGGCGGCATTGAAATCCAGCGCCCCGTATTTCGAGGCGACGGCGCGATAGGCATCGCCCTTGTCGGTGCCGGTCATCGACGCCACCATGCCGGCCGCCTTGAGGGGGTCGGTTTGCGCGACGGCACCGATCACCGCGTTCATCGCCTGCGACTGGTCGGTGGTGAGGGTGCCGGCCCAGGCCAGGGCCGCCGCCGGATCCTGGCGGGCCCACTCGCTGGCGATGATCGACGCGGGCCCCTGCTGACCTCCGCCCATCGGCCCGCGGCCGCCGCCCATCATCCCCATCATGGCGAACTCGCGCGGATTGGCCGCGTAGTATTTGGCCGCGTTGGCCGGATCGGCACTGGCCCAGCTTTGCAGAATCGTCGGGCGCACGAACGCCCCGGCAAAGCCCATCGTGTTGGAAAACGCCATCGCCGCCGTCGGATCCGACTCCGCCCAGCGCCCGAACAGCAGCACCGAAGCCATCATCCGCTCGTTCATCGGCAGGCTTTCCAGCTTGCGCGCTTCCTCCGCCAACTGGCTGGGCGAAAGCCCCGCGTAAAACTCCATCAGCGCCTTGATCCTGTCCATGTTGCCCGGCATGCGCGCAATCTCTTCGAGGCTCCGGGCTCTGCTGGCACGCTTGCCGCCAGCGGCCGTCTCGCCCCCGGCCTGGCCGTCCGCGCGGTTTGAGGAATGCGTTCGAACCACCGCGTCCCCTCCCCCGGCGCTATCGCCAGTGGCGCTCTTGTTGCTGCCGGAAACATAGCCGCCGATGGCTCCAACCACCAACGCCGCTGCGGGAAAGGCCCAGGAATTTTTCATGCGTTTGGAATATCAGACGCATCCAACCCCCGCAACCCCGAAGAGTTGCGGCAGCGCGCACAATAGTTAGATCAGGGCGCGGCGGCGTCTCACTCCATCCGGTTGGTTTAAGCCAGCATTGGGTGGCCAGCCCCGCCACTTCATTGCGTGCGCCGCCGCACTCCGCCTTGCGCCCACCGGTCCACTCTGCTTTCCTCGGGGTCCGCCGTCCTCCGCTTGCAACTTTCAGCTTTACCACCCCATGTTCTACCTCACCACCGCCATCGACTACACCAACGGCTCCCCGCACATCGGCCATGCCTATGAAAAGGTGCTGGCCGACGTGCTCATCCGCTACCGCCGCCTGCGCGGCGACGAGGCGTTCTTCCTCACCGGGGTCGACCAGCACGGCCAGAAGGTCCAGCAGACCGCGGAAAAAGAAGGGGTTAGCCCCGAGGTGTTCGTCCAGAACACGACCCAAAAATTTCTCGATCTGTGGGCCAAGCTCGGCGTGCGCTACGACGGTTGGGCGGCCACCACCGACGAACGCCACAAGGCGTGCGTGCAGGCGATCCTAACCACCCTCAAGGACCAGGGCCAACTCTACAAAAAAGGCCACTCCGGCCACTACTCGGTGCGCCAGGAACAGTTTCTCTCCGACCGCGACCGCGACCCGGCCGGCAACTTCGGCCCGGAATGGGGCGAGGTGGTCGTCATCGAGGAGGAGAACTGGTATTTCAAGCTCAGCGAGCACACCGCGTGGCTGCAAGCCTATCTGCTAGGCACGCCCGACGCGGTGCTGCCGGTGTTCCGCAAGGCGGAACTGCTCAACGCGCTGGAGCGCAACTCGGGCCTCGACTTGTGCATCTCGCGCCCCAAGGAGCGCCTGCAGTGGGGCATCGAGCTGCCGTTTGATTCCAACTACGTGACCTACGTTTGGTTCGACGCGCTCATCAACTACATCTCGTTCGCCGGCTACCTCGCCGCGCCCGACGCCGGGCTGCCCGACTTCAGCCGGTTGTGGACCGCCGACGAGCGGCCAATCCACATCATCGGCAAGGACATCCTGGTTCCCGCCCACGGCATCTACTGGCTGTGCATGCTCCACGCCATGGGGTTTACCGATGCGGAAATGCCGCGTCTGCTCGTCCACGGTTGGTGGAACATCCGCGGCGAGAAAATGAGCAAGTCGCTCGGCAACAGCGTCGATCCCAACGAACTGGCCGAACGCTTCGGCGTCGAAGCGCTGCGCTATTACCTGGTGCGCGACATCGTCACCGGCAAGGACTCCGACTTCGACATCGAGCGCCTGGTCATGCTCTACAACACCGAACTGGCCAACGAACTGGGCAACCTCTGCAACCGCGCCCTCAACATGAGCCAGCGCTTCACCGGCGGCGTGCTCCAGCGCGGCGGCGGGTTCACCGAGGACGATCTCGCGCTACAATCCTCGCTGATCCAAACCACCACCGCCTACCGCGCGGCGATGGATGACTTCGACGTTTCCAAGGGCCTGGAAGCCATCAGCCGCCACGTCGTCCACTGCAACCGTTACACCGATCGCATGAAACCCTGGGAGCTAGCCAAGGATCCGGAGCAAAAAGTCCGGCTCGCCACCGTGCTCTATCATCTGGCGGAAAGCGTCGCCCACGCCACCGTCCTGCTGTCGCCTATCCTGCCGCAAGCCTCCACCCAACTCGCCGCCCAACTCAACCAGCCGGCCCTCACCGGCCTGCACCTGCCCGATCTGCGCTGGGGACTGCTGGCCGACGGCCACACCCTCGGCCAACCCTCGCCCGTGTTCCCGAGAATCGTCATCGCGGAGCCGGCGTGATCGTCCTATCAGCCTAAGGGGCCGCGACATTCTTGTCGCGTCTTGAAGCGCGGGAGGCGCTGTGGGGGACAAGAATGTCCCCCCTCCGCATGATCGTCCTATCAGCCTAAGGAGCCGCGACATTCTTGTCGCGTCTTGAGGCGCGGGAGGCGCTGTGGGGGACAAGAATGTCCCCCCTCCTCATGATCGTCCTATCAGCCTAAGGAGCCGCGACATTCTTGTCGCGTCTTGAGGCGCGGGAGGCGCTGTGGGGGACAAGAATGTCCCCCCTCCTCATGATCGTCCTATCAGCCTAAGGAGCCGCGACATTCTTGTCGCGTCTTGAGGCG
>JBAXBG010000167.1:0-8004 GCA_037142115.1 Verrucomicrobiota bacterium | reverse complement strand
AATCCATTGGCACCCCTGCATGTCGCTGGATCTGTCCAACTAGCGTTCTACCTGGAAGCTTATGTGGATACCAACGGTGCAGGCGACGCGAAAAACCAATATCATACAGACCTTGCTCATGGCATTATTGCCGACAGTGGAGTCCGGGCGGCACGATTTGACGTGGTATCCGACGCACGGGTCAAAGAAGTGATCGGCGTTTCCGATAGTGCCAGGGATTTGGCGGTTCTGCAATCGATTGAGATCACCGATTACTCATTCAAGGACAAAGTGGCGATGGGGAAGCAAGTCCAGAAGCGTGTCATCGCCCAGCAAGTGGAGTCCGTCTATCCGAACGCGGTGAAAGTGGATCGCGGGGTCGTTCCTGACATCTACCAAAAATCCACGATCGAGGACGGCTGGGTGAAACTGGCCACCGATCTGAAAGTCGGTGAGCGCGTGCGGCTGATTGGCGGCGCCAAGGAGGCGATCCTGGAAGTCCTTGAAGTCCGCGCTGACGGCTTCCGGACCCACTTCACCTCGGCCGATGGAAAAGTGTTTGTGTATGGTCGCGAAGTGTCGGACCTCCGCTCGGTGGACTACGATGCGATCGCGATGCTCAACGTTTCCGCAACGCAGCAGCTCAAGAAGGACAGCGACGCCGCCATCGTGGCCTTGCAGGCGAAAAACGCCGCGCTCGAAGCCCGCCTCAGCGCGCTCGAAAAGCTCCTGCCGGCCGCCAAGTGAGCCGCCCCCGCCAGACTGCAATCTAACTGATAATCACATGAAATGGATTTCACGCGATCCGGGCGCCAAGCGCCCGCCATGGACGGCGCTTGTTTTGCTAGTGCTGGCACTGGGAACGATCTCCCCCCTGCACGCCCAGTATGAAATGAAGAGCGGGGTGTACAACCGCTTGAGCAACCGGGTTCCGGCCAGCAACCCGACGGGGATCGCCCCGCTCGGCCCCTTGGGCGCGCCCACGGGCGATCCGGCGATCACGCCGCAGTTTGCCAACGTCGTGGAATCCACCGGCAGCACCGGCCGCGGAACCAACGGCTATCCGACCAGTGTGGTGTCGGGAGTGGGCGTGGTGCTGACGCGCTCGAGCCTGGGCACGACCTTTTCCTCGGGGGTGCCGCGCTATCTGTTTGGTGACGAGATCAAGTCGCCCACCACCATTGTCTCGGCGAGCGGAACGAACTACACGGTGGACGCCAGCTACTGGCGGGCCCAACCGGTGATCGCGGGCGAGGTGATCTCCAATCCCGGCGGCGGCAATACCGTGGACTTCAAAACCGGCGATCCCGCGAGTGTGGCGGCGCTGCCCACCGGCACGCTGGCGTCGTACTATTACAGCCCGCATGCCAAGCGGGTCTTCGCCAACACCCCGGGCACGGTGGAAATCACCTGGCGCTCGGCGCTGCCGGACTCCGCCAAAACCGGATCCAACAGCTACGTCTTCTACAAGGAGCGCTTCACGGTTTCCTCGACCACCACCACTCCCGTCCGCACGATTTACTGGACTGAGAAAAGCTTCAAGGGCCCGATCGTGTCGGTGCCCTCCGGCCGGATCACCACGGTCAACCCGGTCTACAGCAACGTCTTCCCCTCGACGGTGGCCAGCGAATACGTGGTGGCGGGCGTTTCCCAGTCGGACCCGAATGCGGCATCGTCGGAAATCCTGCGCACCCTGTGGTATGAAAGCACCGCCGGCAACGGCACGCTCCATGCCTACAACCAGACCGGGCGCATCTTCGTCGAGTATCTCGGCGCCCTCAACAGCCAGGACGGCACGTACGAGTTCCTCGGCGCCGACGTCCTGAGCGTCGAGCAGTCGCTGCGCGCCAGCACCCTGAGCGTCGAGTTGGGCCACGAAATCCGCCCGGCCCCGGATGAGCCCGCCCTGGTCGCCACCCCGGTGGCCAACTCCAGCACGGTGAATCAAATCGCCTACTACGGGACGTCCGTCCGTCCTAACGGATCGTTGGCCTACTTCGCGGAACAGGAAAACAACGTCGAGGACAACGTCGTGTTCTACTGGATGGAGCCGCTCGACGCCGCCATCCCGAGCACCCCGGGGACCTTCCCGGGCCTCGTCATCAGTTGGCCGAAGTATCAGAACAAATACCTGCAGGTCTGGCCGTCCAACGTGACCGACTTCGCCCAATACTCGGTGGACACCGGCGGCAGCAGCCTGGCCACCGGCACCGGCTTGCAGTTCGGGGGCGGCCGGATTCCGCAGATCATCTATCAGGACTCGACCACCGGCGAGGCGTCCATCGACAACGGCAGCCAGCGCCTGATCGTCAACCTCGGCGCGGGAGGAGATCAGGAGAACCGGACGCTGCTCAAGTTCACCGGCAGCAACGGCGGCGTCTGGTATGTGCCGCTATTGACCCAGGCGGCGGGCCGCAGCGGGTTTCAGGAAGGCGACGGCGGCGCGGCCTTGACCGGCACGGCCTATGTCGGGGAACGGATCAATCCCCCGTCCAGCGCGTATTCATTGGCCGGGTATGTCTCCCACGGGACCAGCCACTCGCCGCAGGCGTATGTGGATCCATTCCTCAACGGGGTAGCAGCCGCTGAGGCCGGCGCGATCATTCCGGTCAATTCGCTCAACACGACCCAGGACCCGCTGACCGTGTGGTGGTTCAAACAGGTCACGCCCCCCTCCGCGGAGTTCGATGCGTTCTACACCCCGGCAAAAATCGGCCGCTACGCCGTGGCCTACCGCACCACCCATCAGGTGGCCGCCGAGGACTTTGAAGCCGGAGCTCCCGGTTGGAGCGTCCCGACGCACACCACCAACGCCGCGATGGGTGGGTTTCTCGGACCGTTCGGTGTTTACGCCAACAACCGGACCAGCAATATCCCGGTCACCTCGCAGACCTATTCGCTGGCCGGGAACTATCAGAACGGGGCGACCCTGTCATTCAAATTCCTCAGGTTCAACAGCTGGGACACGGAGTTGTTCAAGACCTTCATCAATGGCGTCCAGATCATCAATGAAGCGTTCGGTTACACCCAGGTGACGGCCCCCCGGCAAGGCACGGTAATCTCCAGCGGGGTGAACTTCGCCTGGACCCTCACGCCGGTGGCGGGCTCGTATGCCAATTACAATCAGTCGTTCCTGGTCAACATCGTGGCCACCCCCACCACCGCGGCTGCGGCCGATTCACTCGCCACGCTCACCGTCGGCTTCGGCTCCAACCTCGACCAGGACGCCAATGACGAGTCGTTCGGCATCGACGATTTCTCCATCCAAGTGCCGCTGCCGCGCATCGTGCTGGCGTCCAGGCTGGGCAGCGGCGCGCTGCCCTCCGCCGTCGCGGCGGGCAGCATCTACCGCCAGGCGAACCCGGCCCAGGTTGGCTACAACCCCAACGAGGAACACGCGCTGCTCATCGGCGGCACGGCCTATGCCCTGCGCGATGACCTCAACATCGTCAGCGGAACCACGTTCTCCTCCCTGCCACGGGTGCTGATTCAATACACCGATCCGGACGACCAGCGACCGGCGATGGCGGTGTACGAGGTGCTGCGCGAGGATGGCGTGTACAAACTGTCCTATCCGGTGACGGCGGGAACCCGCATGGATGCGATCATGCCCGCGCCGCTGGGCACCTTGCCCCTGCCGCTTGACCCCGCCACCGGTGTTGTTAGAAACATCGAGGCCGACCCCGGCGCGAGCTATCACGAGGCCAGCCCGGTGGCCGGCGCCCCGAGTTTCTATGCGTCGTTCACCTACAAGGACCGCAAGGGCTACGACTGGGTCTATCGGGGACCGCTCAACGGCGGCAGCCCGGCGCTGGGCATGAACTTCTACTACAACATGCAGCCGGGATTTGACTTCCCGTCCGGACTCAATGTCACCACGCCTGCGGTCGGCAAACCGCTGCCTTACCTGCGGCCGATGAACACCAACGGCACCTTCGCCGGGGATCCGGTCACCGGCACGCCGGTGACCATTCTCTACTTCCCGGCCTGGCCCGCCAGCCCGCCGACCTTGAGTGTGGCGGAAACCCTCGCGCTGGCCAAAAACGGTCTGCCCGCGGTCCGCGGCCAGACCAGCGCCCGCGTGCTCTATCAACAGTCGATCGCCCTCACCGGCAGCGCCGCCCCCAGCGTCACCCTGCACGATCCGACCCGCGCGAAAACCGTCCTGCTCAACAGCAGCTCGGTGGGCCTGGCCGCGCTGCCCGCGTCCCTCAAGACGACCTCCCAGAACGGCAAGACCTACTTCCAACTCGCCCCGCCGCACTTGCAGCAGCGGTTTTACCTCAACCCCCTGCTCGGTGACATCGGCGGCCTGGAGCTCGACGGCCAGTTCGTGGATGAAATCGCCGGCGAGGACTATCTGAACCTCAACGCCCTGAGCCCGGCGGATGCCGCCGCCCTCAAGGGCCTCGTCCTGTCCACCGACAGCGACAAGTCGAAATGGGAAAAGGCGATCGACGCGCTCACCACCCGCGTCGAAACCTTCAAGGAAGACCCCGCCAAGCCGGGCACCTACATCGTGGATTCCGCCAAGAGTGTGGATGTCGGCGCGCAGTCGCTGCCGGAGGTCTCGTACTCGGACACCGCGGTGGACAGTTACGCGCTCAGCGCCACCGGCAAGGGGGCCGGTTATGTGACGTTGCTGTTCAGCGACGGCAAGGCGTTCACCCCGCCGGGAAATGGCGTGGACATGCAAATCATCAAGGTTCTGCCCACGCTCTATCAGGGAGATCTGAAGCAGCTGCTGTCTTCCAATCCGCTCGACGAGCAGGTCACCCTGCGCCACAGCGGCGACTTCGCGGCGCACCCGGAAAATTATGATTTCCAGTGGTCCTACTCACCCTCGTCGGGCGGTGCGGCGCCGGCCACCTACTCGTATTCCACTGCGCGGGTCATCGGCACGACCGTTGCGCCGGCGACCAACGTCTGGTACCTGCTGAGCAACCCGCCCGCCGACCCGTCAACCGCGGTGGCGCTGGTCTATCCGACGACGCCCACCGAAACCCTGCCGAAGGCCTACGCGGTCAACGGCAGCACCTACTCCGCGGGCTCAGGACGGCCCGGGCGCTTGTTCAAGAGCGTGGCGGGCCTGACCCTGGCGGGATCCGTTCCCGACCAGGTCGTCTTCAGTGCGGATCTGGAAAGTCGCGACGGGCTGTTGTTATATGTCAACGGAGTGCCGGCGCTTGCCTATCAGCTGCCCTCGGGCACCGTGATCCCGGGCAACCTGACCCCGCAGGCCGCCCGCTCGGGCATCGCGGCGGACGGGCTGGGCTACCAGTTCGAGGTGGATCCGGCGCTGTTCCTCGTGGGCAACAACCGGCTTGAAGTGGCGCTCTATTCGCCCAATGGAGCGAACAGCCCGAGCCACAGCGTTGACTTCCGGGTCAACGTGCCCACCAAGACCGAGCTGGTCACCTCGCAGTGGATCAACGCCTCGAGCGCGCCCTTGACCAACACCGTGATCATCGGCGGCTCGGCCAACTCGATCGCCGGCAACACCTTGCTGGTCTTCAGCGACAACTATTTCACCATGCGCTACAAGCCCAAGGTCGGCATCAGCATGGTGGCGCCCAGTGACACCTACAGCGATTGGATGGCACCGGTGCTGGTGGAAAGCTGGGTCAAGCGCGTGCTCGACGGCATCAATCCGTTCAACCAGCGCAACACCGACCTCTACAACAACCCGGTCAGCACCGACGTGAGCATCCTCACCCAGGCCGGCAAGCGCTGGGAGGGCGACGTCGCTCTCAATCTCAACAACATCAACGATTTCGGCCTGATTGAAATCTACGAAACCGTGCTCAACCGGGTCAAGGCCCAGAGCCTCGATGCCGGAGTCTCGACCACCGCGGTCAATCAGACGCTGCAGTTGGCCGCGGGCTATCTGAGCGATCTGTACATGACGCTGGGCGACGAGGCCTGGGACGACGCGCAGAATCCGACGATCTTGATAGACGGCCAGCTGGAATCCTCCGAGATCAGCTCCGCGCGCTTTTCCTTTGAGGGCCAGGTGGCCACCATGATGGATGAGACACTCGGCCTGCTGCGCGGCCGCGATGACTTCGGAACCGACACCAGTGTCGCCCCGGCCTACAACCGTCTCTACTGGAACTACACCAACGGCATCGCGTCCGGCGAGCCGATCTATGCGGTGAACTATGGCATCAAGGAAAAGGCCGGCAGCGTCAATGCCAACGGCGTGATCGACGCGAGCGACGCCCAGGCGATGTTCCCGCAAGGCCATGGCGATGCCTACGGCCACTACCTCACCGCCCTCACCGGCTATTACAAGCTGCTCACCAGCCCGTATTTCGACTGGGTTCCCAAGGCGGAAACCGTCTCGGTGTTAGGCCAGACGGTGGAAGTCGACTACAAGGACGAGCGCAAGTTCGCCGGCGCGGCCGCCGCCCTCGCCCGCACCGGCAAGGACATCCTCGACTTCACCGCCCGCAACGACCACAAGGACGGCGAGGAATACGGCTGGGGCCATTTCCACGAGTCCAAGGCGAACTCCAGCACCGGCAAAACCCGCCACTGGGGCGTGGATGAATGGTCGGCCCGCGCGTTCCAAGGGGCCTACTTCAACTGGGTGAGCGCCAACGCCATGCTGCCCGACGTCGACAGCGTGCACGAAGGCATCGAGAAGATCGACCGCACCACCGTGCCCGAGCTCAACGAACTGGTGTCGAGCGGCACCGACATCCTCAGCCTCTGCGCGAGCTTGCAGGCCCACTTGAATCCTCTCGGGCTGGCAACCGACGCGATGGCCTTCGACATCTCGCCCTCCGAGGTGGCCGCCGGCAAATCCCACTTCGAGCAGATTTACGAGCGCGCCATCAAGGCGTCGGTCAACGCCAAAAACGCCTTCCATCAGGCCGGCAAGATGAACCAGCAGCTGCGCCTCCAGAACGACTCGCTCGACGAGTACAACACGGCGGTCACCCGCCAGGAGTCCGCCTACGAGTATCAACTCATCTCGCTCTACGGCACCGCCTATGCCGGCGACATGGGACCGGGCAAGCTCTATGCCCAGGGCTACACCGGCCCCGATCTCTATCACTCGTATTTCCTGGACCGCCCGTCGCCCATCATCACCACCGACAGCACGGTGACGGTGAACTTCCGCGAGCCGGTCAACACCGACCCGTTCAGGGACTGGACGCTCGACGCCCCTAACAGCCGCCTCAACGATCCCACCCAGTATGTCAACCGCAGCTACACCATCTCCAAGTTCACGCTCGGCCAGTTCTCCGACACCGTGGCCAGCGGCCTGGGCAAACGCGGCCAGACCGGCGACATCCAGTCGGCGCTGTTGGATTGTTATGAAGCGCAGGTGAACCTGCGGGATTCCTCCAGCAGCTTCACCACGCTGATGAACCGCTTCAACCGCGACTATCAGTTGTATTCCGAGTTCAACAGCGAGTTCGTGACGGCGGACGCCACCGCCTCGGCCAATTCCGACAAGGCCAGCATCGTCAGGAACGCCGCGTTCTCGCTGTCCACCGCCGCCAGCGCGGCGATGCTCTATTACGACTACATCGGGGCGCTGGCGGCCGCAGCCGCGGAAGCCGTGCCAACGGACGTCGGGCTGTCTAGCGATGCGATGGCTCCCGCCCGCGGCGCGATCCGCATCTCGGGTGAAACCGCGGCCCTGGCCTCGGGCCTGATCGGTCTGGCGTCGGACACGGGAGCGGCCCTGCTGGAGATGCAGGCGTCGACCCTCGATAGCAACGCCGCCGCCGTCATGGACGAATACAACCGGACCTCGGCCAACAAACAGCACATCGTCGAGCTGGAACGGCTCTATGACCAGGTGCTGACCACCGGCTATGAGATGACCCGCCGGCTCACCCAGTTGCAGCGCGCGTCCGAGAAGGTTTCGCGGCTGTATGCCGATGCCGCCCACATCCTGACCGAACGGGAGACGTTCCGCCAACGCGCGGCCTCGGTGATCCAGGGCTACCGGACGCGCGATGTCGTCTACCGCGACATGCGCAACGAGGAACTGGCCCAATACAAGGG
>JBAXBG010000166.1:0-8040 GCA_037142115.1 Verrucomicrobiota bacterium | reverse complement strand
TCCAGCCCGAGGGTGCCAAGCGCATGGGTGCCGCGGATTACCTGCGCGGCCGCAAGCCCGAACGCTTGCTTTCCGGCGGGTGAACCGGCGGGGAGGGTTTGTTAGCCTACAAAGAAAAATGGAAACCACGGATTACACGGATTACACGGATTATTAGAGAGTTATGAAGATTGAGCCGCTAACTCGCTGGGTGAGCCAGAATTCTGATAGAACACAGAAATATTCTCCGTGAAATCCGTTAAAATCCGTCTAATCCGTGGTAAAATGAACCGTCCTGCCGTTTTTCATTTTCCTATGTAGGGTTAGCCGCCGCTCCGGATGGCCGATCGGGGGATCGTTTGTAGTGGTGCGATGACCACGCCATCCGGTGGGTTTGTGCTTTTTTCTCTGGGGGGAAATTCCGGGGAGAGGCTGTGTCTGGCAGCGGATGCCTCAACCCTGCGGACCGTGGCAATAAAATGAAATCCGATCTAACATGTAAGGTATACCTTAGTATATTCGACCGCAGGTCCTGCCGTCCGCGCCAGGGGGATTGATAGATCAATCACGTTCGCCGCCGGCGGGATTCCGGCCGTGCGCGGACGGCACTCACAGCGCCGCGGCGATTTTTTCCAGGCCTGCTAGCATCCTGGCGCGCGGGCAGGCGAAGTTGAAGCGGATGTGCTGAGGCCAGCCGAAATACGCCCCGTCGGAGAGGAAGAGAGCGGCGGTTTTTTCGAAATGCGCGGCGGGGTTGGGCACGGCCAGGGCGCTGGCGTCGATCCACGCCAGATAGGTGGCGTCGCCGGGGCGGACGGACAAGCCCGGGCAGCGGGTGCGGATGAAGTCCACCAGGGTGTCGCGGTTCTGTTGGAGATAGGCCATGAGCGCGCGGCGCCAGGGTTCGCCGTGGCGGTAGGCGGCCTCAGCGGCGTAGTAGGCCAGGGCGTTGATCTCGGTGAGGGTGTGGCCGCGCGCGGCGCAGAACTTGCGGCGCAGCGAGTCGGATGGAATCACGGCATAGGCATAACCGAGGCCGGCGATGTTCCAGGTTTTGCTGGGCGAGAGCAGGGTGATGGTGCGCTCGGCGAAGCGCGCCGGCAGGTTGAGCCCGGAGACGTGCGGGGTGGCGGATTCATCAAATACCAGGTCGCAGTGGATCTCGTCGGACACCAGCACCAGCCCGTGGATCTCGCAGAATTCCGCGAGGCGCTCGAGCTCGGCGCGGGAGAACACCCGGCCTAACGGGTTCTGCGGGTTGCACAGCAGAAAGACCTTGGTCTGCGGGGTCACCGCCTGCTCCATCGCCAGCCAGTCGAAGCCCCAGCCATTTTCGGTGAGGACGTGGTCGACGGTGACCAGGGCGACGTGGGCGTCGTGATGGATGCCCAGGAACGGTGGATAGACCGGCGTGCAGGTCATGACCGCGTCGCCCGCCTGGCACAGGGCGCGCGCCGCGAGCGAGAGAGCGGGCACCAGGCCGCCGAGGTGGACGATGTGCTCGATGGGCACGGACACGCCGCGGCGTTCCAGCAGATAGGTGAGGATCGCGTCGTTGAGGCCGTCGTGGGCCTGGGCGTAGCCGAAGATCCCGTGGTCGACGCGGCGGTGCAGGGCGTCGAGGATGGCGGGGGCGGAAGCGAAGTCCATGTCCGCCACCCAGAACGGGTCGAGCTCGGGCCGGCGGTCGAATTTGATGCAGCCGGTGCCGCGGCGTTCAATCGGATGGTCGAAGTCGAAATTCATGGTGCGGCGTTACTTGCTCACGTTGAAGCGGAACTCGATGACGTCGCCGTCCTTGACGACGTATTCCTTGCCCTCAATGCGCAGCTTGCCGACTTCCTTGGCGGCGTGTTTCGAGCCGAGGGTGACCAGGTCGTCGTAGTGGACGACTTCCGCGGCGATGAAGCCGCGCTCGAAGTCGGTGTGGATGACGCCGGCGGCGGCGGGGGCCTTGTCGCCCGCGATGATCGTCCAGGCGCGGGTTTCCTGGACGCCGGTGGTGAGGTAGGTGCGCAGGCCCAGCAGGTGATAGACGGCGCGGATCAGCGCCGAGACGCCGGAATCGTTGACGCCCATGTCTTTCAAAAACTCGTCGGCCTCCTCGTGGGAGAGTTCGCTCAAGTCCTCCTCGATACGGGCGGAGATGACCACCGCCTCCGAGCCGCTGTGGTCGGCGGCAAACTGGCGGACCCGGGCCACCTGCGGATTGGAATCCGGATTTTCAATGGCGGCGGCCAGTTCGTCTTCGGCGACGTTGCAGGCGTAGATCGTGCGCTTGGAGGAGAGCAGGAAGAAATCGCGGACGATCGCCTTGTCCTCGTCGCTGAAGGTCAGGGTGAGCGCGGGGTTGCCCTGGTCGAGGTGGGGCATGATGATATCGATGAGTTCGACTTCCCGCTTGGCTTCCTTGTCGCCGCTCTTGGCTTTCTTTTCGCGCGAATAGCGGCGTTTTTCCAGGGCGGCGAGGTCCGAGAGGATCAGCTCGGCGTTGATGATCTCGATGTCGCGGATCGGGTCGACGGTGCCGAGTTCGTGGATGATGTCGTCGTTTTCAAAACAACGGACCACCTGGACGATCGCGTCGGTCTCACGGATGGTGGCGAGAAACTTGTTGCCGAGGCCCGCGCCTTCGGAGGCGCCCTTGACCAGGCCGGCGATGTCCACAAACTCGATGGCGGTGGGCACGAGCTTGTGAGAGCCGGAGATTTTCGAGAGCACGGCGAGCCGGGCATCGGGCACCACCACGATCCCGACATTCGGATCAATCGTGCAAAATGGATAGTTCGCCGCCTCCGCCTTGCGGGTGCGGGTCACTGCATTAAAGAGTGTCGATTTCCCGACGTTGGGTAGTCCTACGATTCCGGCCTTGAGCATAGCGGCGGGAGGGTGGGGGAGAGCAGGCCGACCCGACGAGAAAAAACTTCGGATTCGGCCGAACCGTTAGTTCGGGAGGGGCCGGTGCCGCCTGAAACCGGGGGTTGGCGGTGGAAAACCGCCGCTGCCGGTCATTGCCGGTAGAGTTGCTCGATCTTGGCGGCTTCGGTGCGGGTGGCGATCCAGCTGGTGAAGGCGAGGGTTTCGTTGGCGCGGGTCAGCGAGCTGACTTCGCTATCGAGGCGGGTCGCGGCGTTGGGGTCCTTGACCACCTCGCGTTTGGCGACATGGAAGATGAAGGCGCGGTCCGCTTCCACGATCACCTCGGCGAGGGCCCCGGGATCGACATTGCGGCCGGCTTCGAACAGGTTCTTGGGTTCGGTGGCGGCATCCGGGCGATAGCTGGAGTTGACCTTGGAGACCTCCTTGACTTGGGCGATCCCGGCGTCCTTGGCGGCATCGGCGAACGACTTGCCCGCGGTTAGGGAGGCTTTGATTTTCTCGGTAGCCGCGGTGGCGGCGGCTTTCATGGCTTCGGCAGCCTTTTCGGAGATATATTGGGCGCGGACGTCATTGCGGGCCTCCTCGTAGGTTTTGGGGCGGGATTTTTCCTCGCCGTCCAGACGGGCGATGATCCACTGGTTTTCGCCGATGGCGATGGGCTGGGAGAACTTCGAGAGCGGGTCGGAGGTGGGTTCGATGCGGAACAAATCATCGACGAGTTTGCCGCCGCGACTGGAGGAACGGAGGCTGACATCGAGCTCCTTGGGGGCCTTGGTGCGCGAGAACAGCTCGGTGGTTTTGACCTCCCAATGGTTTTTGGTCACGAGTTCCTCGAACGTGCCTTTTTGGAGATCAAGCTCGTCGGTGAAATCATTCATGCGCGAGTCGAGCTCGATCTGCTTTTTGCGGCGAAGCTCGGCGACCTCGGCGGCGTGCTTGGCTTTTTCCTCATCCTTTTTCTTGGTGGCGGCCTTTTTGGCGTCGTCGCTCAAGGTGGCATCCGCGATGCTGTCGGCCGGCTTGTCGGCGTCCGCGTCGGCGGGCATGTCCGGGGTGGCGATGAAGTAGGTGAACTTGCGCTGCGGTTCGGTGGTGAAGGCGTCCTGGAGGTTTTGCCAGTAGGCCTTGAGCTGGTCCTCGGTGGGTTCGATTTTTGCTTCAAACGGGTCGAGGTCGAGGCGGGCGAGCTCGCCGGCGAGCTGTTGGTTGTCGAGGGCGAGGTTCTGGGCGACGAGGTCACGGTTGACGCCGAGGCCGGAGCCGAGGATGGCGTTGATTTTCTTGGACGCGAGCACGTCGGCAGCCAGATCGCGCACGTCGCCTTCGGTCAGGCCGAGGCGGCCGATGCCTTTTTCAATGAAATGGCGGTAGGCTTCCTCGCTGAATTTCTGATCGGGACCGGCGAAGGCGCGCAGGCCGCGGAGGTAGTTGGAGACCTCGTCATCGCCCGGATAGACGCCGAACTCCTCCTTGGCCTGACGCAGGATCATCCGGCCGATGAAGAATTTCTCGGGGGTGTCCTTCTGGGTGGTGGCACCGGCGGCGAGGCCCATCATGAATTGATAGAGGTCGAAATCCCCCGAGCGAGCCAGGGTGGAAACCAGTTCCAAGGAGCCGGAGCCGAGGCGGTGGTATTCGCGGTCGTCGTAGGTGCGGCCGGCGATTTTCAGATAGGGGTTGCCGCCCGCGCCGGCACCGCCGAGCTTTTTCAAGCTGGATCCGCCCAGGAGGAATCCGGCGCCGACCGCGACGAGGGCGATCGTGATGATGATTTTGTATTTTTGGATGTGCTCGATCATGAAATGGTGGGTGGCTGGGCGTTGCGGGAACGCGGGGGAGTTAAGAGGGCGTTTGGCGGTTCTTCAATGGTAATTCTCGCCGAATGGCGGGGAGAGGCGGGGATTTGCGCAAGAATGCGGCTTGCTCACGGCTCGGAATGGGGGTTTGTTGGTTGCCGATGAACTTTCGATGGATCAACGCGCTCGTTTGGGGGAATTCCGTGGCCTTGGCGTGGATGTGGGGCCTGGGGCTGTTTTTCAGCGTCCAGATGACCTTCATGTTCGGCCTGGAGGGGCTGCTGTGGTTTGCCATTCCCAACGCGTTCGGGCTGATGTTGTTTGGATTTTTGACGCAGATCGTGGCCCGGCGCCATGCCGGCGGGCAGGAATCGTTGGCCCTGTTTTTCGACAAATTCGCCAAGCCGTTCCGGCTGATTTTCTATCTCTATCAAATCCTGGCGCTCACGCTCACGGTGTTCGCGCTGACCAAGTATTTGTTTTGGGCGTTGAAGCTGGTGCCGGATTCGCTGACCGGGATTTACCTGTGCCTGGTGGTGTTCGTGGTGCTGGCGGCGGGGTGTTTGTTCGGCGAGGAATTCGGCATCCAGCGGATCAAGTTCAGCCACGGCATGCTGGGCGGGTTGCTGGCGGTGTGCGTGGCGGTGGTGTTGGCCAGCCTGCATCCGCTGGTCCCGGCCCATCTCCAGTGGGGCGCGGCCCTGCCGGGGGTTTGGAAGGGGCCGGACCTGTTGGGCTACGCGATTCCGCTGATGGTGGGGCTGCTGGTCGGGCCGTGGCTGGACCTGCAGCACTGGCAGCGGGCGATCCAGATCCACCGTGAAAACACCTCGATCCGCGCCAGTTATTTTTTCGGCGGTGCGATTTTTTTCCTGATGTTGTTGTTCCACGGTTGTTTGGCGGCCTGGGTGCTGAGCAAGGGCGGCGTGGACGTGACGGGCAAATCCGGGCTCGGACTCGACAACTTCCGCTACGCCCACGAGCTCATCGTGCATTACATCGACCACTTGGACGCGGGATCCAAGGGGCTGCTGCCGGTGGCGTATTATTCGTTTCTGGGAATTTGCGCGCTGACCACTCTGGATAGCGGCTACATCGCCTTGAAGTGGTTCCTGGAAGGGCATGTGGGCAAGAGCCAGAACTTGCTGGTGGGGATGGTCCCCAAACGGCTGCTGCACTCGGCGATCCCGAGTTTCGTGCTGGTGATGGTGATCACGCTGGTCGGGTTGTGGGCGCGCTTGGATCTGGAGTATTTCATGGTGTTTTACGCCTCGTTTTTCGTGGGTTACGCCTCGCTGGCGATCGCCCGCTGTTTCGTGCCCAACTCGCAGCAAGCGCTGCCGCAGATCCGGATGTTCTCGCTGGCGAGCATTTCGCTGGTGATTTTCGCCTTCGGCTATCTCACGGCGGCCAACGTGTTGCTCATCGTCGGGTCGCTGTTGCCGCTGGTGTATGTGATCTGGCTGGTGTTCAACACCGATCTGCTGCGGGTGGTCACCGAGCGGGCGGGCGAGGTCCTCGAGGCCGCGGCCGAAATCCCCGGGATGAAGGCGATCGCGCGCACCGCCTCGGCGGTCACCGGCTCGCAGGTGGTGGCCCCGCAACCGCAGGACGCCCACGCCCTCAGCGGGCACTTCGAGGGCAAGTGGTTTGTTTATTCGCTGATTGCGACGTATGCCGACACCAATTCGGTGGGCAACGTGTATTTCGGCATGTATGCGATGTTCGTGGGCAAAACCCGCGAGTTGTTTTTCAACACGGTGATGCCTGACTTTGATCTCAAAACCACCAAGTTCTTTATCCTGACGCGCTCCTTCGAGCACAAGTTCGTGCGCGAGGCCCGCGAGTTCGACGCGATCACGGTGAAAATCCGGGTGGCGGATTTCAACCGCAAGTTCTGCACGCTGGAGCACCAGATTTTCGGCTCGGAGAACCAGTTGCTCGGCAAGGGCAAACAGAGCCTGCTGTTCGTGGCGGCCAAGGACTACGGCCTGATCGATATCCCGTCCGAGGTCTATACCGCGTTCATGCCGCATATCTGACCGCCATGGCGGTTAGAAATTGGCCAGTGCGGCGCGCTCGATGCCACGCAGTTCGAACACCTTGAAGATCGCTTCCTCGATCAGGTTGTTCGGGCAGGAGGCACCGGCCGTGATGCCGACGGTGACCGGGTGGTCGCTGGACAACAGCCGCTCGTAGGTGGTGGTTTCGCGGTGGTGGAGCAGGTCGAAGTGGACGATTTCCTCGAGCGACTTGATGCATGAGGCGTCGCGGATGAAGAACGTCGGGACGTGAGGCTCGGCCATTTCCACCAGGTGGGCGGTGTTGGAGCTGTTATAACCGCCGACCACCAGCAGCAGATCCATCGGCTGGCGCAGCATCTCGAAGAGCGCGTCCTGGCGTTCCTGGGTGGCACCGCAAATGGTGTCGAACATCTGGAAGGCGGCATCGGTGCCATCGCGCTCGATGATGGCGTGGCGGATCCGGCGCTGGATTTCCTCGGTGTCGCTCTTGAGCATGGTGGTTTGATTGGCCAGACCGACTTTGTGCAGATGCAGGTCGGGATCAAACCCGGGCGAGTGGCCGTCGTCGAAGCGGGCGAGCAATTCC
Organism: Verrucomicrobiota bacterium; assembly: GCA_037142115.1. Lineage (GTDB taxonomy): Bacteria > Verrucomicrobiota > Verrucomicrobiia > Verrucomicrobiales > Akkermansiaceae > Luteolibacter. The sequence continues at coordinate 775 of JBAXBG010000166.1, read as the reverse complement.
GCCTTGTCGCCGCCGTGGCGCAGGTAGTGGCAGACGTAATCGACGTCGGCCAGGGTCAGCACAACCAGATAGTGGCCGTCGCCGTGTTCGCCGAGGGCGCGCGACGCGGTGGCGCGCGTTTCCTCATGATCGGCTTTGCCGTGGATGATCGAAGTGACGCCTTCCAGGGCGTAGCCGCGCACCCGCCGCCAGACCTTCATGACGTCGCCGCAGGTGGTGTCGACCACATAGCACCCGCGCTGCCGGACCTTGGCCATGAACGCGGTGGGCGCGCCGAAGGCGGGCACGATCAGCACGTCCTCTTCCGTGAGCGCGTCGTAACTGGCGTCCATTTCCCGCCACGGCAGCGAGACGATGTCCATGTCGCGGAGTTGGCGGTTGACGTCGGGGTTGTGGATGATTTCGCCGATGAGGAAGATCCGTTGGTCGGGGAACACCCGGCGCGAGGCGTAGGCAAGGTCGATGGCGCGTTCCACGCCATAACAGAATCCGAATTGTTCGGCCAACAGCAGGGTGGTGGTGCCGACGGTGATCTTGCCGCCGCGGTCACGGAGCTTTTCCACCAGCGCCGAGTGGAAGTGGACGGCCACCTGTGCGGCCACCCGTTCCATCACGTCGGCGCGGCGGACGTTGACCCGGGGGCGGTTGGCGGCATGCGGGGTGTCACTCATGTGGGTGGATATAGTCCCGCCAGCGCGTCCTACCAACTCATTTCCGCGGCGCGGGGTGTGGCTGTGTCGGTCCATCCGGGAGCAAATACGGGTTTCGACAACTT
>JBAXBG010000165.1:0-8269 GCA_037142115.1 Verrucomicrobiota bacterium | reverse complement strand
GCCATCGGCAAGGCGATCGCCTCCGGCGAACCGGAAGGATTCGCCAAGCTGCTCTATGGCAAAAAGCACGGCGAATTGTTGGGTGCGCACATCATCGGGGAAAACGCCACCGAACTCATCGCAGAGATGGGCCTGGCGCTCGACCAGGAACTCACCAGCGAGGAAATCCACGCCACCATCCACGCCCACCCGACGATGTCGGAGGTCATCCACGAGGCCACGCTCGCCGCGGAAGGCCACGCGATCCACGTCTAAGGCCATTGCGACGACTTCCCAACCTGACCACCCCCACCCATGAAAGCAAACCCCTCAGTCCTACTCGCCGGATTGGTCCTTTGGATCGCCACTTTGGCCGGTGCCTATCAACTCGGCCACCTCCCACCGGCGCAGGCATCAGCCAACGCCCCCGCGGCTACGGCCAACCTGCGTCTTTCCAGCAGCACTCGCGCCGGAACCGACGGCACATCCCGGGATCATACCCGCGCGCCAGACAAGCAGATGACGGTCAAACAGGTCTTTGCCCAGCTCAAGGCCACGATGCGCCCCGGCTCAATGCAGAACCCCATGGTGATGATGCGGGCCATGGCCTTGCTCGACAAGTTGCGTCCTGAGGACCTGCCTGAGGCCCTGGCCGAAGCGGAAGCGATGAAAGACCCGCAGGGCAAAATGATGGTTTACATGGCGGTGATGGGCAAATGGGCCGAGCAAGATGGCGCCGCCGCGATGAAATATGCCGAGGAGCACGCCAAGGATCTCGGCACGACCGGTGCCATCATGAAAATGAGCGTCGCGGCCGCATGGGCCGAAAGCGACCCGAATGCCGTCTGGGAATGGTACAAGTCCAATAAAGACAACGACTCGGGCGGAATGTTGGGTGGCAACCAGATGGTTCTCATGTCAGTGTTTTCCAGCCTGATGGCCAACGATCCGGACACCGCGTTCAAGCGCCTCGATGAACTGGACCCACAAGCCAGGACGATGGCCCTCGCGGGAATGACCCAATCCGCGCTTTTTGATGACACGAAACGGCAGGCGCTTTTGAGTCGGATCGACGCCATGCCCGATGGAGCGGAGCGGACACAAGCGCGTCAGATGCTGTTATCCCAGTGGGCGATGCTCGCGCCCGACGAAGCCACCGCCTGGATCGGCCAACAGCCTGCGGCGGAACAAAAGGAACTGCGCGACAGCATGGGCGCAGTTCTCATGATGACCGACCCCAAAAAGGGCGCCGCTTTCATGCTCGAAGGAGCCGCCGCCGAGGATAAGCCCAAGATCTATTCCAGCGTGATGAGCACCTGGGCCAGAACGAGCCCGGATGCGGCGTCGGCCTGGCTCGCCGGGCAGGGCAACGGTCCGGAGATGGACCAGGGGCGCCTGGCGCTTGTCAATGCCATCAGTGACAAGAATCCCTCAGGAGCGATGAACCACACCCTGGAGATCACCGATGCGAACCTGCGTTTCACCGCCGCCAACACGGTCTATCAGAAGTGGCAGGCCAAAGACGCCGCCGCCGCCAACCAAGCCCTGGACAAAGCCGGTCTGACCGCCGAGCAGGTCCAGCAGATCCGTTCCTCCCAGCAGACGACGCCGCGGCAATGAGCTGACCCGGTTGCCACGGTTTTGCCTCGCGCCAGCCATGGGTCCTCATCCGCATGGGCGCAGCCAACGCGTTCAGCCATTCCATCCGCTAGCATGAATCTCCGATCCGCAGCCCTCCGACTCCAGGCCACCCTCTGCGCCGGCCTCTGGCTCGCCCTCGGCCTGCTCAACCGGGTGGCCGCGCGGGCCGGTGGCGCAGGCGGGCATAGCAGCGGCGGCAGCCACGCCAGCAGCAGCCACGGCAGTTCCTCGTATGGCGGCTCGTCCTATCACGGCACGGGGGGCTCCTCCGGCGGCGGTGGTGGCTTCAGTTTCCCGCTGTTTGCGATCATCGTGGCGGTTCTGCTCCTCTGGTTCTATCTCCAGAGAAAATCCCCTGCCGCCGCGCCCGAGTCCGCCGACGCTGAACCCGCCACCGACCCTGATAGCCTGGCGCGGTTCCTCGCCGACCATCCGGACTTCGACCTGCCCGCGTTCGCCGCCAAAGTGCGCAGCGCGTTTCTCAAGATCCAGGCGGCATGGACCGCGCAAGACCTCGCCCAGGTCCGCCCCTTCATCAGCGACGGGATCTATCAGCGGTTCGCCACCCAGTTCCGCATGATGGGGCTGTTGCAGCAGCAGAACCGCCTCGACCAGATCCAAATCCTCAGCGTCGAGGCGGTCTGCGCGCGCGCCGACGGCGAGTTCGATGTGATCGATGTGCGGATCGAGGCCTCGATGCACGATGCCTTCAGCTGTGAACTCGACCACGCGCTCGACACCGCGGGTGACGACACTTTTTTGGAATACTGGTCGTTCATTCGCCTGCGTGAGCCGGCGAAGGCGGATGGCGACATCTTCGACACCACCCAGTGCCCGTCGTGCGGTGCGCCCCTGCCCAAGGACATGGGTGAGCTCTGCCGCTGCGCCTACTGCCAGGTGATGGTCAACAGCGGCGAGTTCGACTGGGTTCTGGCGGAAATCACCCAGCCAGCGGACTATGGCACCCAATCCCCAATGGCGGCCCTGGTCGCACCCCAACTCCCCGCCGCCATCGCCCGAATCACCCCGCAATGCCCGGATTTCTCCATCCAACTCGCGGAAGACAAGGCCAGCAACGCGTTCATGCAGATCATGACCGCCCTCGCCACCCGCAACCCGGCGGCCGTCCGGCGCTTCGTCTCCGACGAGGTGCTGGCCCAAATCACCGCCCGCATCCCCGAGCGCAATCTCATTTTCAACCGCATCTATCTGAATGAAGCGCTGCTGCTCAACGCGGTCCGCGTCGGCACCCGCCACCAACTCACCCTCGGCCTGTCCGCCACCATGCAACGGGTCGAAATCCTTCCCGACCACCGCCTGGCGGCCGTCGACACCGAGGAAATCCGCTCCGGCCAGGTGCTGGTGATGGAGCGCGACGCCGCGGCCGTGCCGGCCAAGGGCGCGCTCTATCAGCACCAGTGCGCCAGCTGCGGCGGCGCGGTGGGAGACACTCTGGAGCTCGATTGCCCATACTGCGGCACGCCACTCAACTCCACCGGCAACGAATGGATCGTCACCGGGTTCATCCCCGCCGAGGACTACGCGCGCGCGCTCAGGACTCCTCCGCCGGTGCCGGCACAATGAGCGTGGGAACCGCCGCCTTGCGCACCATCCCCTCGGCCACGCTGCCCAGCAGCAACGAGGCGATCACCCCGTGGCCGTGCGAACCCAGAACGACCATATCCGCGTCGCTTTCCTTGACGTAGTCGAGCAACGCGTGCAGCGGGCTGCCTTCCGCCAGCTGCGCGGTCGCGTCCGGCAGCTCGGGCTTCACCTGCCCTAGCAATGCCTCCAATTGGCTTTGGGCCCGGCGCTTGGCCTCGTCCTGATAGGCATGCAGCGCCGGGAACTCGTCGGGCGTGAAGCCGTAGGCGGTGTAGCTGGGCTCCGGTTCGACGGCGTGAAACAACCGCAGCTGGGCGCTGAAGGCCTTGGCCAGGTCGCAGGCCATGGCCAGCAACCGGGGAGTGACGTTTGAGAAATCTACTGCAACGACGATGGTTTTCATGGTGTTCTAACCAAGCATTTATTGCTGCCGAATGCAATGTTTCATTTGCCTGCGGGCGGGGCGTCCGGGCGGGAACGCAATCGCCGGTTGGCAAACGCGCGCAGCCGAGCTAACGTCAAGCCCATGATCCGCTTCCTCCACACCCGCATCCGGGTCCGCGACCTCGACCGCTCGGTTGCCTTCTACCAGGCACTGGGTTACACGCCCGGCGAATTCAAGGACTCGCCACAGGGCAACCGCCTCGCCTTTCTGCGGTTGCCGGGCAATGACGTGTTCCTCGAACTCTGCCACTCGCCCGACTACTCCGCCAGCTGCCCCGAAGACTTGATGCACACCGCCCTTGGGGTGCCCGACATCCTCGCCTATTGCGCGCAAGTCGAACAGGCCGGCATCGAAATCTGGCCCCCCGCCTGGCGCGACAAGTTCGCCGCGGGCGCGCGCAAAATGGCCTTTGTCACCGATCCGGACGGCTACGAGGTGGAGATCCTGGAAGAATGAGCCAGCGCCCCGGCCACCACCTTCAGGTCAGCTGCCGATTTCCACTAACATCGCAGTGCACGGCGCGAGATCCGGCAGCGCGATCCCCTCTTGATTCAAGCGATCCTTGTCAATCGCGCCGGTCCAGTCCGAGTCGAGGCGGTCGGTGAAGGTCCAGGTCTCATCACCGGTTCGCCCGAGGAACATGACCGCGTCGCTCGGAATGCGGATTTTCACCCCGCGCACGGTCTCCGAGCCATGAAAATTGGCGACCACCAGGAACGCCTGGCCGGTCCGCGACTCACGCCGCAAAAACGCATACAGCCAGTGGCCGGATGTCATCTCATCGCCCAGCCTGCCGAACGCCGGGTTGGCTTTGTTGGCGTGATTGAGTCCATAGAACTCGCCGGCGGTGAAGGCGCGGGCCTGGGTGGCGCGGATCAGCTTGCCATACCAGGCTCGCAGCTGGGTTTGCTCCTCACTGAGCCGCGCCCCATCGAACTTGCCGCCGTTGACCCATTTGGTGAACTCGGGCATCGACACATAATCAAAGATCGAGGTCCGGGCATTGCCACTGTCGGCGGGCTCCCCGACTTCCTGGCCATGATAGAGCATCAGCGGCCCGCGACCCATGGCAAACAGCACCGCCGTGACCGGCTTGCCGACCCGCATCCCGTGGCCACCCCACTCGCCGGGGCTGGCGAGGCGCACCTCGTCGTGGTTTTCGGCGTAGCGCAGCGACTTGTGGAACCGCGGGCCGGTGAAGGTCAGCGGATCGAGATCATTGGCCCAGTTTCCTGACTGATAGATCCCCTCCAGCACGTCATAGCTGGGATCGTCGTAAACCGCGTCGAAACCGGCATGCAGCAGCGCGTCGAGCACGTGGCCGGTGGTGAGTTTCGACGGGTCGTTGTCGTAGGCCTCGGCGGCGAAAAACACCTGGGAGTTGCGGGCGCGGCAACGTCGCACCACCCAGTGCCAGAACTCCATGGGAACCAGGTGCGCCATGTCCGCGCGGAAACCATCGACCCCCAGCGCCTGCCAGTAGGCCAGGATCGCATCCATCGTGCGCCAGGTTTTGGGCACTTCGGCGGATCCGGCCGCCGATCCCGGCAGATGCGAGGTGTCGCGGCCGGTGGTGAAATCGTGGCCGTAGTTGAGTTTGACCGTCTCATACCAATCGTGGATCGAGGGCGCCCAGGAAACCACGTTGTTGCCGGTGACGCGGCCGATGGTGGATTCCGGCGCGAAGCGCCCGTCGCAGCCCGGCAGTCCGGCGGTCGGGAGTTGCAGCGGCGGACCGCCGCCCGGGTGCTGCGCTTGCAGATAGAAAAAGTGGTTGTCGCGATCAAAGAACACGCCGGGGTCGTCGCCCGCGCCGAAGGTCAGGTCCGGGCGGACATCCGACGCGTAGGAGCGCGCGACGTGGTTGGGCACGAAGTCAATGAGGACCTTGAACCCGTGGTGGCGGCAACGGCCTAACAACTCCTTGAACTCCGCCAGGCGCCGGTCGGGGTCGAGCGCGTAGTCCGGGCAGACATCGAAGTAATCCTTGATGGCGTAAGGGCTGCCGGCCACCCCTTTGACAATATCCGGATCATCGGCAGGGCGGTTCGGATAGGCGGTGCCGCTGGCCTGCTCGAACACCCCGGTAAGCCAGAGGTGGGTGAATCCCATCTGCCGGAGCGAATCCAGCGCGGCGGGCGTGATGTCGGCGAATTTCCCGCAGCCGTTGTCCGCCAGCGAGCCGTGCGGGAGCCAGGTCTCGCGGGTGTTGCCAAACGTCCTGACCATGAGCTGATAGATCACGGGACGCGGGTCCTCATCGGCACGGTTGCTCAGACTCATCGCCCGCCATCCAAGCGGGAAAATGTCGCTTTGCCAAGCCCTGGTTGCCGCCGGGTGCCGAATTTCGCTCCCGCGCCGCACGGCTCACGGCTGCCACAGCGGCCCCAGGAAATCCAGATACCACGCCCACAGGTGCCAACCGCCAAAGATCCAAGTGACGGCACCCATGGCCAGAAACGGCCCGAACGGCAGTTGTTTACCGAAGCCGATGCGCCCGATCAGCGCCGCGATGATCGCGAAGATCGAGGCCGCAAACAACGCGAACAACACCCCGCTCCAACCGCAAAACGCCCCGATCATGCCGAGCAAATGCACGTCGCCGATGCCCATCGCCTCACGCGGAATCACCGCCGAGGTGGCCATCCCCGCCAGCGATTTCATCCGCGCCAGCCGGCGCACCGTGCCATCCGGCAACTCGATCTCCAACTCACGGATGACCAGCTTCCCGCCGCCCACCGATTCGCCATCGAGCAGAATGTCGGTGGCTGCGACTACCAACCGGTCGGTCTTTCTGGAAAAAATGTCCCACCAGGCGATGGCCTCGCCATCGATCACAAAGCACATCGGGTCTTGATCGCCCTCCGGCTCCTTGAGATGCCAGGCCACCGGCGCGGCGAACGTCACCGTCTTCTTGCCAAAGGCCAGCTTCCCGAGTTCCACCACCAACCACAGGCCGACAAATCCCACCACCCAGCCGATCAGGCCGTGTTGCAGGCCGGTGAGCCAGTTGCCCGCCCCGCCGGCCAGCGCCGGCAGCTGCGGCCACAGCGCGCAGGCCGCCAGCCCGACCACCGCGCCCGCCCACGTCAGTCCCGTCGGGATGATCAGGTGCTCGGCGTCGATGAAGGCCACCGCCACCAACAACGCCAACATCACCCACAGGAAAACCACCACCGGCGGCGGAAATAGCCACCACGCCGCCACAAACAACACCGCCGTGAGCAGCTCGACCCCGAAATAACGGAACGCGATGGGTGCCGCACACTCGGCGCATTTCCCCCGCAGCCACAGCCAGCTGACCAGCGGCAGGTTCAGCCACATCGGAATCGGTTGCTTGCAATGCGGGCAGAACGAGCGCTTCGGGTGGTTGACCGACATGCCCAGCGGCACCCGGTAAATCACCACGTTGAGAAACGAGCCGATGCACGCTCCGAGCAGAAACGCCGGAACCAGCCAAATCCAATGGTCAAGGGGTGGGTCGATCAAGGTGGCTCCATTCAAGCGGGCAATTCCGCCCTGCCAAGAACAAAGGACCTGCCACAAACATCCGGGAGGCTTTACCCTTTTCTCAAGGACCGCCCGGCGGCACACTCCGCAGGTGCCCCAGCCGCCCCGACCCGCTCACCCGCCCGACCGGCGGCTGAATCCGCGACCGACCTTGAAGGACCTCGCCCTCGCGCTGGGACTCTCCGTGTCCACGGTGTCGCGGGTCCTGAGCGGGCAGGCCGAGCAAAACCGCATCGCCCCGGCAACGCGCGCGCGGATTCTCGCCAGCGCGGCACAACTCGGCGTGATCGTCGACCAGCAGGCGCGCGGCCTGCGCCTGCGGCAAACCCTCACCATCGGACTGGTGATTCCCGATATCGCCAATCCGTTCTTTGCCAGCTTCGCCTGCGCCGTGGAAAAAGTCGCGCGCGCCGCGGGATACACCGTGCTGCTGTGCGACAGTCAGGAGACCACCGCCATCGAAGCCGAGGCGGTCCATCTGCTGCAAGCCCGGCGGGTCGATGGCATGATTCTGGCCCCGGTGGGCGAAACCCACGACCATCTGCTGCCCGTCCAGCGCGCCGGCATCCCGCTGGTGCTGGCGGACCGCGTGTTCCCGCAATGGGACGTGCCCAGCGTGGTGGTCGACAACTTCGGCGGCGCGCGCCTGGCGGTGAACCATCTGCTGGCCTGCGGACATCGCCGCATCGGCTGTGTCCAGGGCCTGCCTGCCAGCTACCCGAACCGCGAACGACTCCGCGGCTATCAGGACGGCTTGCGCGAGGCCGGCATCCCGTTTGATCCCCACCTGCTCTCAGGCAGCGACTTCACCGCTGAGGGCGGCTATCGCGCGGCGCTCGAGCTCTGCCGCAACCCGCAGGCCCAGCCCACCGCCCTGTTCGCCCTCGGCAGCCTGCTCGCCCTCGGCGCCCTGCGCGCCATCCATGAATCCGGCCTGGCTGTGCCGCTGGACATTTCCGTCGTCGCCTTCGACGAACAACCCTGGGCCGAGTTTCTTTCGCCCTCGCTCACCACCGTCGCCCAGCCCGTCGAAGCCCTCGCCACCGAGTCCTTCGCCAATCTGCTCAACGCCATGCGGCCATCCTCCCC
>JBAXBG010000164.1:0-8292 GCA_037142115.1 Verrucomicrobiota bacterium | reverse complement strand
GAACCAGGCTTTTAGGTGTGACTTTCCGCGGCCAATCCTGTAACCCGCTCCAATCCAGAGCGCTCGCGCCGGAGCCACGCCCCACGACGATGAAACCCAAACTCCTCGCCTGCCTGCCCGCGCTGCTCGCCAGCGGCCTGGGCATGGCCCCGCTCCAGGCCCAGACGCCCTACCCGATCACCGTCAAGGCCGGGCCGCTGCGCCAAACCTTCGCCGGCTTCGGCGCCAGCCAAGCCAGCACGACTTGGAGCAACATCGCCGCGGCACCCCGCAATGCCATGGCCGACATGGTGTACCGCGATTTGAAGATGAACGTGCTGCGCCTGTGGGTGACGACCAAAGACACCCTCACCGTGGCCGACATGCTGGCCGAGTTTAACACCAAATATGTGGCCAGCCATGCCATCAGCGACATCACCAGCCGCGGCGTGACCACCTTGCTGCTGGCTCCCGCCGGCGGCGGCGGCGCACCGGTGCCCGCATCGATTCCCACCTACGCCGACCACCTGGCAGAACTGATCCTGCAGATCAAGACCACCTACGGCATCACGATCCAGGTAACGGGCATCTCCAACGAACCCGAAGCAATGTGGAGCACCGCCAACCTGATCGACTGCATCAACGCCCTGCGCGCCGGCCTGGACGCGCGCGGCCTGAGCGGCGTGAAAATCATCGCGCCGGAAAGCTCCAACCCCTACTCGGCCGCGGCCTCCGTGAAGGCGATCCATGCCAACTCCTCCGCCTGGAACAACCTTTATGCAATCGCCTCGCACTCCTATGGCGCGGTGCTGCCCAACGATGACCTGGAATCCCTCAAACTCGACAAGCCGTGGTGGATCACCGAAGCCTCGGATGATGGCAACGAGCTGGCCGAGGATGAAAACCGCGCCGCCTCCATCGTCTCCCGTTACCTCTGCGAGATGAACCATGGAGTCAACGAGTGGGTTTTCTTCATCGGCCTGGGGCAGGTCAGCGACAACAGCACCTATCAGATAGGAACCGCGTTCCTGATGGTCTATGACTTGAAAACCGCCAGCATCGTCCCGTTTCTCAAATATCATTACTTCAAGCAGGCGCTCAACACGTTTGATGTGGCGTGCGTTTTCCGCAAGTGCGTCAGCGCCAGCGAGGGCGACATGTTCGCCTCCTCCACCAATGGCGTCACCCAGAACCCGGCCATCAACGCCGCCGCCGCCTACAACCCCGACGGCAGCTGGGGCATCAATATTGCCAACGACACCGGCATCACCGGCAGCCCCGCCTATGCCAGCAACGCGTTTTACCCGGCCGCGTCTTACTCGGTCACCCTGACCGTCGACGAGTTGGCCAACACCCCGGGCACGAGTTTCACCGTCTATCGCAGCCGGGCTAACAACCACTTCGTCGCGTCCGGAACCCTTGCCCTGGTCAACGGCGTCGGCGCGGTGGACATCGCCCCCAAGGAACTCGTCAGCCTGCGCTCAGCCCCCACCGCGCCGGCCATCGCGCCCGCGCCCGATGGCTTGAGCGCCTCAACCATCAACGCCCCGGTGGCGCTGGTTTGGAACAACACCACCAAGGCGACGAGCTGGCACGTCAAGCGGGCCACCACCAGCGGCGGGCCCTACACCACCCTCGCCACCACCGCGACCACCGGTTATGACGACCACTCGGCGCTCAACGGCAGCGTCTATTACTATGTCGTGGCCGCGGTGAACGCCGCGGGGGAAAGCGCCAACTCGGCGGAAGTGATCGCCTCACCCGCCCCGTTCCCGTGGATCAACGCGGACATCGGGGCGGTCGGCCCGGCCGGCAGCTGCGCCGTGTCCGCCAGCGGCAGCTTCACCACCTATGGCGCGGGCAGCAACCTCTGCTCCACCGCCGACGCTTTCAACTTCACCTATCAGACTCTCACCGGCGACGGCACCTTCATCGCCCGCATGGCGTCGGTCAGCCGGGCGAATTCCCTGGTTGGCATCCTGATGAGCGAAACGCTGGGAACCTCCCCCAAGGCCGCCAGCGTCATCTATAACAACAATGGCGCCTGGCTCAAAGCCATGATGGGCACCCGCACCACCGCGGGCGCCACTGGAAGCTGGACCCACAGCACGATCACCGCGGTGCCCACCTGGCTCAAGCTGGTCCGCGCCGGCAACACCTTCACCGGCTCCGCTTCCCCCGACGGCATCACCTGGACCACCATCGCTTCCAGCACCATCGCCATGAACCGCACCATTTACGTGGGCCTGGTCAATTGCCTCAACAACTCGCTGTGCAAGGCCATTTTCGACCATGTGACGGCACCTTGCGCGGCACCCACGGGCGCGCTGGCGACGACCGCTCCCGGCCAAGTCAAACTGCGATGGACCGCCTGTTATGGCGCCGCCAGCTACGCCATCAAGCGGGCCGGCGCGAGCGGCGGACCCTACACCACCCTCGCCACCGTCACCTCCCCCGCCCTCAGCTACTCCGACACCACCATCGCCACCGCCACCAGCTATTACTACGTGGTCAGCGCGCTCAACGCGATGGGCGAAAGCGCCAACTCGGCCGAGTCCTCGGCGACCGTCGCGCCTTCATGGTCCAACGTGGACATCGGTGCCGTCGGCCTCGCCGGCAGTTATGCCGTGGCCAATAACGGCACCTTCACCACCTACGGTGCCGGCGGCAACCTCGGCACCGCCGCTGGCGACTCGTTCAACTTCACCTATCAGACGCTGGCCGGCGACGGCACCTTCATCGCCCGCATGACCTCGATCAACCGCCCCAACGCCCGCGCCGGCATCCTGATGAGCGAAACGCTGGGCACCTCGCCCAAGGCCGCGTGCGTGGTCTATAACAACAATGGCGTGTGGCTCAAGGCGATGATGGGCACCCGCGCCACCGCCGGGGCCGGGGCAAGCTGGGCGATCAGCGAGGTCACCGCGGTGCCCAGCTGGCTCAAACTGGTCCGCGCCGGCAACACGTTCACCGGCTATGCCTCCGCCGACGGCAACACCTGGTCGACCATCAACTCCGGCACCATCGCCATGACCGGCACGATTTACGTGGGCCTGGTCAACTGCTACACCACCACCACCACGCCCTGCACCGCCACCTTTGACCACGTCACCGGAGCCCCGATCATCGTCACCAGCGCGGCTCCAACAGCGGGCGGCACCACCACCGGCGGCGGCGCGTTCGCGGTGGGCGACAGTGTGACTCTGACCGCCACTGCCAATTCCGGCTACCTGTTTTCTAACTGGGCTGAAGGTCTAACCTCCGTCAGCAATTCGAGCACCTATCCGTTCAGCTATGCGGGTCCGCGCCAGCTGGCGGCGAATTTCCAGCCGACCCCGTGGACCGCCTGGCAGACCGGCCGGTTTTCGGCCGCAGAGCTCCTGGACCCCGCGGTCCATGGCGCGCTCCAGGCTCCCGACCACGACGGCATCTGCAATCTCCTCAAATACGCCTTCCGCCTCGAGCGCCAGCATCCCGACCTCTCGCAGCTGCCCAAAGTCGCAGCGGTTGGCGATTCTTTCTCGCTGACCTACGTGCGCAACCCGCAAGCCACGGATCTGACCTATGTCGTGGAAGTCTCCAGCGACCTGCAAACCTGGAATTCCGGCGCCAACTTCACCACCGCGCCGGTCTTGATCCGCGATGACTCGCTAACCCAAACCCTCCAGGTCAGCGCGTTGCCCCCGCCCGCCGGTGCCGCCGCCCGCTATGTGCGGCTGCGCGTCACCGGCCCGTGAGCCGGACCGGGCTCTTGAATTGGCTGCGATAATCCGCGTCCATTTGACTTCGGCCATCTCCGCTCCGGTTTGCTGCGCTCGGTTGCGGTTCTATTTTTTTTGTGGCACCAGAACCTTGCGGTCGGGCTGGAACGCGGAGTAACTCGGTCTTGTGCTGCGGTCTCATGGAGGGGCGATATCTGATCGCCCATGCCATGTGGGTAGATCAAAAGCGATTTTCTCATTGCATCGGCTATCCGTGGGCGTGGGCGGACAGATCCCGCCCCTCCTTGTCATTCAACGAATGAACCATAATTCCCTCGGGAGATTCATGAGAGCCAGCGCCAAACGCCCCAGCGGAGAAGGAGCGGCCCTAATCCACGCCCCCGGCGGACAACGGTCTTGATAACTCCCGCAGAAGCCTGACACTCCATGCACGGCTAACGGGCCGCGCGCCATCGAATGGATGGAACAACGGACCCATGAACCTGACCCTGAAAGCCCTGTGTGCGCTGATTCTGACCGCAACGGTTTGTGCCGACACGGTGCCACTGGACGAAAACCAACTCGCCCTGCTCGCGGACTTGCACGTCACCCCGCAGGCCGACAACCCGCACCAACGCGCCGGGCTCGCGCGGTGCATTGCGGAGGTGTTAGACCGTAACCCGCGCCCCGCGAACGTACTCCTTTACGGCGACCTCTCGTTCAATCACGGCGATCCCGACGACTACCGCCTGCTCAAGGAACTGCTCAAGCCGCTGGAGGACGCCGGGGTCCGCTGGCACGCGTGCTTCGGCAACCACGACCGCCGCGCGACGTTTTTCAGCGTCTTCCCCGAGCGCATGGTGGCCGCGCCGCCGGTTCCCGGCCGCTGGGTCACGGTCGTCCAAACGCCCCGCGCGGATTTCATCCTGCTGGACTCGTGCCTCGAAGGCCCCACCAACGGCGACCTCGACGACGCCCAGCGGGCGTGGCTGCAAACCACCTTGAGTCATTCCACCAAGCCGGTATTTGTCGGCGCGCACCATCCGCTCAAGGATACCGGCCTCGCGGAACTGCTGGCTGCCAAACCCTGCTGCAAGGGGTATGTGTATGGTCACCTCCACACTTGGAAACCCCAGCCAGAGCAGGGCGTCAACACCCTCGGCCTGCCGTCCACGGGACACTGGGGCGACATCGGCTACGTCCTGGTCCAACTCAGCGCCGAGGGCGCGGTGTTCACCCTCCACCAGCGCGATTATTACACGCCGCGGCCGGCCACATCGCCCGCGGAGATGAAGCCCGAGTGGCTGGCGAGCGTCCGCACTAACGACGGCGCCCAGTGGCGCGTGCCGTTCCAAGCCGCCGACTCCGGTCTTGAAAACGCCCGCTGATCGCGGAGACTCGGCCCATGGCTGAACCCGACCTCGTTTCCTTTACCAACGTTCCGGCAGCGCGCAGACACACGCATTTCCCCGGTCTCGCAATCGTGGCCTTGGCGTGGTGCGGCATCGGCGCGGGCCAGCTGGTTAGGGCGGATGAGTTGGACGATGGATTTGGCAAGCCACCGAATTCGGCCAAACCGCAGACATGGTGGCATTGGCTGGATGGGAATATCAGTCAGGAAGGCATTGTCGCAGAGTTGGAGGCGATCCAGCGCATCGGCGTCGGCGGCGTGCAGATGTTCACCGAAGGCAACTATCCGCCCGTTCCAAATCCCACCGTGCCGTGCCTGAGTCCCAAGTGGCACGAAATGGTACGGCTCGCGCTGAAGGAATGCGACCGGCTCGGCTTGCAGTTCGCCGCGCACAATTGTGCCGGCTGGAGCGCGGCCGGCGGACCGTGGATTACGCCCGACAAGGGCATGTTCCATGTGGTTTCTAGCAAGCAGGCGGTGGCAGGCGGCGCGACGGTCAAGCTCGCCGCTCCACCCACGTGGCCGGAAACCGGCAATTCCTACTACCGCGATATTGCCGTCCTGGCATTTCCCACGCCGGAGGTTTTGCAAAAGGTGGAGCCGTTGCCCACGCCGAAGATAACCGGCAGTTTCGCGGGCGTGGACTTGGGAGACTTAAGTCATGTGCCGCTCAAACGCGACCAGCCGGCGCTGCTGATACCGGCGGTTCCGGCAGGCGGATCGGCGTGGATCGACTTTGAGTTTCCATCGGCCGTCACCTGCCGCTCGGTAACCATCAATGGCTTGGAAAACGAGCAGGGACAGGTCACTCCGCCCGACGACCACCGGGCCGTGGTGTGGGCGAGCGACGACGGCCAGCACTTCCGCGAGGTTTGCCGGCTTGCGACGTTCCTTTTTCTCTACGAATGGGCCGGTTCGAGTGTGCCGCACGCCATTCCGCCGACCAAGGCTCGCTTCTTCCGCCTCGCGTGGGATGGGCCGGCAAGTCTCCGTCTGCGTCATGTGGCATGGTCGGCCGCGCCGGTCATTGATTCCCACGACAGCAAAATCGGCGAGGCGGGACGAACCCTGATAGCCGAACCCAGCGTGGCGACCGAAGCGGGCACCGCCGTGCCCACCAATCAGATCCTTGACCTGAGCAACCAGCTCGATGCTCAAGGCAATTTGTCCTGGACCGCGCCGCCCGGCGATTGGACGGTCGTGCGCAGCGGCTTCCGCAATACCGGCTGGCACAATGCACCGGCCCCCAAGGAAGCCGACGGGCTGGAATGTGACAAATTCAGCCGGGACGTGGTCGCCTATCACTTCGATCAATACATCGGCGGCATCTTGAAAGACGCCGCCATGGCCGGCGGCAAGGCCATGACCGGGGTGGTCATCGACAGCTACGAGGCGAGAATCCAAAACTGGTCGCCGACGTTCCGCGCCGAGTTTCGCACCCGCCGTGGCTATGACGTATTGAATTATATGCCGACCTTTGCGGGGTTCATCGTCGGCAACCGTGAAACCACCGACCGCTTTTTGCGCGACGTGCGACAGACCGGCAGCGATTTGATTTCGGAGGCATTTTACGGCGTCATGACCGACAAAGCCCGCGAACACAACCTGCAATTGTATGCCGAATCGTGTGGCGGCACCGGCGCCGGGACCGCTGTGGCCGATTGCCTGCAACCCTATCTCCAGGTCGATATCCCGATGACTGAAGGCGGTCGCCCGCTGAAGCCTGCACCCTCGGCGGCGCACGTTGCCGGCAAGAAGATCGTGGCGATGGAGGCGTTCACCGAGGGCGGCGGCGCCAACTGGGACGATAGCCCCGCCTCACTCAAGGCCGGCTGCGATTCCTTCCTGTGCGCGGGCGTCAACCGCTTGGTTTTCCAAGCCTACGCGCACAATCCGGAGGTTGCCAAAATCCATCCCGGCCCGGCATTTTGGAAATACGGCATGCCCTTCAGCCGTGGCCAAACGTGGTGGGAAATGGGCCATGCTTGGATGACGTATCTGTCGCGGTGCCAGTTCTTGTTGCAGCGCGGCAATCCCACGGCCGATGTGCTGTATTTTTACGGCGAGGATCCCGCAGGCCCCGTTACCCATCTGTTCGGTGGCGACGGGCGGAATCCCGACGCCTGGTCGGCGTTGCCCCGCGGGTTAGATTACGACATGGTGCCCGCCGAGGCGCTGGTGAAGGGCTTTGCGGTCAGGGACGGCAAACTCGTCACTGCCAACGGCACCGCATACCGGCTGCTGGTGCTGCGTGATTCCGACCGCATGACGCCCGAGACCGCGACGAAGATCAAGGAGTTGGTGGCCGCCGGCGCAACGGTTTGCGGGCCGAAGCCGCAACGCAGTCCCAGCCTGAGCAACTATCCGCAATGCGACCCAATCGTCAGCGGCATCGGCAACGAGGTGTGGGGCGATTGCGACGGCAAGACCGTCACGCAACACGCATTCGGCCGGGGCCGGGTCTTTTGCGGCCTATCACTCAAGGCAACACTGGCCGCCATGCAGTTGCCGCCCGACTTCTCCTATCAGTGTGACGACGCGAGCGCCTACCTTCGCTTCATCCATCGCCGCGACGGCGACGCCGAGATCTATTTCGTTGCCAACCAGGGAACCGGTGCGGTCAAGGGCGTCGAGTTGAGCTTCCGCGTGGTCGGCAAGCAACCCGAACTCTGGGACCCGGTCACCGGCCAAACGCGCGATGCCGCCACCTTTCATCAAGAAGCCGGACGAACGCACGTGCCGTGGGACTTCGAGCCTCAGGGGTCGATTTTCGTGGTGTTCCGCCGTCCCATCGCCGCCGATGCCTCCGCCACGGCCACGGGCAACTCGCCGGTGTGCCGCGAGCCGGTGACACTGGCAAATCCTTGGACCGTGTCGTTCACGCCCGGCTGGGGCGCCCCCGAGTCGGTGCGGTTTGAGACGCTGGCAGATTGGAGCCGTCGGCCGGAACCCGGAATCAAGTATTACTCGGGCACGGCGGTCTATCACACGACATTCGACTGGAAGGCCGCCGGTGCTGGCGACGTGATGCTCGACTTGGGCGGCGTGGCGGTGATCGCGGGCGTGAAACTCAACGGCGTGGATTGCGGCGTCGCTTGGACGCCGCCCTACCGCCTCGACATCACCCACGCGTTGCGGCCCGGCCCTAACGAGCTGGAGGTGCGGGTGGCCAATACCTGGGCGAATCGCTTGATCGGCGAC
>JBAXBG010000163.1:0-8302 GCA_037142115.1 Verrucomicrobiota bacterium | reverse complement strand
CTTTACACCCACGATCACGACGCCGACAACTGGCAGAACATCAAGGGACTGAGCACGTCAACGCAACCCGGTCAGCCGTGCGACGGCCACCCCGAGCGCTGGCCGCTGATGCTGCTGCAGCCGTGAGCGCGACAATCCGAAGTAGCCGCGTTCGTGAGAACGCGTCCCCCAGCGTGCTGTCACCAGCACGCCTACCGGCCGAGGTCGCATTCACTTACAAAGGGACCGACCCAATTGGCGCTATGGGACGGACTGAGTGGATTCAGAGTTCGCCTGAAGGCGGGACTCGCTACGCCGGAAGCAACGTTTCCAGGGGAGGTATGTAGTACCGCCTTCAGGCGGTTAGCCCGAATTCCAAAGTCGGGCACCAAGCAGATATCAAAGAAACCACTGAAGGCACTGAGATCCACTGACATCACTGGATCCTCCCAATTCCCGCCGCCTCGCCAGGCGCGCTGGCGATGGGTCATGGGCGGGCAAACTGCCGCGGGCTCAAGGAGGGGCGATATCCGATCGCCCATGCCCGTGTGGGGGCCAGGCCAAGCGGCTGCGCACCCGTCCTGGACTTGCCACGGGCATCGGCGGACGGATTCCGCCGCTCCTTGATTTTTTTTTGTTCTGCAGCCATTCGCGCACGGGCAATAAATGGCGGCTTGTCAAACGGGAGGAGATTTCTACGCTACGCGCCGCCCCGGCCACCACGCGCTGCGGCACCCCACACTCATGAACACTGCCATTCTTGCCCAAGCCGCCAACGAGGCCCGCGGCCTCGCCATCGACGCCATCCACGCCTGCAATTCCGGCCATCTGGGTCTGCCGCTGGGTTGCGCCGACATCGGCGCGGTGCTCTTCGGTGAAGCGATGCGCTACGCGCCGGATGCGCCGAAGTGGCTCAACCGCGACCGCTTCATCCTGTCGGCGGGCCACGGCTCGATGTTTCTCTACAGCTGGCTGCACCTTGCGGGCTACGCGGTTTCGCGCGCCGACGTGGCCAACTTCCGGCAACTCCACTCGATCACCCCGGGCCACCCGGAATTTCAGGAAACGCCGGGGGTGGAGGCGACCACCGGTCCGTTAGGCCAGGGGGTGGGCAATGCCGTGGGTTTCGCCCTCTCCGGCAAGCGTGCCGCCGCGCGTTTCAACACCGCCGCGCACACGCTGTTCGACCAGCACGTGTTCGCGCTGCTGGGCGACGGGTGCCTGCAGGAAGGGGTGGCCAAGGAGTCGATCGCGTTTGCCGGCCACAACGGCCTGGACAATCTCATCCTCATCTATGACTCCAATGATGTGACCCTCGACGCCATGGCCGTCGTCACCCAGAGCGAAAACGCCGAGGCGTATTTCACCTCGCAGAATTGGGATGCCGTCACCCTCAACGGCCACGACCTGGCGGCCATCGCCGCGGCTATCGCCACCGCCAAAGCCACCGACAACGGCCGACCGAAAGTCATCATCTGCAAGACCGTCATCGGCAAAGGCATCGCGGAAGTGGCCGGCACCGCCAAGGGTCACGGCGAGGGCGGCGCGAAATTCAGTGCCGCCGCCCGCGCGGGTCTCGGTCTTCCCGCCGACGAACTGTTCTACGTTTCCCCGGCCACGCAGGCGTTTTTCGCCGCCAAAAAGACCACCTCCCAAGCGGCCTTCGAGGCCTGGCAGGTGACCTACGATGCCTGGTCCACCGCCAACCCGGCGCTGGCCGACGACCTCACCGCCGGCCTGGCCACCTCCGCGCCCACCGACCTGAGCGAACAAATTCCGGCCTTTGCCGCCGAATACAAGGACGCCACCCGGTCCGCGGGCGGCACCATCCTCAATGCCGTGGCCAAGGCGATGCCGCAAGTTCTCACCGGCAGCGCCGACCTGTTCGGGTCGACCAAGAACTACCTCAAGGACGGCGGCGACTATTCCAAGGCCAACCCGCTGGGCCGCAACATCTGGTTCGGCATCCGCGAGCACGCCATGGGTGCCATCTGCAATGGCATCGCCTACGACGGACTGTTCCGCCCGAGCGGGGCGACCTTCCTGGTCTTCGCCGATTACCTGCGCGGCTCGATCCGCCTGGCGGCCCTGGCCGGACTGCCGGTGACCTATCTCTTCACGCACGACTCGGTGGGCGTGGGCGAGGACGGCCCGACCCACCAACCGGTGGAAACCGTCAGCGGCCTGCGCGTCATCCCCAACCTCGATGTCATCCGCCCCGGCGACGCCGAGGAAACCGCCGGTGCTTTTGTCGCCGCGATGAGCCGCACCGATGGCCCGACGGCACTCATTCTCACCCGCCAGACGATCCCGCTGATGAACCAGCTCACGGTGGCGACCCGCCGCGACGGCACCCGCAAGGGCGGCTACATCACCCGCCAGGAAACCGCCGCGCTCACCACCATCCTGCTGGCCAGCGGCTCCGAACTGCAACACGCCATGGCCGCCGCCGACGTTCTCGGCGCGGGCGTCCGCGTGGTGTCCCTGCCCTGCTTCGAACTCTTCGACCGCCAGAGCGCCGAATACCGCGAAAGCGTGCTGCCCGCCGCCTGCACCCACCGCATTTCCATCGAGGCCGGCGTCACCGGCTTGTGGTGGAAATACGTCGGCACCCAGGGCAAGGCCCTCGGCATCGACCGGTTCGGCATCAGCGCGCCGGGCGACACCGTGATGGCGGAACTCGGCATGACCTGCGAGGACGTTGTGGCCGCAGCAAGATAGCCGCGTTCGTTACAACGCGCGCCCCCGCGTGCTGTCACCAGCACGCCTACGATTCCGGCCGTGGCCGCGTTCGTCAGAACGCGTCATCCCCGCCGCCAAGGCCGCGCATTTTCAGGTGATCTGACGATAAAAAAATCCCCGCCACACGGGGTGACGGGGATTTTCAGGGAAGCAATCGTAGCGGCCGATCAGCTCGGCAGCAGGTCTTTCACGGCATCGCGCTCTTCCTTGAGTTCGCCGATGGTGGCGTCGATCTTGGCCTGGCTGAAGGCGTCGATGGGCAGGCCCTGGACGATCTCCCAGGTGCCATCGGCCAGGGTGCGGATCGGGAAGGATGCCATCAGGCCCTTTTCGATGCCATAGGACCCGTCGGAACACACCGCCACCGAATACCAATCGCCGGCGGCAGTCGGGGTGATGAGGCTTTTCACGGTGTCCATGGCGGCGTTGGCGGCGGAGGCGGCGGACGAGGCACCGCGGGCCTTGATAATGGCGGCACCGCGCTGTTGGACGGTGGCGATGAAGTCACCCTTGAGCCATTCGACGTGGGAAATCACATCGGTGACCGGACGGCCTTGGATCTTGGCGTTGGTGAAATCCGGGTATTGGGTGGCGGAATGGTTGCCCCAGATGGCCAGATTGGTGACCTTGGACACATGCACGCTGGCCTTCTTGGCCAGCTGGCTTTTGGCGCGGTTTTCATCGAGGCGGGTCATGGCGAAGAAGCGGTCTTTCGGCACACCCTCGGCGTTGTTCATGGCGATCAGGGCGTTGGTGTTGCACGGGTTGCCGACGACGAGCACGCGCACGTCCTTGGCGGCGTTGCGGGCGATGGCATTGCCTTGGCCGGTGAAGATCTTGCCGTTGATGCCCAGCAGGTCGGCGCGTTCCATGCCGGCCTTGCGCGGCACCGAGCCGACGAGAAACGCCCAGTTGGTGCCCTTGAAGCCTTCGTTGAGGTCGGCGGTGCCGATCACTTCATTGAGCAGCGGGAAGGCGCAGTCATCGAGTTCCATCATGACGCCTGCAAGCGCGGCCATGCCGGGTTCGATTTCGATCAGGCGGAGGTTGACGGGCTGGTCGGGGCCGAAGACAAAGCCGGAGGCGATACGGAACAGCAGGGCGTAGCCGATCTGGCCAGCCGCCCCGGTGACGGAAACAGTAATAGGTGCTTTCATAGGATTGATACGGGAAGCACCGAGGCTAGGGGACATCCTCCGGCGGGTCAACTGACAAGCCGCACAATGACAAATCCTGCGCGGATTTTCTGAATCGGTGCGCGGGACGCGACGTGCGACCGGGTGTGGGAAGGCAAGTAACGGACAAGACTCACCGCGGAGTCGCAAAGCACGCAAAGGAGAGGGCTTTTTGCTCATTTTCGATCTTTTGCGCCACTTGGCGACCTCTGCGGCTTCGCGGTGAAAATTTCCGCTTCTTGCCGCCAGCGCGACTCCAGACTTCCCTGCGCGCCCGCCACCCGCTTGACTCGGCGCATGATCGACATGCTGGTGCGCCTCTACGACTTGCCCGACTCCACCGCCCTCTATCAGGGGATCGCGGCCACGGGGGTGACCCTGCGGCGGGCGCGGGCCTTCGAAACCCACACCGTGGCCGCTTTCGTCCAGGCGCGGTTTTCCGCCAAATGGGTCAGCGAGGTGGCCGTGGCCCTGACCCGCCAGCCGGTTGCCTGCTTCATCGCCACGCGCGACCAACAAATCCTCGGCTTTGCCTGTCATGACACCACCCAGCGCGGGTTTTTCGGCCCGGCGGGGGTGGCGGAGGACGCCCGTGGCCTCGGTCTGGGCAAGGCCCTGTTGCTCAAATCGCTGGAGGGGCTGCGCGAACTGGGTTTCGCCTACGCCATCATCGGCGGCGTGGGACCCCGGGAATTCTATGCCAAGGCCTGCGGCGCGATTGAAATTCCCGGCAGCGATCCGGGAACCTACGGCGATTTGCTGCCTTAACCCTCGACAGTTTTCTCCGCTCGTCGTGCCTAGTGCTTGCACGCGCGTGCCTGACAGTGTATTGCCTGCGCCCCGGCGGGATCTCCGCCCTACCCCATCTCTCACATGATCAAGTGGATTCTCCAAAAAATCGTTGGCAGCAAGAACCAACGCGAAATTCGCCGCATCCGTCCCAGCGTGGCGCGTATCAACAAATTTGAGGAGGCTCTGCAGCAGCAACCCGAGTCCACGCTCGGTGAGCACACCCGCCAGTGGCAGGGCCACCTGGCCCGCTATCACCTGCTCGAGGCCCCGGCCAAGCCGCTGGTTGAGCGCATGGACCCGCAGGAACTACGCCTCACCGCCGACGCGCTCGAGCTGCGCCTCTCGCCGCTGCGCGAGGAATTCCCGGTCCTTCCGGCCACCGTCGAGGCCACGGCCGAAGCGATCGAGGCCGCCAAGGCGGCCTTCCACGACGTCGAGCTCGAATTCCCCCGCTCGCGCGCCAAATTTTTGGAAGCGATCCTGCCGGAAGCCTACGCGGTGGTGAAAAACGCCGCCCGCAGACTCTGCGGCACCACCATTTCGGTCAGCGACCACCCGATCCTCTGGGAGATGGTCCATTTCGACGTCCAGCTCATCGGCGGCGTCGCGCTGCATCGCGGCATGATCGCCGAAATGCAGACCGGGGAAGGCAAAACCCTGGTCGCCACCCTGCCGGTTTACCTCAATGCCCTCACCGGCCTCGGCGTCCACATCGTCACCGTCAACGATTACCTCGCCCGCCGCGACGCCGAATGGATGGGCGCCGTCTACCGCTACCTCGGGCTCACCGTGGGCTGCATCCAAAACCAGATGCCGCCGTGGGAACGCCGCGCCGAATACGCCTGCGACGTCACCTACGGCACCAATGCCGAGTTCGGCTTCGACTACCTGCGCGACAACGGCATGGCCGCCACCAAGGACGAACAGGTCCAGCGCGGCCACTACCTCGCCATCATCGACGAAGTGGACTCGATCCTCATCGACGAGGCCCGCACCCCGCTGATCATTTCCGGCCCGTCGGCCCACTCGTCCCACCAGTTCGACAAATACAAGCCGCTCGTTGAGCAGCTCGTCAAACGCCAGACCCAGCTTTGCAACGAGGCCGCCACCGAGGCCAAGCAGTTGTTGGACGCGGGCGACAAAGAGGGTGCCGGCCGTGTGCTCTTCAAACTCAAGCTCGGCCAGCCGCGCAACCGCCAGCTGATGCGCTTCATGGAGGAGCCTGAAATGCGCCGCCTCCTCGAAAAGGCCGAACTCGCCTTCCACCAGGACGCCCAGAAAAAGGAACTCTTCGAGCTCAAGGAGGAACTCTACTTCGTCATCGATGAAAAGGGCCATGACTCCGACCTGATGGAAATGGGCCGCGAATACCTCTCCCCCGGCGACCCCGAATCCTTCACCCTGCCCGACCTCGGCACCCTCTACGCCGACATCGACACCAACCCGGAGCTCACCGTCGACCAGAAGACCGAGGCCAAGGACGCCCTCCAGGTCCGGATGGACTCGCAGGCCGAGAAAATGCACAACATCTCCCAGCTGCTCAAGGCCTACTGCGTCTATGAGAAGGACGTGCAATACGTCGTCAAGGACAACAAGATCATCATCGTCGATGACAACACCGGCCGCGAAATGCCCGGCCGCCGCTGGTCGGACGGCCTGCACCAGGCCGTCGAGGCCAAGGAGGGCGTGGAAATCGAGAAGGAAACCCAGACCTTCGCCACCATCACCATCCAGAACTACTTCCGCCTCTATCAAAAACTCGCCGGCATGACCGGCACCGCCGAAACCGAAGCCGCCGAGTTCCATGATATCTATCGGCTAGACGTGCTGCCCATCCCCACCAACCAGCCCAACTGCCGGGTCGATGAGAACGACCAGGTGTTCAAGACCCGGCGCGAGAAGTTCAACGCCGTCATCGCCAAGATCGAGGAGGCCCACACCAAGGGCCAGCCGTGCCTGGTTGGCACCGCGTCCGTCGAGTCGTCCGAAACCCTGGCCCGCATGCTCAAGCGCGCCAAAATCCCCCACTCGGTGCTCAACGCCAAGTTCCACGAGCAGGAGGCCGAGATCGTGTCGCAGGCCGGCCAGTTAGGCTCGGTCACCGTCTCCACCAACATGGCCGGCCGCGGCACCGACATCAAACTCGCCCCCGGCGTGCCCGAACTCGGAGGACTGTTTGTCATCGGCACCGAACGCCACGAATCGCGCCGCACCGACCGCCAGCTGCGCGGCCGCTGCGCCCGCCAGGGCGACCCCGGCCGCTCGCAGTTCTTCATCTCGTTCGAGGACGACCTGATGCGCAACTTCGCCGCCGCCGACCGCATGACCGCCATGATGGAACGCTTCGGGATGAAGGAGGGCGAGGCGCTCGAGCACTCGTGGCTCAACAAGTCGGTGGAAACCGCCCAGAAGCGCGTCGAACAACGCAACTACACCTGGCGCAAGCGGGTGCTGGATTTCGACGACGTGATGAACATGCAGCGCGAGGTGGTCTATGGCTACCGCAACGAGGTGCTCACCACCGAGGTCCCGCGCGACCTGGTCACCGAGATCATCGAGGAAACCATCCCGGCCAAGGTCCGCCTGTTTGTCAGCGACCAGGACGACAAGAAGCCCTACTACAACGACCTGCTGCGCTGGGTCAACGAAACCCTGCCGGTGCGCGTCACCCCCGAGGATTTCGCCGACAGCCCGAACGAGGACGCCATCTCCGAACGGCTCGTCACCCGGGTCAAGGAAGCCTATGACATCCGCACCGGCGGGCTGCCGATGGAGGTCCTGGACCAGGAGGAGCGCCGGATGGTGCTGGTGGCCATCGACAAGCAGTGGCAGGAACACCTCTATAACATGGACGCCCTGCGCGAAGGCGTCGGCCTGCGCGCCCAGGGCCAGAAGGACCCGCTCATCGAATACAAGAACGAGGCCTACAACCTGTTCGTCACCCTGATGGACGCGATCAAGCAGGACGCCCTCCAGAACCTGTTCCGCTCCGCGTCCAACCTCGAGGCGTTCCTCAAACAACTCCACAGCCAGCCGCAACAACTCCAGGGCGGCGAGCAAGCCCTCACCCGCGACAACCTCGGCGTGGCCGGCAGCTCCGGCAATTTCGATCCCGCCTCCGCCCCCTCACCCGAAGGCACCAAGCTCAAGCTCAACCTGCCCAAGCGCAAACCGAGCTTCTCGATCGAGACCACCGGCCGCAACGCCCCCTGCCCGTGCGGCTCCGGCAAGAAGTTCAAAAACTGCTGCGGCCGCGAAGAGTGACTGCGCCGCGGCGCGGTGCCTCCTCACCTCCCTGGGGTGCCCGTCAATCAGGTTGCTCTGCCCGGGCGCGCGCCCCGATCGGCAAGCTCGTCTAACCAACCTAGCCGACAGCCAGGCTAGCGTTTGTTAGCACCCGCGATTAGCGTGATCCTGCAAGGGCAAATGAAAAACCGGCAAAGCGGCTCTTTTTACCACGGATTTCAAGGAGCATGCCACCGTGCTCTAAAAAAACCAATCCCTGCCTTTTCAACCACTGATTTCACTGAAAGAATTCCATCGAGACATCAGCTAACGGGTTCACCTTTTAGCCTAAATAGGAAAATGAAAAACGGCTGGACGGTTCGTTTTAC
>JBAXBG010000162.1:0-8310 GCA_037142115.1 Verrucomicrobiota bacterium | reverse complement strand
CCAGAGACCAGAGACCAGAGACCAGAGACCAGAGACCAGAGACCAGAGACCAGAGGTCAGAGGTCAGAGGTGCTCATGACACGAGCTGATTGGATAGATCGGCGGCGGGCGTTCAGATCACGCCGTTGGCGCAATTGCATTCACCGGTGCCGTTGAGCGCGTTGATCAGGTTGGTCAGCGACTTCATCGCCTGGCGCGGCACGCTTTCGTAGGTGCGCGAGCCGATGTGCGGGGTGATCACGCAGTTCGGAGCGCTGAGCAGCGGGTGATCGGCGGGCGGGGGC
This sequence comes from Verrucomicrobiota bacterium, assembly GCA_037142115.1. Lineage (GTDB taxonomy): Bacteria > Verrucomicrobiota > Verrucomicrobiia > Verrucomicrobiales > Akkermansiaceae > Luteolibacter. The sequence continues at coordinate 8,026 of JBAXBG010000162.1, read as the reverse complement.
TCGACGTCGAGCACGTCGGCGCCGTAGCCGCCGACCTTGCCGCTGTGGAGGGCCTCGACGATGTCGGCGGTTTCGACGATTTCGCCGCGGGCGCAGTTGAGGATGACCACGCCGTCCTTCATTTCGGCGATTTTGGCCCGGCAGATCATCCCGCGGGTTTCATCGGATAGAAAACAATGGAGCGAGACCACGTCGGACTTCACCAACACTTCGTCCATGGTGGCGCAGCGGGTGATCTGGTGGGCGGCGGCGAAGTCCTCGTCCCAATACGGATCGCAGGCGATGACCTCCATGCCGAAGGCGCGGGCGCGGACGGCCACTTCCTTGCCGATGCGGCCGAGGCCGACGATGCCGAGGGTTTTTTCGAAAATCTCGTGGCCGGTGAGCCGCAACCATTCGCCGTTGCGGGCGGCGGCGGCGGTGGTGACGATGTGCTTGGTCAGGCCGATGAGCAGGCCGAAGGTGTGCTCGGCGACGGTCATGTGGTTCACCCCGGGGGTGAACAACACCGGAATCTTGAATTCCTTGGTGGCGGCGAGGTCGATTTTATCGAGCCCGATGCCGTATTTCGAGATGACTTTGAGACGCGGCAGGGATTTTTCCAGCACCGCGCGGGTGATGGCGTCGTCGCCGCACAGGAACGCGTCAAAGTCGCCAGCCAACTCCAGCATCCTGGCTTCAGTCAGCGGGCCGCGCTGGCAGACGATGTCCCAGTCTTGGGAGGCCATGAGATCGTGATGGGGGCCGGGAGTGTCTTGGTAACTGCAAGTGGTGAGGAGGACGCGCATGAGTGTGATGTTGGATCGGGGCGATTCCACCAAATTTACCAGCGGATGCAACCCTCCAGTTCGTTCACCCTCCAGTTCGTTCAGAGCTCCGCCTTACCCTTTTTCAGCGAATATTGAACGAACCGGATAGGATAGGGTCAGAGTCCGGCAGACGGTGAGTCATGCATCGGCCCGGGCGGGATGCGGTCGAGCGCGCGGCCAAGGGTCTGGAGTCCGGCGGCCATGAATCCGAGAGCGAAGGCCATCCCGGCGTGCCAAGGCGCGGCGCAGCTCATTTGCGGGGCGTGATCCGGAATGACCACCCCCTCGAAGCCACATTCATGGAGGATGCGCAGCACCCGCAGGACGTCCACATCCCCGTCGTCGATGAACGACTCTTTGTAGGTAGGCACCTTGCCGACCACGTTGCGCAAATGGACGAAGCCGATCCGCTGCTGGCGGGCGTAGTGCCCGACCACCTGATAGATATCGCCCTCGGTCATTTCCGCCAGGGAACCCACGCAGAATTCCAGGGTGTTGGAAGGACTGGGGTTGGCGTCGATCAACCGCTGATAGTGCGAGGGCTGGTAAACCAGGCGGGGCGTCCCGCGGATGAAGGGCATCGGCGGATCGTCCGGATGCGCGGCGAGTTTGACGCCGGCGGCCTCGGCCACCGGCAGCACTTCGTCGAGAAATCGCCGCAGGCGATCCCAGAGCTGCGCGTGCGTGACCTGGGGCAGCAAGCCGTGGTCGAGTTCGGCGGGACCCACCACCATGTTCCAGGCCATGCCTTTGGGCAGGGGGAGGTCGTAGGGGCCCTCCATGCCGACCGCCGAGGCTCCTCCGCGGGCGTAGGGTCCGGTCGTGCGGCCCGCCACTCCGGCAATGGAAAAATTATAACCCATCATTGGGATGCCCGCTTCGCCCACGTGGCGGATGAGCGTCTGGACGTTCTCGATGTGGCGGGCGCGCAGCGGGCCGTCGAGCAGGATGTCGTACCAGTGGGCGGGGTCGAAATTCTCAATCGCTTCAAGGGTGAGGCCCGCGGCTTCAATGTTTTGCCGCAGGGCTAGCAGCTCCGCGGTGGTCCACAGCGCGTCAGGATCTCCGGCAATGCCCCAGCCGCGGTCGGTGCCGGTCGGCTGGTCCTCGGCATGCGCGTGGCTGCCACCCCGGAAGTAATCCACCAGGTGCGCGATGATGTGGGTGGCGCCCGCCTGGCGGGCGAACGCGAAGTTCTCCGGTGTCAGCATGTGCCGGTAGAGTCCAAGGCCGAGTTTCATAGGATCGCCAAACGGGTTTTGGCAGGCGGTGGTGCCGGCATGGCACCAGCGCATGACTGCCGCACCCCGTGACCTGTCTAAAGGAATCCCGAAGTCTAGCAATACCCAATTGGGGGCATCTGGCAACCCGTGCGGGTCCTGGCGGGATCCTCACGGGCCGGGGCCTCCGCATCAGCCGCCCGAGCGCTTCAGGTGTGGGCCTTCAATGGTCGCCCGAGGATGCCCCGATCATGTTGCCATAGCCAATGATGACGGTGGAAAGCACCAGAATGGCCAAACCGGCGAAGAGCAAACCCTTGGACTTGACGCTGGCACCCTTCCACTCGTGCAGTGCAAGGCCCCAGATCGAACTGAAAATGATGATTGAAGCCATGTGCAGCGTCCACGAGCTGAATTTGTATTCGCCCATCTGCGTCTCTCCCATGGAGTAGAAGAAGAATTGAAAATACCAGGTGGTGCCTGCGAGGGCGGCAAACAGGTAGTTGGAGATGCGGGGAATGCGACGATCGCCGCCGTTGCCGCTGAATTTCGCTTGCTCGGCCATTTCCACAGCGGGAGCATCCGTGGGGTTTTCAATGATGGTCCGGTCCTTGCCATGAGCAGGGTGGCGTTGTTCCGATGCGAGGTATTCGTAGCCGGTTTGGTTGCGGATATTGAGCAGCAAACACCAGACAAAGTTGGTGGTGAATCCTCCGAGCAGGACGACGATCAATACAGGGAGTCCCGTCCAGAGGCTGTGCTTGGCGTGAATCGCCTTCAGATCAGCTCCGGATGCAGCGACATTCAGTGCGGTTTCTTTTTCCGATAGCGTCGAGAGGTTGTCGATGATATCGAAGGAAGTCGATTTGGCGATATTGCTGGCGTAAGCCGTCAGACGTGCGGCCAGGGGGGTCGGGGATTTTCTGATAGCCACCAGAGCGGCCTCGGCCTTGTCGTTGGCGGCTTGGATTTTCGCCTGTGCCGCGGCGGTACCCGTGCCCTTCCCGGGCCTCAATCCCAAGGAGCGTGGCTCTTCGAGGATGTCGACAAGGCCGGCGAGCGATGGCTTGGCCGTTCTATCGAAGAGTTTCACGGATGCGAGCGACTCGATCAGGGCTGCGGTTTGCGCGTCGCCGGGCTCCTCGGTGCGTGCGGCGGCTTTACCCTCAGCGGCGGCGCTGTTGACGATGTCCACCTTGTAGGTGATTTCGCGGATTTTGTCACCCGCGCTGAGCCCAAAGGCAAAACACGCGCTCATAATGCCAGAGAAGGTGGCAACAAGGATTCCCTTTTTGAAATCGAACTCCTTGACGGTGTCTTTCTTCTGATCCTCGCTCATCTCAGCTTCTTTGGAACGCCCGGCGAGAGCCGTGATGACAATCCCAATCACGCAAACCGCCAGACCGGCCAGCACCCAACGGCCGTTTGCAGGCTCGATCAACTTGGAGAAGAACTCACCCTTGAAGATCGGTGGTATCAGAGTGCCGAAAACCGTGCAATATCCCAGCGCGACAGCCATTCCCAGCGACATGCCAAGATAGCGCATGGTCAGACCAAAGGTAAGTCCGCCAAACCCCCACAGAGCTCCGAAAAGATAGGCGTAAAACCAGACATCGCCAGGAGTCTCCCGGAGGACGGTTACCACATCCGTCGTGTTGAGAAGTGCAAAGACCCAAGGTGCCACGATCCATGAAAACACCCCGGCAACGAGCCAGCCAGTCTCCCATGACCAGCGCTTCACGCCGCGGAACGGCACGTAGAACGAACCGGAGGCGAGGCCGCCGAGCCAATGGAACACTACACCGAGAAGCGGATTCATGAATATGTTTTGTTAGATCGGGGTTTTTTCGGGATCAACCGCGCTTGCTCAGCACCGCGGTCTCGTAATTTTTGACCTCGGTTAGCCAGGCACTGCCCGCGGGCACGTTTTGCGATTCGCAATAGGCATCCCAAACCGCTCCCCATGGCAAGCTCTTGGTTTCCTCGAGCAGCGCGAGGCGGGAGGTGAAATCGCCGGCGGCTTCGGCCTGGCGGAGCGCCGCGGGTTCCAGCAACGCGAGCAGCAGCGCCTTGAGGGTGTTGCGGGTGCCGATGGTCCAGGCGGCGATCCGGTTGATGCTGGCGTCGAAGAAATCCAGCCCGATGTGGGTGCGGGCCAGCAGCTGGTTGCGCACCAGTTCGGCGGCGATGGCTTGCAGCGCGTCGTCCAGGATGACCACATGGTCGCTGTCCCAACGCACGCCGCGGCTGACATGCAGCAGGATTTCAGGCACATACATCAGCACCGAACTGAGCTTGTCCGCGATGCCTTCGGTGGGATGGAAATGACCGGCGTCCAGGCACAGCAGCTTCTGGTTTTTGATCGCATAGCCCAGGTAGAACTCATGCGAGCCGACCACATAACTTTCGCTGCCGATGCCGAACAGCTTGCACTCGACGGCGTCGAGCTGGTGCTTGGGGTTGAGTTTTTTGGCGAACACCTGATCGAGTGAGTTGGAAAGCCGCTGGCGCGGTGCGAGTCGGTCAACCGGGGTGTCCTTGTAGCCATCGGGGATCCAGAGGTTAGTGACCGTTGGCGAACCCAGCGCCTTGCCCATGGCGGCCCCGATCTCACGGGAGGCGATGCAATGCTCGATCCAGAAATCGCGGATGGCCTTCTTCGGGTGCGAAAGGGTGAATCCGTCCGCCGCCTTCGGATGGGCGAAGCAAGTCGGGTTGAAATCCATGCCCATGCCGTTGGCCTTCGCCCAGTCGATCCAAGCGGTGAAATGTTTGGGTTCAATCTGGTTGCGATCGACCTTTTTGCCGCCGAACTCGCCGTAGAAGGCATGCAGATTCAGGCGGTGCTTGCCGGGAATGAGCGAAAGCGCCTGGTCGAGATCGGCGCGGAGTTCGTCGGCCGTGCGTGCCTTGCCGGGGTAGTTTCCGGTGACAGCGATCCCGCCGCTGAGCCCTTCCCCGGTGTTTTCAAAGCCCCCCACGTCGTCGCCCTGCCAGCAGTGAAGTGAAATCGGAATGGCGGCGAGCTTGGCCATGGCGGCCTCGGTATCCACCCCCAGGGCGGCGTAGCTGGCTTGGGCGAGGCGGTAGGCTTGGGCGATGGATTTCGAGGATTGGGCCATGGTCGTGGTGGGATTGAGGCGGGGAGCTTACGCGAATTCCCGCACAAAAACCTCCACAGTTCCGCCAAAAACCAGCACGATCGCGCCAGTGAAAAAGATTCTCCGAATTGACGAGTGGTTTCACCCGGATGGCTTTCCGATCAGTGTGGAGCGGCGCGAGCCACAGGGAACCTTCGATCCGCACGCGCATGAGTTTTCCGAATTGGTCATCGTGACCGGAGGCAAATGCCTGCACGTCACCGGCCACGAATCCTGGGAACTCTCCGCCGGGGACGTTTTTGTCATCGCCGGCGCACGCGAGCATGAGTATCGCGACCTCAAGGATTTGCGCCTGGTCAACATCCTGTTTCAGCCCGGCCAACTCAAGATGGGATTGATCGATTTGCCCTCGGTGGCCGGTTATCACGCGCTGTTCACACTGGAACCCACGCGCCGCTCACGCGCGCCGACCAAGGGCCGCCTCCACCTCAACCACAAGGAACTCGCACAAGTGGCGGAGCTCGTCGACCGCCTCGAACTGGAACTCAAAACACGCGAACCCGGGTTTGGATTCATGGCCACCGCCGCATTCATGCAACTCATCGGCATGCTGTCCCGTTGCTACGGTCGCTGTCCTTCACCGGACGGCCGGGCGTTGCTGCGCATCGGCGAAGCCCTCTCCCACCTCGAAAGCAATATCCACCGGGACGTGGATCTGGATGAATTGGCCAGCATCGCCCACATGTCACGGCGCAGTTTTTTGCGCGTGTTTCAATCCGCCACCGCCACCTCGCCGCTGGCCTGGGTCATTGACCGCAGGCTCAACCGCGCGCGCGCCCTGCTCCGCCATACCGACCGCCCTATCACCGAGATCGCCTTCGAGGTGGGATTCAATGACTCCAATTATTTCACCCGTCAGTTTCGCAAGGTGACAGGCTTGGCACCGCGGGATTACCGACTTCGGCACGCCGCGGGTTAGTGCCTCAGGGTCTTACCCTTTGCGGGATACGAGATAGGAAAGGCTCTCCCAAGCCGATGGCGCGCGGCAGGGGGTGGATGATTTATGAATCAGTCAATTTTTGCACACGGGTGCCACTTCCCCCACCACCAAGCGCTTCTGCATCAACGGCGGCGGGCTGGTGTTCGTGCCCGCCAAAGAGGACAAGCCCCCCCCCGGCGAAGTCGCTAACCGAGCAACTCCAGCAGGTGGCCGAAGACCTCCGTGTTCTTCACCATCCCGGCAAAGCGCGCCGCCTGCGGGCCGGTGGCCGAGACCAGCGTCGGGTCTGAGGTGTGGGTGGTGCCGGACCAGCCGATCCCGGTATGGTTGCCGGCGAACTGGCCTAACAGGCCCTCGGGTTTCGCCATTTGGTGGTTCCACTCGACGACCGGACGCTTGTGCAGGATCTCGAGCAAGGCCTCGGCCTCGCTGGCCTGAAGGGTGAAATCGAGGTGCTGGCGGACCAGTTCGGTAAGGCGGCTGGGGCCGGCATCGGGGGTGCGCGCCCACTCGGCGAAAATCCGCTCATGGGACGCCTGGCAGCGGGTGATTTTGGTGAACCTCTGGGTGCTCTCGGTGTAGCCGTTGCCCATGCCGCTGAGCCCCGGGTTGGAGTTGCCGTGATCGCTGGTGACCACCACCAGAATGTCATCGCGCCTGGCTGTTAGCGCCAACACCGCCCCCAGGGCGTCGTCAAAGGCGAGTTGCTCGCCTAACAGCCCGGCGATGTCGTTGAGGTGGGCGGCGTGGTCGACGCGGGCGCCCTCGATCTGGAGCAGGAACGGTGCCGGGCCGGCCAGGAAGCGGGTGAGCGCCGCCTGCGCCATTTCGGTGAGGGTGGGCACGCGGGCGGCGAGTAGGGCGTCGTGCTCGCGGTCGATGGCAAACGGCAGGTGGCCGCGGGTGAAGGTGCCGAGGAGTTTTTCGCCGCGGGCGGCTAGCAGCTCGTCGCGGGTGCCGACTAGCTGATAGCCCGCCTGGCGGAACTCGCCTGCCAGATCGCGGTGGTCCGGGCGTTGGTGGGCGTCGAAGTATCCGCTGCCGCCCCCGAGGATCACATCCACGCGCTGGAGGTATTGGGTGGCGATCGCGTTTTCATCGCCGCGCGCGGCAATCGTGGCGGCAAAGCCCGCCGGGGTGGCGTGGGTGACGGTGGCGGTGGTGACCAGGCCGACGCGCGCCGTGGATTGTTGCTTCAAGATGGCGGCGATGGGGGTGACGGGCTTGCCGGAGGGATCGACGTTGATCGAGCCGTTGTTGACGCGCTGGCCGCCGCCCCAGGCCGATGACGCGGCGGCGGAGTCGGTGACCATCGAATTAGCGGAGGCGGTGTCCATCAGCCCGCGGGCGGCGTTGCGGTCATTGAGCAATTGCCACCAGTGGGTGGCGCGATTGCGGGTGAGTTGCGAGTAGGCTTGGGCCAGGGTGAGCACGCCGGGGCTCATGCCGTCGGAGACCAGGAACACCACCCCGCGAACCTTTTTGGCCGCCACGGCGGCTGGTTGGGCGGCGAGACGCCTGCCGGGGAACATCGCCACAGCTCCGCCCAGACCGGCGGTTTTCAACCAGTCGCGGCGGGCGATCGAATCAGCATGCAAGGGCATTGGCCCAGCATCGCTACGGCCGCCAAATCAGCAAGTCCGATTGCGTCAGTCCGATTGCGTCGCCGCGCCCACGGGCTGAATCGTCCGCCTGAAGAGGCGGCACGGCACACTCGCCATCAATCGCGGCATCTTACGGCATGGAAATGGCCGCCATCCAAAGCAAGCGCGCTGTGTGGGGGCACCCACCGAGCGGGAACGGCAGGTTCACGCGTCGTCCACCAATCCCTGCCCCAGAAAAGCCAGCGGATTCAAACGTGGTGCGGCTCGTCTTGCCCATGGGCCTCCCAATTTC
>JBAXBG010000161.1:0-8422 GCA_037142115.1 Verrucomicrobiota bacterium | reverse complement strand
ACCGAGATCCCCGACCTCCTGGCCCGCAAAATTTGCCGCGCCTTGGGTGTCCCGCAGCGGTGAACGTGCCGTACCAACCAGCGACGCTCGCAGAGCGCCGCTACATTCTGGCGGCCATGCACGACTCGCCCGCCAGCCAGCCGGTGGAGAAGGCGATCTGCAGGTTGTAGCCGCCGGTGTCGGCGTCCAGGTCGAGCATTTCGCCGGCGAAATAGAGGCGTTTGACGAGCTTGGACTCCATGGTCAGGGGGTCGATCTCGGCGGTCACCACCCCGCCGGCGGTGACGATGGCCTCCTTGAACGGCCGGCAGCCGGTGACCACCAGCCGGAAATCTTTAAGCCGTGACAGAATGGAGTGCCGCTCGCCGGCGCTCAACTGATAGCCCGGCTTGCGGCCGGCGACGCCGGTCCATTCCAGGAACACGGGAATCAGCGGGGCCGGCAGCCATTTGCGGAACAGCTGCTCCATCCGCACGCCGCCGAACTCCTGCAGGTCGCGCATCAGCCGGGCGTCCAGTTTGGCTTCGTTGAGCGCGGGCTTGAAATCAATGGCGAGCTCCACCTGGCTGTTGTTGCGCAGTTCATCCACGAGGAACCGGCTGAGTGTTAGAATGATAGGTCCGGACAGCCCGAACTCGGTGAACAACATCTCGCCGAAGGCCTCCTTGGCCTTGGCACCATTGATCCAGACCACCGCTTTGACGTTGCGCAGGCTCAGTCCCTGCAGGCGGCGCGCCACATCGCCGGCTGTTTCCACCGGCACCAGCGCCTGGCGCGGCGTTTCGATGGCATGCCCCACGCCCGCGGCAAACCGATAGCCGTCGCCATCCGAGCCGGTGGACGGATAGGACTTGCCGCCGGTGCAGCAAATGAGGTTGTTCGCGCGGATGACCTGGCTGCCGTCGCGCGTGTGAATCCTGATGCCGACGGCCGCGCCGTCCTCGATGACCAGGCTGTCCACCTTGTGGCCGTAGCGGATCTCGACGCCGTGGCGGGTCACCCACTGGACCAGGGCCCTGACCACATCGGCGGCCTTGTTGGACACCGGGAACACCCGCTGGCCCCGCTCCACCACCGAGTCGCAGCCGTGTTCCTGCAACAGGCGGATGATGTCCTGGGAGAAAAACCGCCCGAAGGCGGGCTTCACGAACCTGCTGTTAGGATGGATGTGCTGGAGCACCTCGCACAGCGGCGCCGCGTTGGTGATGTTGCAGCGGCCCTTGCCGGAAATCAGGATCTTGCGCCCGGCGCGCTCCATTTTTTCGAGCACCAGCACCCTGCCGCCCAGCTCGGCCGCCCGCCCGGCGGCGAGCAGCCCCGCGGCCCCGGCTCCCACCACGATGACATCATAGATCGTTTCCATCCACGCGGCGGGTCAGTCCTCTAGCAGCCAAACCGCCGCCTGGGTGGCGAAGTACGTCAGGATCATCGAGGCCCCCGCGCGCTTGATGGCCAGCAGCGACTCGAGCACGATCGCGCGTTCGTCGAGCCAGCCGCCGGCGGCGGCGCTCTTGAGCATCAGATACTCGCCGCTGACCTGATAGGCCGCCACCGGCAGGGTGCTGGTGTCGCGCACCCGGGCGATCACGTCGAGGTAGAGCCCGGCGGGCTTGACCATGAGCATGTCCGCGCCCTCGGCCTCGTCGAGCAGCGTTTCCCGGATCGCCTCGCGCGAGTTGGCCGGGTCCATCTGATAGGTCTTCTTGTCGCCGTCCTTGGGGGCGGAATCCAGCGCGCCGCGGAAAGGACCGTAGAGTGCGGAGGCGTATTTCGCGGTGTAACTCAGGATCAGCACATCGGTGAAATCCTCCGAGTCGAGCGCGTCGCGGATCGCGGCGACCCGGCCGTCCATCATGTCGGAGGGCGCGACGATGTCGGCGCCGGCGCGGGCGTGGCAGACGGCCTGCTGGCAGAGGACCTCGACGGTTTCATCATTGAGGATGATCAGCTCGCCGCGCGCGTTCTTGCTAACAATTCCGTCGTGGCCGTCAGAGTTGTAGGGATCGAGCGCGACATCGGTGATGACGCAGAGCGTGGGATGGGCGGCTTTGAGCGCGCGGATCGCCCGCGGCACCAACCCGTCGTCATTGAACGATTCTCCGGCCTGCGGGGTCTTGAGGTCTTCCTCGATTTTGGGAAACAGCACGATGGCGGGAATCCCCAGCGCGTGCGCCAGCCCCGCCTCGCGGACCAGGCTGTCCAACGACCAGCGGGTGACCCCCGGCATGGAAAGGATCGGCGTGTCTACCAAGTCCTCGTGCAGGAACATCGGCAGGATCAAGTCGGCGGCAGCCAGGGTGGTCTCGCGGACCATGGCGCGGATCCCTGGCGTTTGGCGGTTGCGGCGCGGGCGGTGCATGGGGGAAATGGTGGTGGCGTGGCGGATTGTTGTCGATTTCCATTATTGGTGGTCGCGCGCACCTTGCCGGGCGGGCGAGTCTGGAGACTCGCGGTCCGGGCTGGCGTCGCGCCGCGACGCCCTAACGATCCAATCCATGACTCCGTGGGTTAAAACCCACGGCCACCGTCAACGGGTCGCTCCGCGACCGGATTGGTCTGCTAGGTTCATTGCGTAGGTAAAATGCGACGTGAAGGCGAGGAACGACGCGGTTTAAAATTAAGATAGAGCAGCTCCAGCGATGGCCACGGCATTGGCGGCGGCGTAGTCGCGGGCGTGGGTGAGGCTGATCTTGATCTCGATGATGCCGTGGTCCCGGGCAAAGGCTGCGGCGGCACCGCCGAGCACGACTTGGGGAGCGCCCACCGGATCGCGGGTGATCTCCAGATCGAGCCAGGCGGCGTGTTCGCCGATGCCGGTGCCCAGCGCCTTGACAACCGCCTCCTTGGCGGCAAAGCGCGCGGCAAAATGCAGCGCGGGAACTTTGCGTGACTCGCAATACGCTCGCTCCCCGGCGGTGAACACCCGGGCCAGGAACGGCTCGCCATGGCGTTGGATAGCGGAGGCGATGCGCGCCACTTCCACCACGTCGATGCCGATGCCGAAGATGCGCATGCTCAGCGGGGGTATTGAGTCATGAGGGTTTTCATTTCGCGCACGGCGGCGGTCATGCCGACGCGCAGCGCGCGTGACACGATCGAGTGGCCGATGTTGAGTTCGGCGAGATGGGGCACCACCCACAACCGCGCGAGATTGGTGTAATTGATGCCATGGCCGGCGTTGACCTGAAGCCCGCAGGCGTGCCCCAGTTCTGCCGCGTCGCTCAACCGCGCCAGCTCGGATTCCACAGCGGCCCCCACCGCGTTGGCAAAGCAACCGGTGTGCAATTCGACCATGTCCGCGCCGCTCGCGCGCGCCGCTTCTACCTGTTGGAGATCGGGATCGATGAACAAGCTGACCTTGATCCCGGCGTCCTGCAGCCGGGACACCGCCGCGCGGATGGCGGCGAACCCGGCCAGCACGTCGAGCCCACCTTCGGTGGTGATTTCCTGCCGCGACTCCGGCACCAGGCAGGCAAAGTCCGGCCGCAGCTTGAGCGCGATGGCCACCATTTCGTCGGTCACCCCCATTTCAAAGTTCAAGGGCAGCGGCACCTCGGCGCGGATCCGCAGGGCGTCCGCCTCCTGCATGTGGCGACGGTCGCCCCGCACATGCACGGTCAGGGAATCCGCGCCTCCCGCCAGCGCGTCGTGGCCCGCGGCCAGCGGGCCGGGCTCGGCGTTCGGAGCGGACTCCATCCCGGCGTAGCGGGCCTGGCGCAACGTGGCGATGTGATCGATATTGACTCCGAGTAACAACGGCATGCCCGTCCATAGCGCCGGCAACGGCCTCGGGCAAGACTCTCTTGCCGCCGCCCGGGCGCACCCCCCAAACTCCCGGTCTAGCGAAAAATGACAGGCTCCGGAAATAATCGCGTTTGCCAGACCGCCGAAAGTCGGTATCGTGACAAACTCATGATCATTGCTCCCAAGATCCGCGGCTTCATCTGCACCACCGCCCACCCCGTCGGCTGCGCCCAAAACGTCGCGGAACAGATCGCCATCGTCAGAAACCGCGGACCCATCGCCAACGGCCCCAAAAAGGTCCTCGTCATCGGTGCCTCCGCCGGCTACGGGCTGGCCTCCCGGATCGTCGCCGCCTTCGGCTCGGACGCCGCCACCCTCGGCGTGTTCTTCGAAAAACCCGGCGATGTCGAGCGCACCGCCACCGCCGGCTGGTATAACAGCGCCGCCTTCGAACAGGAAGCCGCCGCCGCCGGCCTCTATGCCCGCTCGTTCAATGGCGACGCGTTTTCCGATGCGATCAAAGCCGATGTCATCGCCGCGATCAAAGCCGACCTCGGCCAGGTCGACTGCGTCATCTACAGCCTGGCCTCGCCACGCCGGACCCACCCGAAATCCGGCGAAGTCCTCAGTTCGGTGCTCAAGCCGATCGGCCGCAGTTACACAAACAAAAACCTCAACACCACCACCGGCGAGGTCGATGAAATCACCATCCAGCCCGCCGAAGGCGACGACGTCGCCCAAACCGTCGCCGTCATGGGCGGCGAGGATTGGCAAATGTGGATCGACGCCCTGAACGCCGAGAACCTGCTCGCGCCCGGCACCCAGACGCTCGCCTATTCCTACATCGGCCCGGAACTCACCTGGCCGATCTACAAGAACGGCACCATCGGCACCGCCAAGGAGGACCTCGAGCGCGTCCAGCGCGTGCTCGACGCCAAGCTCGCCCCGCTGGGCGGCAAGGCGTGGGTGGCCGTCAACAAAGCGCTCGTGACCCAGGCCAGCTCCGCCATTCCGGTGGTGCCGCTCTACATCTCGCTGCTCTATCAGGTGATGAAGGCCGAGGGCACCCATGAGGACTGCATCGAGCAAATGGACCGGCTGTTCCGCGACCGGCTCGGCAATGGCCAGCCCCAGCCCGACGACGCCGGCCGCATCCGGCTCGACGATTGGGAGATGGCCCCCGCCGTGCAAACCCAGGTCATGGAGCGCTGGCAGCAGGTCAGCACCGCCAACCTAACGACCCTGGGCGATTTCGAGGGCTATCAGGCCAGCTTCCTCCGGCTGTTCGGCTTCGGCATGGCCGGCGTCGATTACGACGCGGAGGCCGATGCCGCCACCGGCGTGCCCTCACTCGCCTGACACGCGCTCGTCTTCCTGGCGCGTCTCATCGTCGAAGTCGGAGGATTTGCCGGTTTGGCGGCCGACCAGCCACAGCAGCACCAGGCCCACGGTGACCCCGCCGAACAGGATCACCCAGAACATCGGTTTCACAAACGCGGGCAGATCCACGTTCATGCCGAACAAGCCGCCGAAGGCCACCAGCGGCAGGAAAAACCCGGCGAGCAGGTTGAGGCGGAAGGCGATGCGGTTGAGGCGGGCCGACGAGCGGGCTTGTTGTTCGGAACGTTCGGCACGCCAGAATTCCAGGGTCACCCGGCCATCGGCGTTGAGCAAATCCGCCGCCCGTTCGATTTCCCGCGCCCGGTCGCGCAATCCGCGAATTTCGCGGTCGTCCGGCTCGATGGCCAGCGCCTGCTCCAGCGCCTGGACCAGGTTGCGGGTGGAGCGGGCCAGCGGCCCCGCGTGGCGCAGGATCCCGAAAATCTCCGCCGCCGTGTCCGCCTCGTCGATCACCTCCTCATGGCCGTCGATGGCCTTGGCATAACGGTCTAGCAGGTCCGTCAGCTCGCCCAGCCCTGCCCCGCCGCTCTGCAGCCAGCTGCCATCGTGGCGTTTCCAGAAGAACAGGGCCTCCCGCTCCGGGATCCCGGGACGTGGCACATCGTGAACCACCAGCAACAACTCCCCCGCCCCCTCAATGCACCGCTGGTGCCCCGGACGGTTGCTCAACTGCTCGCGCAGCTCGGGCTCAATGTGAAAATGCTCGGGTAGCTTGAGGGTTTCCGTGACGGCCATGGCCCACGCTATAACGCCCTCCTGCCAGCGGAAAGCCGCAATCCACGGCGGCACGATCAGTCGGACCCCACCAATCCGACCGATCCGCTCCCGCCGGGAAACTCCTTGCGCCGCCGCCGGATCTGGGGACATTGGGGCACCCGCACCCAGACCCATGAACATTCTGCTGTTAAAAACCCTGCACCTCGCCGGTGCCCTCGCCCTTTTCACCTCGCTCGGCGCTGTCCTGCTAGGCGGCTCCAACAAGAAAAGCGCCACGATCCTCCACGGCATCTCGCTGCTCCTGATCCTGCTGGTTGGCTTCGCCATGCTCGGCAAACCGCCCATGCATCACTCGTGGTGGATGATCAAGCTCGGCCTGTGGTGCTTCCTCGGCCTGGCTCCCGCCCTCGCCAAACGCAAGGTCCTGCCCGCCCCGCTGGTGCTGGTGCTGTGCCTCGCCGCCGCCGCCACCGCCGCCTGGCTCGGGCTGACCAAGCCGTTCTGAGCGTGGCGGCTTCGCCACCGCCGTTAGACGGGTCCTATGTTTGCTGCGGCCGCTTCTTCCACACCGGCACCTTGGCTTTCCAGGTCGAGGCGGGCAGCTCGTCATCGAACTCGCTGCGCTGGCCGATGCCGCGCAGCAGCCCGCTGATTTCCTTGGCTTCCTCCAGCAGTTCGATCAAGCGCGCGGCGGCCAGACCGGGGTCCTTGAGCGCGGCTTTGACCGCCGCGTCGCGGCGCTGCAGGACGGTGGCGGAGAGCAGCGCCAGCGCGTGCTCGGCGGCCTGCATGCCTTCCAGCGCCAGCCCGTCGAGCACCACCTCGCGGGTCAGCGCCAGCCGGTCGGATTCCGGCAGGCTGCCCAAAAACGCGTTGACCGCCGCATTCGACGCCGGATCTGGCGCGGCCGCCAGAATCGACTCCAACAACGGGATGCCCTCCAGCCAGCGGGACGCCTCGTGCAGCGTCTCGAACTGCTCGCCTAACACATTCTGCGCGGCCGCCGAGCTCAGCGCGAGATGGCACAGGAAGGCCACGATCCGGTGCATCGCGGTCGGCGCGGCGGGAGTCGCGGCTGCAGCGGCGTGGGGGGTGGCGGGCGTCGCGCGCTGCGGCTTGGCCTTGAGTCTGGCGATCTCCAGGCGCAGCACCGTCGCGGAGGTCTGCAAATACGTCGCCACCCCGTTGATCTGGTTTTCCCGCGCCGCAAAGTCGCTCATCAGCGTGAGCATCTCCGCACATTCGGTCAGCGCGGCCGCCCGCCCGGCGGCCGACTCCAGCACCCCCTGGGCGCGGGCGTTCTCCAGCTTGAAATCAAAAAACTCCTTGGCCCCGGCCAGCAACTCCCGGAACGCCTCCACCCCGTGGCTTTTCAAAAACGTGTCCGGATCGTCCCCGGCGGGCATGCACACCACCCGCACCGACAGCCCCTCGAGCGCCAGCTCGCGGAACGCGCGCTCGGCGGCGGCCAGCCCCGCCTTGTCGGCATCATAACAGACTAACACGTGGGCGGTGTAGCGGCGCAGCAGCCGCGCGTGCTCGCGGGTGAACGCCGTGCCCAGCGGCGCGATCGCGTGATCCACCCCCAGCTCGTGGCATGAGATCACGTCGAGCTGGCCCTCGCACAGCAGCGCCGCCTTGTGCTTGAGGATCGGCTTTTTCGCCCGGTCCAGCGCGAACAGCACCTTGGACTTGCGGAACACGAACGTCTCGGGCGAGTTGACGTATTTGCCGCTGTTCGGATCGGCGCGCAGCTGGCGGCCGCTGAAGGCGATCACATCGCCGATCTCGTTGCGGATCGGAAACATCAGCCGGTCGCGGAAGCGCACCCGGATCCCGGAGCCCGCGTTGCCCTCTTCCCGCAGATAACAGATCCCGGCGTCCACCAGCTCGCGGCCGGTGAATTTCCGCGAGCGCGCCCAGTCGAGGAAGGTCTTCGCCTGGTCGGGCATCCAGCCCACCGTCCAGTTGGCGGCCATTTCGCGCCCGAACCCGCGCCCTTTCAGATAGTCCCGGGCATGCCCCGCCGCCGGGTCTGTGAGCAACAGCTCGTGCATAAACGCCGCCGCCTCGCGGTGCAGGTCGAGCAACCTGCCCTTGCTCTTGCGTTGTTTGTCCGCCTCCGGATCGTCCTCCTCCTCGCGGATCTGCACCCCCGCCCGGCCCGCCAGTTTGCGCACCGCCTCCATGAACGGCAGGTTCTCGTGGTCCCTCACAAACGAAATCGCGTCCCCGCCCTTGCCGCAACCGAAACAATGGAACGACTGGCGCGCCGGATTCACGTAAAACGACGGCGTCTTCTCATGGTGAAACGGACAATTCGCCCGAAACTGCGAGCCCGCCCGCTTCAGCGGCACATACGAATCAATCAGCGCCACGATGTCCGTCGCGCTGAGTACCTGTTCGATGCTTTCCTTGGGAATCTGGGCCACGGTGGTCGCTGCCCCGCCACCATACCTCCGCCACCCCCTTGGACAATCCCGCAAACCACCAATTTTGGGATTTTCGCCAAACCCAACAGGAAAATCCACCCACCCCCCACTCAAAGGCTTGCCAAACC
>JBAXBG010000160.1:0-8432 GCA_037142115.1 Verrucomicrobiota bacterium | reverse complement strand
ACGCTGGCGACAAAGCGGTTGAGGCCGTCTTGTTCGTCGCTGAGCAGGGTGTAGGCTGGGATGACTATTTTCCAACGGGTGTTCCAGGCGCTGCGGCCGATCAGGCGGGTGTTGGTGAACTCGGTGGGAATCGAGCTATAGAAGAACGCCGGATCATTCACCGGGCGGAACGCCTGGTGTTTGCGCAGAATCCACGGTTGCTCGCTGAGCGTGCCGTTGGCATTGAAAAACTGGCTGGTGTTGAAGGCCGATGCCCCGAGGTTGTAGGGCAGCGGCAGCGCCTGATCGTGTACCGTCCAAGTGCGCAGCGTGTTGGTATCGCCCAGCGGTGGTGCCAGCATGCAGTCGATGCCACAGGGAATCAGATAGACATAGGGCGTCGCGCTCAGCGAGTTGGTGCCACTGGGTGCGCCGGTGGTTCCGGGCGTGCCGAAGGCGTAGGGATCCATGCCGGCGTAGCCTTTCAGGACGATGCCCACACTGCTGATTTTGGTGGCGTAGCTGCTAGGCGTGTAGGCGTGGTCGTTGGCAGCCAGCGGCAGGCCGAAGAAGTTCATGCCGTGTTGGATGGTGCTGCCGAAGGGAATGACGATGCCCGGAGCGGGCGAGCCATCGGGCTTCTTCAGGTTGTTGCAATACCTCGCCACATCGGGGTCGGCCAGGACGTCGGGCACGATGTATTGCTGCATCGTCTGTTTCCACGCGTCGTCATCGCTGGTGATGGTGTCGTCGTTGAGGATGCGGAACAATTCACCGCGCAGGCTGAAGAGCGTGCCATACGGATCGGGGTTGTTGATGCCCAACCGGCCCTTGGCCACCGAGAAGTCCGCGCTCAACTGCGCCATCGTGCCGGCCAACCCCGCATCGCCCAACGTGCTGACGGTGGCTTGGGGCACATTGTCGGTTAGATCGCCGAGTGCGCGGGAGGCGACGATGTTGGCGATGACCGCCTTGCCCGCGGTGCTGCCGAGTAAGCCGGTTTCGTAGTCATAACTCTTGGCCGCGAGATAGGTGTAGCGGCCGGCGAGGTCGAACAAGGTGCGGTATTGCTCGAGCGCTTCGTTGCGGAAGGTGCGGAACGTCAGGTCCTTGGTGCGATAGCCGGTGATGATGGCCGCCGCACGTTGACGGAAAGTCTCCCGGACGCTTAGGACTTGCTGGCCCTCCACCAACACGTTGGCCACTTGCTCGTTGGCCCGCTGGTAGGTGGTGGCGAGTTGTGCGACCTCGAACTGGCGCGAAAGCAGGTCGCGATAGACTTGTTCAAATTCATACAACTGCTGGCGCTCGTCGTATTGGAAGCCCGCCGCCTCCAGGTTCTTGTCGAGCGTCATCGAGATGCCCGTTTGGCCGGCGTTCAAGCCAATTGCCGCGCCGCGTGCGACGAGGGAGACATAGGATGCCAGGGACTTGGCGGAAGCGCCGGCCAATTGAATTGCCGCCCGGATGGTCGAACTCGGATCAACCGCCATACCCACGACGGCGGGAGGCACTTGTGCGACTGCAATAGCGATATTCAAGGCATTTTCGCCGCTGGCATCCGACAGAGCTGCCGCGGATTCCAGCAATGCCTGCAGCGCCTGCATGATGGTGATCGCATCCGTTGCGGTGCTGCGGAGTTCACCGGCATGATCGTGCCATTTAACCATTTCATCGAACAAGGTGTACTTGCGCTTGAAATTCGCCTGCAACACCAGAATTTTCTGATTGGACTCGAGCAAGGCCAGTTGCGCTTGATAGGAATCCAGCAATGCCTGCTGCAAGCGGCCGGTGCTGGCGCGCTGGCCGGACAAACTCAAACCGCCCGGCCACTGCAAGTATTGGTTAGGGTTGACCGTGACTGTTTTGCTCACGCTGTGGGTCGGGGTCACGCCGTTGAGGGTGATATCAGCTTTTGTGTTACTCGAGAAATTGGCGATGTCGGTGGGCACGTCCAGCGTCAGCGTCACGGGCTTGCTGGTATCCACCAGATCGGTGGGTTTGTCACAGACGAACCAGTGGAAGATATCGGGGCCGGAGTATCCTTGGGCGTAGGTTTTGCCGACGCCGATATCGCCGCCATACGGGCTGCCGAAGATATCGGTGAGCTGGTTCACAAAGGCGCTCTCCTGATCGACAATGGCGGTGTTTTCATCGCCGATCTGGTTTTCCTGGTTGCGCAGCAGGCGGGTCATCTTGGCAGCTTGATTGAAGGCACCCTTGGCATTCAAGGTTGCCCGCAGCGCTCGCTCGTAGATCTGTTCAAAGTGCGAGTGGCCGGCCTGCAACTGTGAGGGAGATATATCAAAGGCGATCGCACCCGGACTCAGGCCGAGCGGATTGAGGTGGGCGTTGGCACTATCGATGGCACCTTGGAAACTGCCGGCCGCGCTGACGAGTTGGTTGAGTTCAGGCACCGTGCTGCGGTCGATGATCTGCACGCCGCTGTGAAGCGGATTGGTGTCCTTGTCGGGCAGCAGGGCATTGGCGGCGGCCCAGTTGAGGAAACTGCCCTGCGCACTGCGCGACACCCATTCATCGAGTCCTTGGCTGCGGATGACGCCGGTGTTCGGATTGATTTTACCATCGCGGAACTGGCTCCAACCGCTGGCCGCATCGTCCTTGTAATTCTGACGATGCACCAGGCTCACGATTTGTTGCGCGCTCATGGCCACGTTGGCGGCGGCTGCGGCAAACTTCCGCTCGTCCTTGTAATCGATCTGGATCGACTGGCCGAGCATCGAGACATCCTCGGACGAGGTGGTCCAGGTGAAATAAGGATGCTCCAGCAGTTTGTAGTAACCTTTCAGCGCCGTCAGGTAATGGCCGTAGGCATCGCCGTGGCCTTGCGGGAACATCCGCTGGGCATCGGCGGCATCCACCACGCCATTGGCAGTGCTGCTGCCGGTCTTTTCCTTGATGTTGTAGTTGGTGGCGTAGAGCACCTCACCGCTGTTGATGCCGCGGGTGTAGTTCCACCACAGGCGGTTGTAGGCGGGAGCGCTGGCCACTCCGGGATTGGCAAAATCGTCGCGACCACGCAACAGCGCCAACTCTTCTTCCAGCGAACTGCTGACCTGACCTTCGAACGAGAAGCGGCTGGTGTTCACCTCGGTGACCGTCGTCTGGTCGTCGATGGAGATGGTCGGATTGGCGGCGTCGGCATAGGCCTCGTTGCCAAGGATCGTGTATAGGTCGTTGAGGTAGCCGGCGGCCAGAATCAACGCGCTGTTGGATGCCGTGAAGTCGATGTTGGATCCGATGGTGAAGTTTTTACCGCGGTTGAGGATGGTCTCGTAAATGGCGATAAGGCCCGCGTCGTTGATGTTTTGCAGATTGAGGGCGACATCGCCTTCCCAGCGGGTGCCGGCCTGGGTGAGCAGGGAGACATCGGTGTTGACCTGATTGTTATATAAATCGGTCATGCGCTGGTTGAACGGGGTGATTTTTGCCAGCACCCGCTTGATCCAGCCCTCGACGAGTTTCGGTTGCATCCAGTCGGACCAGGTGGGGTCGCCGATCTTGCGATAGGCCATGGTGAAATACGTGTCACCCATCAGCACCGCAGGGTTGCTAATGGTGGCCGTTGGCGAACCACCCACTACGATCATGTTGTTCAGAGTGCCGCTGGGTTTGATCCAATAATTGGTATCGGCGGCGATGTTCACGTTCGTGCCATTGAGCGGCGGACTGCTGCCGTTGGTCGGAAAACCGTAGCGCCACTGGAACTCATACAACTCGGGGTGGCCGGCGTAATCGCCGCTGTGGCGCAGGGTCACTTGTTCGTCCAGTGGATTGCTGGACAACAGCACCTTCAAATCCCCTTTGTAGAGGGTCGGATCGATCTTGATGACTTGCATCGAGATCGGATTGGCCGGATCGGTGAAAGCCTCGCCATTTTCAAACACCAGCGTGACGTAGCCCGTGCCCTTGCCCGTGGTGCTCAAGGCGTAGCTGTCCACCGCCGTGTCGGGATCGGTGATATCCGCCAACGTGCTCTTGTCGATGGCGCGGTGATCTTTGGCGGTGTCCACTACATAGGTTCCGGGAACCTTGGAGTCCTCACTGAATGTTTCCAACTGGGTGCTGAGGCCGGCAATCGCGGCATCCCATTTGCTTTTGTTGGTCGTGTCGCTCGCCGGGCAGAGATCTTTCAAGGCGCTGAGGTCGGCCGTTCCCAGCACGTTGAGATTGAGATAATCTTCGCCGGCAATCTCATCGACAAACTCGCCGGTAAGGGTGAGTGCGCCCTTGCTGCCGGTATTCGCGTCGTAGTAAAAGCGCTGCTGCAAATGCGGCGGCAGTTTTTGGAAGTATGTCTTGCCCGCATAATCGCTGGTCAGCACAGACTTCGGCAGCGATAGCAGGCTGCCGACAGTTCCCAACGGAAATGTCTTGGCGCGGGTCGGGTCGTGCAACAACACGCTGTTGTTAGCCGAACCGGTATTGGCGATGGATTGTTGATAGATCAGTTGCGTGCTGGTGGCACCGCGCACTTGCGGCAGATTTCCGGCGATCGCACTTGCCTTGGCCAGCGTCAGCGTTTCCGCCTGCTCGAGCACCGCCACGATTTTTTGCTGGGCGATGGGCAGCGTCGGGTCGTCCGGCCACTTCGGCGCATAGGTCAGGGTGACTGGCACGCCGCTGCCCGTGTCGGCAATGAAGGGCATGCTCGTGCCCGCCGCGCGTTGATTGGCGAGACTCCGGCCTGGCTCAAAAAATCCGTCGCGCGAGATGTAATAATACTGCATTCCGAATGCAACCGGCGGCGCGATGCTGACCAGCGGTGCCGTGCTGTAGCCGCTGCCCGCGCTGGTCACCGCGATGGCCGTCACGGCGAAGCCCGAGATGTTGCCGACTCCTGTCGGGGCGCTGCCTGCACTCGCAGTGGTGCCGCCGGAAAAGACAATCGTCGGCGCGCTGGTGTAGCCCGTGCCTGCAGCGGTCAGGTTGATGCTGGTGACCAAGCCATTGGCAAGCACGGCGGTGGCCGTCGCGCCGCTGCCGCCACCGCCGGAAATCGCCACCGTCGGAGCGAGCGAATACGTCTGGGTGCCGCTGGTGATGGTAAAGCTGGCGGCGCTCAAGCCCCCGAGTGTTGCCGTCGCCGTGGCGGTGGTGCCGCTGCTCGGCGGCGCGACGCTGACCACTGGAGCACTCGCGTAACCCGCGCCTTTGACCGACACGCTGATGCCGCTGACGCCACCGCTGCCATTGATCGCGGTGGTGGCTGCGGCGCTGAGCTTGGCGTGGGCTCCGCGATAGGTCCAATTGTAGCCTTGGCGGTCGGGGAAAGTGAAACTCTTGTATGCCGTCGGCGCGTTGACCCCGGTGGCGAGGTCGGGAATTCCGGAAACCTCGGTGTTGAGCACAATGCCGCTGGTATTCAACGCTGGCGGCAGGGCGGCCAGCGGCATCGGCGGCTGGGCTTTGGTGCCCGCAATCGCATTGTAGGTCAGCGGATAGGTGAAGTTCGAACGCACGACTTTGTAGGCGTCGATGCTCGGCCGCTGGTCGTGCGGGTCGGTGTAGGCCAGCAGCACGAACGGCGATGAAGTGGTCGCGGCGTTGTTGAGGTCATCGCGCAGCGCGTAGGCGCGGCCCGCCATCATCAAGGCGTGCTCCTCGTTGGGATTGAAGCCGGGCTGGGTGATGTCATTTTGATAGTAGATGCTGCCGAGTTGTTGCGATGGCCCCAGATCCCCGGTGCCGAGGCCCGAGGCGATGACAATCTCCGGCGGGGCCGGACTGGTCGGGTAAACCACCGTGTAGTGGCCGACCACCGAGGGCAGGTAAAACGCCGCGAAATTCGCGTTGGGTGCGGGCACCTGCTTGAACCACCACACGGTGAGTTGGTTGTTGTCCGGCAGGGCGTTGACGGGGATGATGGCGCCCGCTTCCGCGGCTTTCACACCATTGGTGAATGGGTTGATGTAGCCCGCCGGATAATAATTTGTGCCGCTCGCGATATAGCCGGCAACCGAATACTCCGCGCTGGGCGGCGTCAACCGCTGGCCGACATTGACAGTTATGGAAATGTCCGCCACCCCGTCCGCATTGAGGTCGTTGATGGTTGTGACCGCGGGCGTGCCGGTGAGCGGACCCGTGCCATCGGGATCGACCACGGCCACACTGCCGAGTTTAGCCTGGGACTGGACATAGAGCGGCACATACCACGGCGTGCCCGCGCTCATAAACTTCAGCAACGTGCGGCTGGTCTGGTCACTGGAATTGCTGAAGTCGGCCAGCAAGCGCTGGGTATTGACGTCGATGCTCACCTCGGTTTCCAGCGGATCGTCTTGGAAAATGACCGTTGGCAGATGGGCGGCATCGAACTGCGGACCGGTGCTGATGCCGCTGCCCGTGTTGGTGACAACCACGGGCTGGAATTCCGGAAACGTCGGCCAGACCTGGATGTATTTGCGCTGATACTTCGGCCAGCAGATCGCCAACCCCGGCGCGGCGGGCGGCGTCAGGAAGTAAATCGACGCGTCTTTTTCTTCGAGCCAGTAGATGACGATCCGATCCGGATTGTCGTTTTCGCGTTCGGCGTGATAGACCAGCGAGCCATTCGCCAGGGCGCTGGTGCCGTAGAGCGGTTTGTTCACCACCGTGCTATCAAAAACGAGCGAGGCCTGCAGTTGGTCGTCGCCATTCTGGGCGGCTTCCTGGCGGGGGCGGAGTTGCTGGCCGAGTTTGGTTTCGATGGTTGCTGACTCAGCGACCATTTTGACGTCCACGATATCGGCACCCAGAAACTCATGCGTGCCGGTGGCACCCTGCTGCAGCGCGCCGAGGTATTCAACGAAGAGGCGGCCTTCCATGTTGTAGGCGTGCAGTGCGGCCTGGCCATTGCCGTTATCAAACCACAGGGTGCGCGGTTCCGCGGCCTGTGCCGTGGCGGGGTTGGGACTGTAGCCCGCCGGCACAAACTCATCCACCACATGGCTGGGCATGAACGTGTTATAGACCGGGTTGACCGCCACGATGCGACCGGCCGGGATTTTGACCACCGGCGCGGTGAACGATTTTTCCGTCCAGTAAATCGTCCGCGGCGTGCGGGCCGATGCCGATGACACCGAAAATACATCCGTCCGGAATTTGTAGGTCGCCGTCACCTCGCCCGATGCACTGGTGTCCGGCACATTCGACACCCAGGTCACCGTCACCCGCCCGGGTTGACTCGCAAAAACTTTCCGGGCGTGCGGGCTGTAGTAATACGTCAGTGGCGGTTTGAAGGTTGTGGCGGTGGCCGTGCTGATGCTGCTGCTGGCCGTCGCCGCCAAGGTGATGGTGAGACCATCGACGAGGGTGACCCGCTGGCCTAACAATGTAGCGCCGTTGAGCAGGCCCGCCGGCACGCTGGCCACGGTGACCGTCGTGCTGGACGTGGAACTGGTCAGCACCGTGACGGAGCCCTGCGGTGAAAGCGGTTGGGTGGCGCCGTTGAGGTTGGTGAGGTAGCTTGGGGTGAAGGTTTCCCCCGGCTGCACCGGTTGCGCCCGCCAGTAATCTGGCAAGCATGGCGCGCCGCTCCAATTCACCAGCGGCCGCTGGATCTCGTCGCCCATCATGTACCGGGGCACGCCCGAGGCAAAACTGTGGCCCATGCTCGCCCGTGCCAAAACAGCGGTCACTTTGGGACTCGCCGGGATGGTCCTGTCGCTGGCACTGGGATAGCGCCCGGCGGTGATGCCGGAAGTGGAAAGCGGCCCCGCCGTCGATGACGTGTTGCCCTGCCCCGCGTATTGCGGCGTGGTCACCGCTGCGGTGCCGCTCGGGGTCGTCGGCGATTTTGGCGGGGCGAGGGTGACGCTGGGTGGCGCGGCGGCGCTGTAACCGCTGCCGCCACTGGTGACGTTGATGGCCGTCACCACGCCTCCCGTCAGCACCGCCGTGGCGGTGGCGGTGGTGCCGCTGGCAGGTGGCCCGATGGTCACGGCAGGTGCGGCAAGGTAGCCCGCGCCGCCGCCGCGCACCGTGATGGCGGTGACCGCGCCACCCACCACTGTGGCCGAAGCGCCGGCACGGCGGCTGTCTAGCAAGTTGGTCGCGCCGCCCTTGATCTCGAACTGGGCGTGCGCCAGCGGTGCCAGCCAGAGGCTGCCGAGGGCGGCTAATAAAATGGGAATTCGGGGATTCATGGCGTGCAAGGGCTGCGGGTTAAGACGCTCGGGCGTCTTGGGAAAAATCCGCTTACTTGGCAGCGTTGGCCGGCTGGATCGCTGCGGCTGCGGCGTTCTTTGGCAGGCGTTTTTCGAGGGCGGCGAGGCGCTCTTCCACCGCCTTGTCCCTGGCGTCGAGTTGGGCTTGCAGGCTGGCGATTTTCCCCTTCAGCGCCAAGACCTCCGCGTCGTGATCCTTCTTCATCTGCTGGGTCGCGGACACATTGAGCATCGCGATGGCATCGTAGTCCACCGAGCGGAAGTCCTTCACCTCCCGGCCATACACAA
>JBAXBG010000159.1:0-8560 GCA_037142115.1 Verrucomicrobiota bacterium | reverse complement strand
TCAGTGATGTCAGTGATGTCAGTGATGTCAGTGATTCTCAGTGCCTTCAGTGGTTTCTTTGACAGATGCTTGGAGCGCAACTTAGGAATCCGGTTTAATCGGAACCCCGTTTTCCAACCCATTGAAAATCAATGATGAAATTCAAGTTAGTGGGGAGCTCGCGGTCCAGCCAGCGGGGAAAATCGTCGGTGCGGGGTGGTCCGGGCTTGAAGAAGCGGTCCGCGGTAGGTATCGCGGCGGGGTGCAGATTTGCAACACCTTTGATGAACTCGCCGCTCTCGGGCAACCGCTGCATCTGGCGGTGGGGGTTTTCGACGGGGTGCATGCGGGCCACCAGGCGGTGATCGCGCGGGCAGTGCGGGCGGCGGCCAAGGACGGCGGGTTGGCTGGATTGCTCACGTTTGATCCGCATCCGATCCGGGTATGCGCGCCGGAAAAGGCCCCGGCATCGCTGCTGGAAACGCTCGACCACAAGGCGCGGATCGTCAGCGACCTGGGGGTCCAGTTGTTCATCCCGCTTCACTTCGATGCCGCGCTGGCGGCGATGGAGGCCGGCGAATTCATCGCGCGCCTGACGGCGGCACCGGTTCGCACGATCGTGGTGGGCGAGGATTGGCGCTTTGGCCACGAGCGGCGCGGCGACGTGCCCTTGCTCAGGAGTGAGTCGACCACGCGCGGGTTTCGCCTGGAAGCAGTGCCGCCAGTGATGGTGGATGGCGAACGCATCAGCAGCACCCGCATTCGCCAGGCGATCCGCGATGGCAACCTCGAGGCCGCGGCCCGCATGCTCGGCCGACCCTACGCAGTGAGCGGGACGGTCGTGCTTGGCAACCAACTGGGCCGGACTTTGGGTTTTCCAACAGCCAATCTGGCCACCGGTGACAGCCAGTTGCCGCCCGACGGAGTTTGGGCGGTGCGGGTCACCGACCGCGATGGCCAGTGTTGGGACGGAGTTGCCAATCTGGGGACGCGCCCGACGCTGGGCGGCACGCCCCGCGTGCTGGAAGCACACGTCTTCGGGTTTGCCGGCGACCTCTACGGGCGAAATCTCGAGGTCCGGTTTGTCCAACACTTGCGCCCCGAAATGAAGTATCCCTCGCTCGACGCGCTGCGCGCCCAAATGGAACGGGATGCGCAGGCGGCACGCGAGGCGCTCGCCTCGTCCCCCGAAAAAACTCCCGCTTGACATCGCGTCAGTTCGGATGAACACTGGTCACGTGAACGTCATCAAGCCCATGTTGGAGCGGATCCTGCCGCTGTTGGAAGAAAGACTCCCGGCCTGTTTCCGGCGCCCCGCACCCCGCCCGCGACGGGTGGAAATCCAGCTCGAATTCCGCTGGCTTTCAAAAAGATGAATTTTCCGGATTTTACGCTACCGCTTGCCGCACAAGCCCCCTATACGTCCATCCAAGCACTCGCATGGAGACTTTAAAACCTATTTTTTCAAGCCGCAGTCGGACCGCCTTGCTGGTCACGGTCGGCCTCATCGCCTCCCTCACGGCTGGCGAGCCCGCCAAGCACGGGGATTCCGCCACCCAGAAACTCACCGCCATCCGCAAACTCACCAGCGCGGCCAGCGAAGAAGCCCGCGAACTGCTCCGCAAGGGCGACCAAGCCTACCAGGCCGAACGCTACGCCCAAGCCGTCGAAGCTTATGCCGGCGCCCGCGAAATGATCCCCGAAGTCCCGGCGACCACCGAACTCCGCGCGGCAGCCACCGAGCGCTACGCCCAGGCGGCCGTCGAGCAAGCCCGCGAGCTTTCCCGCCAAGGCGATATCGCCGGGGCCAAAGCCACGATGGACAAGGTGCTGAGCCCGAATGCCGCTCCCAATGATCCGGCCGCCCGCGCGCTGCGCGCCCAACTCGACGACCCGATCCGCACCAATCCGGCGCTCACGGCCGAACACACGAAGGATGTCGATGCCGTGCGGCGGTTGCTATACACCGCCGAAGGAGCGTCCAATCTTGGCAAATTCGATGAAGCCAAGAAGCATTACGAGGATGTCTTGCGCATCGACCCGAGCAACACCGCCGCCCGCCGCGGCATGGAACAGGTGACCGCCGCCGAACGCGGCTACCACAACGCTGCCTATGACCAAACCCGCGCGCAAATGCTCAGCC
Organism: Verrucomicrobiota bacterium; assembly: GCA_037142115.1. Classification (GTDB taxonomy): domain Bacteria; phylum Verrucomicrobiota; class Verrucomicrobiia; order Verrucomicrobiales; family Akkermansiaceae; genus Luteolibacter. Next base: position 6,438 of record JBAXBG010000159.1, on the reverse strand, counting down.
AAGTGGACGCAGCCTGGGAACTCCAAGCCAAGGCCCCGGAACTCGGAGCCGGCCCGGGAGAACCGGGCGGAGCGCCCGTCGGCTCGGGCCACGTCACCCTCGCCGCCAAGTTGGATCACATCCTCATCCCGAAAATCGCCCTCGATCAAGCCACTCTCGAGGAGGCCCTCGATTTTCTCCGGGTCCGGGCGTTGGAAGGCGACACGATGGAAACGGATCCCGCTCGCAAGGGGGTGAATTTCACGGTCAACCTCGGCCCGCCGGAATCCGCCGCAGCACAACAGATTCGCGCCCTGCGCTTTGACCTCCGGTTGACGCAGGTTCCGCTTTCGGGAGTGCTCAAACACCTCACTGAGCTCACCCATACCGCGTTCACCACCGACGAGTTCGCAGTGCTCATCACCCCACTGGGGGTCACCTCCGAAGAATTGATTTCACGCATTTACCACGTGTCGCCGGATTTTATTTCCAGTCTGAACTCCGGCAACGGCCCGGCAGCGGCCAAGGAGGATCCGTTTGCGAAGGCCCCGGCCAAGGACGGGTTGATCACCACCCGCCTCAGCGCCCAGGACGCGTTCATCAAACAGGGTGTCACTTTCCCCAGCGGTGCCGCCGCCAGTTACAATGCTGCCACCAACTCCTTGCGCGTCATCAACACCGCCGCCAACCAGGATATCATCAGCCAGATCGTCGAAGCCATGACCCAAACCGAACCGGTGATGGTGTCGGTGCGGGTGACCATGATCAAAACCCAGCAGACGAACTTGAAGGAACTCGGCTTCGATTGGCTGGTCTCCCCCGTCTCGCTCAACTCCAACAACTCGCTCTTCGCCAGCGGTGGCACCGTCGGCAACACCGGCGGCCGCACCGGGGCCGATTTCATCAGCCCGGTCAACTACACCACCATCCCCGGCGTCCCGGCCGATCCAACCGCAGCCGTCAACCCCGGGGTCGTTACCAACGGCCTGCGTTCCGGCGACACCGCCATCGGCTCCAACAGCATCGACCAGATGCTCACCGACACCAACAGCTCCTCACAACAAAAATCCGTGGCCCCCGGGGTGCTGGCTGTGACCGGACTGTTCTCGGACAATCAGGTGCAAATGGTGATGCGCGGCCTCGACCAGAAAAAGTCCGTGGATATCATGGCCCAGCCATCCATCGTCACCCGCAGCGGCCAGGCATCCAAAGTCGAAATCCTCCGCGAGTTCATCTACCCGACTGAATACGAGCCACCGCAGGTTCCGCAAACCGCGACCTCCGGCGCTGCGATGCCGGTCACCCCGGCCACCCCGACGGCCTTCCAAAAGCGCGATGTCGGCATTGTCCTGGAGGTGCTGCCCGTGGCCGACGCCGCCAAACGAGCCATCGACATCACCCTCAACCCGTCGTTCAGCAGCTTCGACGGGTTCGTCAACTATGGCAGCCCGATCAGCACCACGGAGCGCAACGCCTTGGGCATTCAGACCACTGTGGTACTCACGGCCAACCAGATCCTGATGCCGATTTTCAATACCCAGAAGCTGGCCACCCAGTTGACAGTGGCCGATGGGGCGACCATCGTCGTGGGCGGCCTGATGCAGGAAAGCGTGCAAAGCGTGCAAGATCAGGTTCCGCTGTTCGGGAGCATCCCGGTGCTGGGACGCTTCTTCCAATCTGCCGCCAAACAACCGGTCACGACCGCCATCATTTTTCTCGTCCATGTCGAACTCCTCGATCCCACCGGGCATCCCTATCGGGAGCGTTGAACCGGCTCGGTCCCTCGCCGTTTCCCCTCTCCCGCACATGTCCGCCCCCAGCGAGCCGGAAAAATACTCCATCGAGGAAATGATGGAGCGCCTGCAAAGCCACCCGCCGGAGGGGCTCAATGAAGATTGCGAATTGGTCACCCGCGAGGATGGCAGCCAAGCCCTGCGCGTGCGCAAACGCAAACGGCGGTCCCAGCAGCCCCACAAGGAACAACGCCTGCACACACGCCGCACCCGCATGATTCAGGTATCCACCGCCTTGATCCTGCTGCTGCTGGGGATCTTCCTGGCAGGAGTGGCCATCGTCTACGCCAACAGCACTCCGTTTCGCGAAAAAATCCTCCGCCACATCGCCCTCAGCACCGGCGCCAACGGCGAGTTGGAGCAATTCCGCGTGAATCCCACCAGCGCCAACGCCGCGCGGGTTTCCCTCACCTGGCCGGAAGGCAACGCACTCCAGAACCTCACGCTCAACAGTGTGAAAGCCGAGATTTCACTCTCCAGCTTTTACGGGCAAGCCCTGACCGGCGAGGACCTGACGGCCGCCGAAGGGACGCTGCTGCTGCGGGTCTGCCCGGCCGACCAATCGCCACGCTACGCATCCGCCCCCGTCGAAAACCCGCCCATCCGCTTCGACCGCTACGCCATCACCAAGGCCCAGTTGCTGCTGGGCGATCCCGCCGCTCCACTAATCCGCCTGCGCAATGCGGAAGTCTCGTTCTCGCCGGTCACCCTCAACGACCACGCCCAACTGCTACTCAGTGGCGGTGAAGTCACCATCCACGGCTGGCCGAAGCTGCGGATGGACCGCTCGCACATCGAGTTTCGCGACTCCGCCATCGACATCGTAGGGATGCGCCTCCGCCATGAAACCGATTCCCGAGGTCTGTTCGAACTCAACGGCAGCGTGACTCCCTACGCCTCCGAGCGCGCCTCCACGCTCGCCGTCCACCTTGAATCCTACCTCCTGGCCGGCATCGTCGGTCCGGAACTGGGTCGGCTGTTCTCGGGGCGGATTGACACCCTGCCGGAGGACCAGTCCAATTCCCTCGCCTTTTCGCTCGGGCAGGATCCCACCGCCTCGCTCGCCCTTGTTTTTCACAACGCTCCCGCGGACTCCATCGAACTCAACGGTTTCCCGTTCCTGTTCGGGCTCTCGCAGACCATCGGCGATGATTGGTTCGAGCACCCCCTGTTCGACAACGATGTCAGCGGCGCAATCCACCGGGCCGACGGACGGGTGACGATTCGTGATCTGAACTTTGAAACCAAGGGCCGCCTGGCAGTGCGGGGAGCGCTGACCATGGCCGCTGACAAGTCCCTCAGCGGCCAACTGGAAGTCGGCGTCGCCACGGCGATGATCAAGGCCGCCAAGAGCCGCCACCTCGACACGCTGTTTGGTCCCCCCAGCGAGAGCTTCCGCTGGCTGACGCTGACCATCGGCGGCACCGCCAGCGCGCCTACCGACAACTTCAAGCAACTCTTCCAAGCCAGCAAACCGGCGAAATCACCGCCAGCCGGCGGCGAAATCCCGAGCTTCGAGGAGCTCACCGCGCCGAAATAATCGCCCCCTCCCCGGCCCGCCCGCAACGGCGAAAATAACCGCGGTTTTCTGAAGAAGAACATGGCGTTCTGTCAGATTCTGGTGCATTGTTTCGCAAGGATAGGCAGCCAATTTGCCATCCTTTTTATCCCAACCAATAACACCATGCAAACCGCCAACGTCAATCTGCCGATTACTCTCACCGTGCGGCACGAGCAAGTGACTGATGCACTCCGTGATCATGCCCGACGCAAAATCGAAAGCCTGCATCTCGACTACCCGCGGATCATCGAAGCGAAGGCCATTCTCGACGTGCAGAAAAACCGCCATGTCGCCGAAATCATTCTCTTTTGCGCCAATCACATCACCATCGAGGCCCACACGGAAGGCAAGGACATGTATGTCGCCTTGGATGAGACGATCGAAAAAATCGCCCGCCGCATGCGCAAGCACAAGACCCGCCTGATGAAAATTCACCGCCCGCATCGCAACGAGTCGATCCGGCACTTGGATGAGCGTTATTTCAAAGAAGAAGCGTTGGACCACCCGGCCAACGCGGAAGCCGACCCCATCCCCTACATCGTGTATCCCGACCATTACGCGATCCGCTCGATGTACAAGGAAGATGCCATCATGCAACTCGAGCTCTCCGACCGGCCATTCGTGCTCTACAAGAACGCGCGCCGCGATTGCCTGACCATCGTTTACCGCCGTAAGGACGGCGAATACGCAGCTCTCGACATCAAGGACAACAACTCCTGATCGGGTTGGCCCGATCTCACAGGCCGGACGGGGTTCTCCCCGCCCGGCCTTTTGCGTTTCCCCCGCCAAGCACCGACAAATTGGCCAAACTCGCCGCTTTACAAGCCGGCAGACGGCTCCCATAGTCCCGCGCCCATGAATTTAGCTGCGATTGACTGGCTCCGCATTAGCATCAACCTCCTCGAAGTGATCTTCGTGATTGGCTGTCTGCTGATGATTTTACTCATCCTGATGCAACGCCCGAAACAGGAAGGTCTGGGTGCCGCGTTCGGCGCCGGCGTGACCGACCAAGTGTTCGGCGCCCGCACGACCAACGTCCTGCAACGCGGCACGGTCTACCTGGCCTCGATGTTTTTTATTCTGGCTCTGACGCTGGCCGTCCTCATCGGACATAAAAACAAGCAGACCAGCATACTCGCTCCGAAGAAATCCATCGCCCAGGCGGAAGCGGCCAAGCTCGCCGCGCCGAAAGCCCCGGCCCCGCCCAAGTCTCTCAGCACCGAATTGCCAGCCGACACAAGCACGCCAAGCGAAACTCCCGTCGCCCCCCCAGCCAAGGACGCGGCCCCGCTGCCACCCGCCGCCCCCAAGGAGGTTCCTGCTGTGCCAGCTCCGGTTGTGCCCGCAGCTCCGACTCCAGTGCCTGCCCCCGCCACGGTTCCCGCGGCACCGCAGGACAAGGCGGCCACTCCGCCAGAAAAATCCGCCAAGCCCTGACGCTTCCACGGGGTGACGAAAGCTGCCCATGAGAATTGCGACGAGCCGGTGTGGGCACGCGCAGACGCATTTCCCCTTGCTCCAGATCGCTGGGGCTGGGTCGATTTCAAAGGCCGGCACCATCGCTGTGACTCATCCGCCGCGCTGATCAGCGCCATCCGCGTCGACCGCGATGCGGGCGTCGAACTGGTCTGGACGCCCGCCCACCGGCATCTGATCCTGCCTGAGGAACTGCTCGATGCGACCGATGCCGTGCATGCGTCACGCCAACGCCGCGCGGCGGACAATCTGCTCGATGCACAGGAAAAGCTCCGCTGGTTCGGTGGTCTGCTTGTGGGGCTGGCCATTTACATGTTCTACCAAGGCTGGAACTATGCGCCGCACGCCGCCACGCCAGCCGAGCGCCAGGGTTTCGCCTGGCACGCGATGCTCACCTCGATGTCCATGGGCATCACCCTGCTGATGTTCCTGATCTTTGCCTTCATCCCATGGTATCAGGCACGCAAACGGATCCAGGAACTCAGCCACTGGACCGAGGGCGACCACCTCGCCCTGGTGCCAGCCCTGCGCTTCGAGAGCTGGCTGGCCGCACAGCGGGCCCCGGTCACCAAAATCCTGCTGGGCCTGCTCACCTTGGTTGCCTTGGCCCAGATCCTCAGTGAACTGCCCACCGCTGGCTGGGGCACATGGCGGGCGCTGTTACACGGGTGGCAGGGCACCTCCGCCGCCGGACTAATCAAAGAGTCCTACTCGCATGGCGAGTGGTGGCGCTTGTTCACCGCCCCCCTCCTCCACGGCAACGTCGTCCACTTTCTGATGAACGCATCCGCCTTGCTCTATCTGGGCAAACGCTTGGAAGTCTTCGCCCGCTGGCCGCATTTGCCGCTCGTCTTCCTCTTCGCCGCCTGCATCGGCGGCGAGGCCTCGGCCCGTTTCGTCGCCGCCCCGTCCGTCGGCGCGTCCGGCGGTCTGATGGGCTGGCTTGGCTTCCTGCTCGTCTTCGAGTCACTCCACCATCGTCTGGTCCCCCGCAGCGCCAGCCGCCGCCTGCTCGCCGGGGTCATTCTCACCGGGGTCATTGGGCTCATCGGCTACCGCTTCATCGACAATGCCGCCCACCTTGGCGGACTGCTCGCCGGCATGGTCTACGCCTTGATCGTATTCCCTAAATCCATCTCACCCAGCCGCCCCAACACCACCCTGCCCGACCGCCTGGCCGGGACCGCCGCCCTCGCCGCCCTCGCCCTCGCCGCCGGCTTCGCCGTCCTCAAAATCCTCCCGCACTGAACCGACCACCTTCCGCCACAAGCCCTGCACCGTCTCGGGCGGTGGCAAGTCCGAGATCTCCAAATCCCTGTCCGACGCGATGATCACCGCCTCGCTGCTAGCAACCTCAAGCAGGATCTCGACGCCGCCTGGGAAATCATCAACCGCGGTTTTCACTGCGGAAATGCTCAAGCAGCGCTTTATGACATCGAACTCTGGGCGCTGGCTCAGATCGCCGCGCGGTGCTCCCCCATCCTGCTGAAATTGCCGGGCTTTCACCGTGCCGCTCGGCCGAGTCAATGTTGGCGGCGAGCGGCGTGAATCCCCGTGTCACCTGCGACCCATGGCAAGCAAACGCCCTGCCTGGATCCGTGTTATGTGAAAAGTTATGCAGAAAGTTCT
>JBAXBG010000158.1:0-8674 GCA_037142115.1 Verrucomicrobiota bacterium | reverse complement strand
AGGAATGTCGCGGCTCCTTACTCAAGACGCGACAGGAATGTCGCGGCTCCTTATTCAAGACGCGACAGGAATGTCGCGGCTCCTTATTCAAGACGCGACAGGAATGTCGCGGCTCCTTCCGTGGAGCGCGAAAATTCAGACAAAGCATTGCGCCGCGGCGCTGCGTGCATAGACTGCACCCACACCACATGACCACCAAGCTCCCTCCCCTCCTCGGCCTCATCGCCTGCCTGATCAGCCTCTGCCACGCCGCCACCCTGGATATCGATGCCGGCCACAGCCGGATCCAGGTGGACGCCAAGGCGACCGGCCACGCGTTCACCGGCACGCTGGAGAAATTTTCCGCGAAAGTCGCCGGGGATGCCAACACCTTGGCCCCGACGTCGTTCGACCTGAGCTGGAACTTTGTGGATTTGAAAACCGCCGATGCCGACCGCGACGCGGAGATGATCAAGTGGCTCGGTGGCGGCCAGCCGCAAGGGGCGTTCAAGTTTGTGAAATCCTGGACCGACAAACAGGGTGTGACCAACGCCCAGGGCACGCTCACCATCCATGGTGTCTCCACCACCGTCTATTTCCCCTACACGGTGAAAAAGGACCGGGACACCGTCACCATCAGCGGCAAGGTCTCGCTCGATTACCAAACCTTCAACCTGCCGCTGGTGCGCGCGATGGTGGTCATGACGGTGGACCCACAACTCGTGGTGAACTTCCAGGTCACCGGCAAGGTGAAGTAATCCCCAAGCTGCATGATCCTCGCACCCGACTCCTGGTGGCAACTGCGCACGGAATGTGTGCGCGAATTGATGGCCACCAGCTTCACCCACGGCATGGGCGGCATGGCTCGGACCGAACCGCGGCTGGCCGCCGCCCTGCGCGATCTGCTAGCCCGCCCGGGATCGCTGGTGCGCTCGGCGACGTCCTATCTGATCGGCATCGAAATGGGCATGACCGAGGGCGCGGCGCGCGCGGTGGCCTGCGGCATCGAATACCTGCACACCGCCTCGTTGGTCTTTGATGATTTTCCCGCCATGGACGACGCCCGGACGCGCCGCGGCGCGGCCTGCGTGCATGTCTCCCACGGCGAATCCATCGCCACGCTCGCCGCGCTCGCCCTGATCAACCGCGGCTACGCCCTGCTCTGGCAGGGCATCCACCGCGCCCACCCCGCCCGCCGCGCCCAGGCCGCACAGTGGGTCGACGCCCGCCTCGGCATCGATGGTGTCATCGGCGGCCAAGCCCATGATTTGAGTGGCTGGCGCGCCGATCAGGACGCCGCCGAGGTCAGCGAGGTCGCCGCGCGCAAAACCGGCGATTTGCTCCGCCTGACGGTGGTCCTGCCCGCGATCCTCGGCCGCGCAACGCCACGCGAGATCCAACAGCTCGACCGGCTGGCGCTGCTGCGCGGGCTGGCCTATCAGGCGGCCGACGACCTCAAGGACGTGCTCGTGCCCGCATCGGCCACCGGCAAGACCGGCGGCCGCGACGCGGTGCTCGGGCGGCCGAATCTGGTGGCCGCCGAGGGCCTGCAGGCCGCCGTGGCGCGCTGCCACCGCCTGGCCGCCACCGGCGACCGGGTGCAGGCCGCCTTGCCGGGCCCGCCGGAACGCTGGGGAATGTTAGAATTGCTGTGCGTGGCGCTGCCTGCTGCAATCGTTAGCCCGCAACCGTCGGCGATCTCCGCCGCCGGTTGACTGTCGGCCCCTCACCCACCCCGAATCCTCCATGAGCTTGTGGCGCATGATCTTCACCAACCTGCGGCGCCACCGCGTGCGCACCGCCATCGGCGCGACCGGCATCGCGCTGGGGGTGGCCACCATGCTGAGCGTGGTTGGTTTGCTAGGCGGGGCGGTGAAAATGTTCGAGCGCATCCTGCGCAGCGACTCGCAGATGGTGGTGTTTGAAAAGAACGTGTCGGACCTGTTCTTCAGCAACGTGCCGGAGGACGTGGCCGCCGAGCTCCAGGCCCAGCCTTTTGTGAAAGTGGCGCAGCCGGTGTTGTTCACGATCATCGCGGCGGCGGACCGGCCGGTGGTCACCTGCTTCGGCATCCGCGCGTCCGACAGCCGCCTGACCAAGGGCAGCTGGCTGCACGGCCGGGCGGAGGATTTCCGCGACGACGGCGAGGGCGTGGTGCTCGGCGAGCGGGCGGCCGAATTCCTGCACGCCAGCGCCGGCGGCCGGATCGAACTCGGCCAGGTTTCCTATCCGGTGGCCGGGGTGCTGCGGATGGAAAACGGCTTTGAAAACGGCGGGGTGTTCATGCCGCTGCGCACCTGCCAGAAGGCATTCCACAAACCCGGCGTCTGCTCGGTCATCACCGTGGCACTGGCGGCCGGCCAGGACTCGGCCGCCGTGAAATCCTGGATCGCCCAACACCACCCGCGCCTCATCGCGCTGGAAAACGACGAGTTCAGCCGCAGCTACACCCAGTTCAAGATCATGAAAACCACCGCCTGGGTGGTCGGCGGCTGCGCGTTTTTGTTAGGCGGCCTGAGCGTCACCAACACCATGATCCTGTCGGTCTTCGGGCGCATCAAGGAGCTGGCCATCGCCCGGGTCTGCGGGTTTTCCCGCGGCCAGGTGGCGCGCATGATTTTCGGCGAGTCGCTGCTGGTCTCGGCCATCGGCACGGTCGCCGGCTGGGGCCTGAGCTGCGCCGGCCTCTATCTGTTGCGCGCCGTGCCACAGTTCCAGGGCTACATCGAGCCGCGCATCGGCTGGCAGGAAGTCGCCGGCGCGATGGCGCTGGCCGCCATCACCGCGCTGGCCGGCGCGTTCTATCCGGCGTGGTATGCCGCCAACCTCAACCCCGCCGAGGCACTCCGATTCGAATGACCGAAAACCCTGACATGACGCCGCAAGTGCGCATCGACGAGGTTTGGAAGAGCTTCGACGGAGGGCGCATCGAAGTGCTTAAAGGCGTCTCTCTCAACGTGGCCCAGGGGGAAATCGTCGCACTGTGCGGCACGTCGGGCTGCGGCAAGTCCACCCTGCTCAATGTGATCTCCGGCCTCGAAAACGTGGATCGCGGCACCGTCCGGGTCGCCGGCCGCGAGGTGGCGGAGGAAGCCACCCGCCTCAACTTGCTGCGCCATCACATCGGTTATGTGTTCCAGTTTCACCACCTGATGCCAGATCTCACCCTGGCCGAGAACTGCCTGGTCCCCCTGGTCGCCACCGGCGGCAAGCGCGCCGCCGGACTCGCCCGCCTCCACGATCTGGCGGTGGCCACCGGCATCGACCACCGCCTCGGCCAGCGGGTCCGCGAGCTCTCCGGCGGCGAGCGCCAGCGCGGTGCCCTGGTGCGCGCGCTCATCAACGATCCCGAGCTGCTGCTGTGCGACGAGCCCACCGGTGCCCTCGACGAGCAAAACCGCGAGCGGGTTTTCGCCATTTTGCTAGACTGGGCGCGCTCGCGCGGCCGCACGCTGGTGCTCGCCACCCACGACCCGGAACTCGCCGCCCGCTGCGACCGCACCGTGCGCATGCGCGACGGACGGATCGAGGGCAATGAGGGCCTCGAATTTTGATGGATCGGCACACTTGTGCAATCGCCCCTTGACCCCGGTGGCTGCGGCCACTACTTAGGCCCCCGCATGGGATTTGACACACTTGGGCTGTCCGCAGCCGTTCTGGAAGCCATTGAGGAGTCCGGTTACACCACACCAACGCCGATCCAGGCGCAGGCCATTCCGGTTATTCTTGGAGGAAAGGACGTCATCGGGGCGTCCCAAACCGGCACCGGAAAAACCGCCGCCTTCGCGCTGCCAACGCTCTCGATGATCGAAAAGCTCGGCAAACCGCAGATCCTCATCCTCGAACCCACCCGCGAACTCGCCCATCAAGTCGCCGGCCAGTTTGAAAAATACGGCAAGCACACCGGACTCAAGGTCGCCCTGCTCTACGGCGGCGTCGGCCTGGGAGTCCAAGCCGAGCAACTCGCCGCAGGGGCCGACATCGTGGTCGCCACCCCGGGCCGGCTGGTCGACCATTTTTACCGCGCCACCATGCGCTTTGGGGAAATCAAGGTGCTCATCCTCGACGAGGTCGACCGCATGCTCGACATGGGCTTCCTGCCGCAAGTGCGCAAGATCGTCAACCTCTGCCCGTGGGAAGGCCGCCAGACGTTGTTTTTCTCGGCCACCATGCCGCCGGCTATCCAGACCTTCGCCCAATGGTGCCTCACCGACCCGCTGAGCATCGAAATCGCCCGCGCATCAATCCCCACCACCGTAACCCACGCGTTCTATCCGGTGGCCATGGACCAGCGCGACGAACTGTTATTGGATCTGCTCAAGCAGACCGACTACCACTCGGTGATGATCTTCACCCGCACCCGCAAGGAAGCCGACCAGCTCACCTACCTGATCAAGTCCACCGGCCAGGAGAAAGTCGCCGCCATGCACTCCGATATCAACCAGGTCGACCGGATGAAAGCCCTCGCCGGGTTCAAGTCCGGCGAGTTTGAGATCCTGGTGGCCACCGACGTCGCCGCCCGCGGCATCGACATCTCCGGCGTCTCCCACGTCATCAACTACCGCGTCCCCGAAAACGCCGAGGACTACGTCCACCGCATCGGGCGCACCGGCCGCGCCGAGGCCGAGGGCGACGCCTTCACCATCCTCACCGCCGACGAGCTCGACTACGCCAAGTCCGTCGAAATCTTCATCGAGCAAAAAATCCCGCGCCGCAAGCTCGACAACTTCCCCTACATCTACACCGCCCTGCTCGACGATTCCCCACCCAAACCGGTGCGCAAGAAATCCGGCGGCGGCGGCAAAAAGCGGCGATAAACCCGCGACAACCTCACGCTCCCAAATCACCCCGCCGGCCGGACCGCGAGTCTCCAGACTCGCTCTTCATGACCCCCGCGGCGCTGGCGAGTCTGGAGACTCGCGGTCCGCGATCACGCCCGGTTCTTGTCGGTTAGGCGCATCGCCACGAAATACAGGACGCCCACCACCGCCACGGCGGCGATGATCCACAGGGCTTCATGCTTGACCGCGCCAATCAAGTGGTGGAGGTCGACGCCGTGGCCTTGTTTGAGCGCGGCCATTTGCCGCGGGTCGAGCTGGTTGCCGACCTTTTGGCCTAACACGGCGAGCACCCAGCACCAAATGCCGGAACCGACCACGGTCAGCGCGCTGAATTTCCCGAACCCCATGCGGATGATCCCGGCTGGGATCGAGATCAGATGCCGGATCACCGGCAGCAGCCGCGCGAAGAAGATTCCGCCGCCTTCGTAGCGGTGCATGAACAACTCGGCCCGCTCGACCTTGTGCGGCGGCATCATAAAATACTTGCCGAAGCGCATCACCACCGGCCGGCCGACTAACAGGGCCGTCCAATAGGTGATGGCCGATCCGAGCCACGAGCCGAAGGTGCCGGCCAGGATCACTCCGGGCACCGTCATGGCGCCGCCCTGGGCTGCCAGAATCGCCGCCGGCGGCACCACCAGCTCGCTGGGCACCGGGAAGATCGAGCTTTCCATGGCCATCAGCAGCACCACGCCGCCATAGCCCCACTCGTGAACCCAACTGAACCAAGTCTCGATCAAGGATTGCATCATAACGGCGCCCAAGCTGACGCCCCGAACCCGTTTGGCAAGATTAACCCCGCTCAATCCACCGTGTCCAGATCCGCCGCGGGCCGCTTGCTCCTGGCCGCCGGATTGGGGTGCAGCATGCGCTTCTGTTTTTCGCGGTCGCCGGCGTTGCGGATCACCGGGATCGCCTTGCCGCTGAGCAGGTCCAGCCCGGTGACATACATCGCGGCGGCGGCGGTCATCGGCAGCGGGATGAAATCCTGGACCTGTTGGAGATTCCAGCGCTCGCGCTTGAGGAAGTCCGCCACCACGGCCATCTCCTGCTCGGTGCATCCGGGGAAGCTGGAGATGAAATACGGCACCAGGTATTGCTCCTTGCCGGCTTCGGCGCTGATTTCGGCGAAGCGTTGGCGGAACGCCGAAAAATCGCCGGCGGGCTTGCGCATCCGCCGCAACACGTCCGACTGGAGGTGCTCGGGCGCCACTTTGAGATGCCCGGAAACATGGTGGATCACCAGCTCGCGGAGGTATTCGGGCGTGCGCAAGGCCACATCCATCCGGATCCCGGATTGCACAAAGACATGCTTCACCCCCGGCACCGCCCGCGCCCCGCGCAACATCTCCAGCCCCGGCCGCTCGTTGATCTCAAAGTGCGGGCAGATGCTCGGCCACAAACAGCTCGGACGGTGGCAGGCCCGGCACGCCGCCACGTGGCCGTTGCGCGCTCCAAACAGGTTGGCCGTCGGCCCGCCCAGGTCCGACACCGTGCCGCGGAACGATGGCCGCCCGCCCAGCCCGCGCACCTCGCGCAACACCGAGGCCACGCTCCGGCTTGATAGAAACTTCCCCTGGTGCAGCCCCAGCCCGCAGAACGTGCAGCCGCCCGCGCACCCGCGCGACACGATCACCGAATCCTTGATCGACGCGAACCCCGGCACCGCCTCCTGATAGGACGGATGCGCCTGGCGCTGGAACGGGTATTCATACAAGGCGTCCAGCTCCGGCCCATCCACCGGCATCGCCGGTGCCTCGACCACCACCGCCCGGCTGCCGTGCATCTGCACCAGCCGCTTGCCGCAATACGGCGTCTGCTGGGCCTCAGTCAGCTTGGTTAGCGCCATGAGTTGCTGATTGTCCGCCTGCAAGTCCTCCCACGACGGCAGGACCACCCCATCGGAGAAATCCGCCGCCGCGCTGGCCTTGGCGCCTAACAACCTGGCCGTGCCCGCAATGCCGCCCAACTCGGCCGCGCAGTCCCCCGCCGCGCCGTCGAGGCGCCGGGCGATCTCGCGCACCGCGCGCTCGCCCATGCCATAGACCAGCAGGTCCGCCTTGGAGGAAATCAGAATCGAGGGCCGCAGCTGGTTTTCCCAATAATCATAGTGCGCGACGCGGCGCATGCTCGCCTCGATCCCGCCCAGCACCACCGGCACCCTCGGAAACGCCCGCCGCGACAGCTGCGAATACACCACCGCCGCGTGATTCGGCCGCCGCCCCGCTTCGCCGCCCGCCGTGTAAACGTCCACCTTGCGCTTGTGCCGCGCCACCGTGTAGTTGGACACCATCGAGTCCAAATTGCCCGCCGTCACCCCGACAAACAGCCGCGGCGCACCCATCACCCGGATCGACTCCACATCCCGCCAGTCCGGCTGCGCCACGATCCCCACCCGCCAGCCGTCGGCCTCCAGCACCCGCCCGATCATCGCCGCACCGAACGACGGGTGGTCCACATACGCGTCACCCGTGATCAGCAGCACGTCGAGCTCCGCCCAGCCGCGCGCCTCCATCTCCGCGCGCGTCATCGGCAAATAATCGGCTTCCCTCACCCCGCGAAGGTGAACCGCCGCGTGGCATCCGACCATCAAATTCCCTTCTTCAAATCCCCGCCACCACCACGGTCAAGTCACGCTTCTTCCGTCTCGCGCCGTCGCCGCTGCCCGCACTCACCTCCCCCTGATTGCTAGGGTGACTGGATCCAGAGTTAGGACGCTTACGCTCGGCGACCCGCATTTCATTCTGAAAGGATCATGAGCGGCCAGAGCTGCGGCTTGGCGTCGCAATGCGCGCCCGGCTCGGTGGCCAATGAGAGCCCCTTGGACCCCGATGTGCCGTCGTCCATCCGGTCGTGCAGATAGAGCCCGAAGCCGGCGATTGATCCCTTTTGGAGATGCAGCGGTTCGAGGTGTTTCTGCTCGAAGGTGATAGTGTAGGCGTAGCGGGTTGGCGAGATGCGGGTGAACTCGCATTGGATCCCTTTCGCGGCTTGCGCCTTGGACGGCATGACACCGACGCCGCCGGCGTATTCCAGGAACGCTTCCTGGAGCCGGTTGACCAGCCCGGGGCCGCTTTTGCCCTCGGGGTTGCCGGTGCAGAAGTCGTAGCGGTAATCGTCGAGGTCGAAGCCGCCCTGGCGGAGACGGCCGTTCGCGCCGCAGTCGAAATAGACCTCAAGGCAGCCGTCGAGCATATACAAGGCCTTTTGCCGGCTCTCTTGCGAACTCCAGAACTCGGGATTGCTCGGGTTGAAGACATCGTCTTGTGCCTCCAGGTGGAGATAGAAATTCTTTTCGTCCCAGGCGACTTTGAACGACGCCTCGATGTCGCCCTTGTGGCCGCCGGGAGTCTGCTTGAGATTGATGAGCGGGCGGTACAGGTTGGTCATCGGGATGGCCGGGATCTTGTCCCATTCGGGAGCGCCGGTGATATGCGGGACATAGAAGTATGCCATGTCCCATGACTTCTCGGGCTCCTGCCTGCCATTGACAGCAAGGGTGTAGTTATTTTTCCACTGATACATTTTCCCGAATTCCGGTTTGGCGTTTTTGCTGAGCGAGATCGATCCGGTCTTCATCGGCTCCAGACTGAAGGGGGTCTTTTGGCCGTTGAGCACGATTTCGCCGGCCTGTTTGCGTCCGGTCAGGTTCTCCAGTTTCGCGGCAATACTTCCATCACGGGTCGGCAGGAAGGAGGTTTTCACGCTGGTTCCCGCACCGCTCACCTCAGCATCCTTCAACGCGGTCACGAGCTTCTCGGGTGCTGCGGAGCGGATGAATAAAGGCGCGGGGGTGAGGCGGATTTTCACATAACCTTCCGCATCGGCAACCAGCGGATAGCACTTGCCCATCA